>NZ_JBVJIJ010000008.1:254217-294292 GCF_055586325.1 Dactylosporangium sp. NPDC051087 | reverse complement strand
CTGACCCAATGCTGAGCTGCTGATGCCCGGCTCCTCCGCTTCGCTTCGGCCCGGTCATGACGTCACCTCCGCTGCGCTCCGGCGCCGCCCTGACCCAATGCTGAGCTGCTGATGCCCGGCTCCTCCGCTTCGCTTCGGCCCGGTCATGACGTCACCTCCGCTGCGCTCCGGTGCCGCCCTGACCCGACACTGCGCCGATGATGATCGGCCCTGTCGCTCCGCTGGCCGATCATGCCTTCGCTCCGTTCTTGCGCAGCCCGAGATCGCCGCTGCGACCGGCGGTGATGAGCTCCACGACCTGTGAGTGGGTCACGTCGGTCGCGCTGACCTGGGCGCACATCTGGCCGAGGTAGAGCGCGGCGATCCGGTCGGCGACCGCGAACACGTCGTTCATGTTGTGCGAGATGAGCACGACGGCGAGGCCGTTGTCGGCGAGGCGCCGCACCAGCTCGAGGACCTGGGCGGTCTGCGCGACGCCGAGCGCCGCGGTCGGCTCGTCGAGCACGACGAGGCGGTTGTTCCACAGCACCGCCTTGGCGATCGCGACGGTCTGCCGCTGCCCGCCGGACAGGCTCGACACGTGCTGGCGGACCGACTGCACGGTGCGCACCGACAGGCTCGCCAGGGTCTCCGCGGCCCGCTGCTCCATCGTGATGTCGTCCAGGACGATGCCGCTCTTGATCTCGCGGCCGAGGAACATGTTCTGGACGATGTCGAGGTTGTCGCAGAGCGCGAGGTCCTGGTAGACGATGTCGACCCCGAGCGCGGCGGCGTCGCGCGGCCCGTGGACGCTGACCGGCTTCCCGTCGAACAGGTACTCGCCGGAGTCGATCGAGTAGATCCCGCCGAGGCATTTGACCAGGGTGGACTTGCCTGCGCCGTTGTCGCCGACGAGGGCGGTGACCTGGCCGGCGTACGCGGAGAAGTCCACGTCACGCAGGACCTGGACCGGTCCGAAGCTCTTGTTGAGCCCACGGACCTCCAGCAGAGGTGTGTCGGTCACGATGCTCCTTCTTGCATGTCCGACCTTGCATGTCCGGCGGGTGTGCACGTCGCGGACCCCGCTGTCCGCGACGGGAGAGCTGCCCGTCGGGTGTGTTCACAGCGCGGACCCGGTGTCCGCTTGGGGGAGCGGACACCGGGTCGGCAGCGCCGGGTGCTACTTGATGCCCGCCGTCGCGCACTTGGCGGCGAAGTCGCCGGTGCACAGTTCGGCGACCGTGACGTAGCCGTCGTCGACGACGTCCTTCACGTTGTCCTTGGTGATCGACTTCGGGGTGAGCAGGACCGCGTCGACCTCACGCTTGCCCTCCGGGTCGGTCACCTTCTGGGAGGTGGCGCCCTTCTCGCCCTTGGCCAGGCCGATGGCGAGCTTGGCGGCGGCGTCGGCCTCCTGCTTGACGGCCTTGTAGACGGTCATGCACTGGTCGCCGTTGAGGATGTTCTGCAGGCCCTGGACGGTGGCGTCCTGGCCGGTGACCGGGACCTTGCCGTTGAGCTTCTGCTTCTTGAGGATGTTGATCGCGGCGTTGCCGAGGCCGTCGTTGGCGGCCAGGACGCCCGCGATGTTCGGCGTCGAGGTCAGCATCTGCTCGAACGTCGTGCCGGCGGTGGTGTTGTCCCACTCCGCGACCCACTGGTCCGGGCCCTTGATGTATTCGGCGCTGTCGTACTTGGCCTTGAGCACGCCGTCGTAGCCCTGCTTGAACAGGGTGGCGTTGTTGTCGGTCTGCGAGCCGTTGAGCTCGGCGATGACCGGCTTGGTGACCTTCGCGTCGGTGAGGCACTTGACGAGGCCCTCGCCCTGCAGCTTGCCGACCGCGACGTTGTCGAAGCTGACGTAGTACGCCGCCGAGCCGCCGAGGGTCAGCCGGTCGTAGTCGATGGTCGCGACGCCGGCGGCCTTGGCCTTGTCCAGCACGGCCTTGCCGGTGCCGGAGTCCAGGTTGACGATCATGAGGACGTTGACGCCGCCCGTGATCATCTGCTCGGCGATCGTCTGGAACGCGGCCTTGTCGTTCTGCGCGTTCTGGATGTCGTAGTCGACGCCGGCGGTCTTGAACGCCGCCTCGAGATATTTACGGTCCGCGGTCTCCCAGCGGGCCGAGGACTTGCTGTCGGGCAGGATCACGCCGATCTTGGGCTTCTTGGCGTTGCCGCCGGTGCCGGGGTCGGCCGCCTTGTCGTCGCCGCAGGCGGTGAGCCCGCCCGTGGCGAGGACGCCTACCGCCAACAGGGAGAGGATCCCTTTGCGCATTTGCATGGGTCCTTTCGGATATGCGCCCTGCCGGGGCGCGAGGGGGTTCGGGGCGGGGGGTCCACCGTCGGGGTGCGTTCGGGACGACGGTGATTGTTGTGCCCGGCAACGTATTCCTCCGCGACGGGTGGGCACAAGCCCGTCGTGTTTTCGAAAATGTTGTTGGCGGTAACAATTGCGCAACGCGCCCGCAACCGCTCCCACCGCCATGATCATCGCGCTTTCCGGCATCCGGTTCGGCGCGTTGCCGGGTGCCGAGCGGTTGCGTGGAACGAGAAACCCGGATGATCGTTCCGCACTATCCTCGACACCATGATCACTCCGCCGTTCGCGCCGGAGATCCTGGCCGAGTTCCCGGAGCTCACCGCCCTCGGCAGGACCGCGACCCGGCTGCACCCGCGCCGGGCGACCGGACAGCGCGCGCCCCGTGCCGGCGACAGCCACGTCGGCGGCCCCCTCGCGTGGCCCGCCGCCGAGCCCTGGCCGGTCTGCACCCGCGAACTGCGCTCCGACGGCCGCGGGGGCCACCGCCACGCCAGCCCCAACCCGCTCGTCCCGCTCGCCCAGCTGTGGGCGTCCGACATCCCCGACCTGCCCCGCCCCGACGGCGCCGACCTGCTGCAGGTCCTGTGGTGCCCGGTCGAGCACCTCCGCGACGTCGCCGGACCCGCCGTCCTCGTCCGCTGGCGCCGCGCCGCCGACCTGCCCGCGGACCTGCTCACCGAGCCGCCGCAGGGCGACGTCCAGCACGCCGGCTGGATCCCCACGCCGTGCCTGCTGGACCCGGAGCGGATCACCGACCACCCGTGCGCCGAGGCGCTGCCCGCCGCCGTCCGCGACCGCATGCCACCCGGCATCGCCGGGGGGTTCGTCGCCCCCGGCTGGAAGGTCGGCGGTCACCCGCGCCGCGGCGGCGACATCCCGTGCCCGCGCTGCGCGACCCCGGCCGAGCTGCTGCTGGTCATCACCGACCACGAGTACGACGACGAGACCTACCACTGGATCCCGGTCGAGGAACAGGACCTGGACTGGTCCGCCCCGGACAACGGCGCCCACCGACGCCCGACCGCCCTGCGGCTGGACGCCGACCTGCACGTGTTCACCTGTCCTGGCTGCGGCACCGTCCACGTGACCTGACCGGCGCCGCCCACCCGGGCCGCTCAATAGCGCGACAGGTCGCCGGTCGGCGACAGCACGATCCGCGGGTTCGCCGCCGGGTTGAGCCACCGCAGCAACGCCACCAGGTCACCCTGCGGCAGGCTCACGCACCCGAGCGTCGACCCGCCGGTGCTCTGGTGCAGGAAGATCCCCGACCCGCGGCCCGGCGTCGCCGGCATGTTGTAGCGGATCACCGCGAAGTAGGTGTACTGCGGGCTGATCTGCCACAGCGGCTCGCTCGGCCCGCCCGGGTTCGCGCCGTGGTGGAACGTGTTGTAGCCGGGGGAGTCGCTGTTCTCGTCCCACCAGTCGTCCTGCACCACCCGGTGGTAGGTGTACCTGACGCCCGGGTTCGCGGCGATGCCGTACATCGTGGCGTCGAAGGCGAACACACCGGTCGGGGTCGTCTTGTCGCCCTCGCGCTTGTTGCCGCTGAAGCCGTTGCCGCCGATCTTCGCGGTCATCGCCGACAGCGCCGGCTGCCACACCCCGTTGGTCTTCCCATACGCCCGCAGGCTCGTCGTCGTCGCCGACGCGCTGGCCGCCTGCACGATGACGACCTGGGTCGTGTTCGACGGGAGGGTCTTGAGCCGCGAGGCGTCATTCGCCACGGTCGCCGCGGCCGCGGTCTTCGACGGGGACGCCTTCTTCGACGCGGACGGCGACGCCGCGGCGGACGGCGACGCCGGCCCGGACGGGCTGCTGAACGCCGCGGGGACCTCCTCGGACGGCTCGACGGGGTCCGTGGCGGAGGGCGCCGAGGTCGCCTGCGGGGCGCCGGACGGCTTTCCGCCACAGCCCGTCAGCACCAGCAACAGCGTGGCGAGAGCGAACAGGGCCTGTGGGGCGCGTCGTCTGCGCTGGTCAACCGGCACGACACATAGTATCGGCCGCATGCACAACCGTGTCCGCCCCCGTCCCCGTCCCGTCACCGCCGTGGCCTCGGCCCTGGTCCTGCTCGTGCTGGCGGGCTGCGGGGGCGGCACCGGGGGCACCGCGGCCAGCGGGTCGCCGCCGTCACCGACGGTTTCGGTCCCCGCCCCGTCGTCCGCTCCGGCCGCTGCCGCCAGTACACCCGCCGCGTTCACCGGCACGGTCGAGGTGCTGCCCGCCGAGGCGCGGCAACGCATGACCGGCGTGTCGTGGCGGCAGGGCTGCCCCGTCGGCCTCGACGACCTGCGGCTGCTGCGGCTGTCCTATGTCGGCTTCGACGGCGCCGAGCACACCGGCGAGCTCGTGGTGCACCGCGGCATCGCCGACCCGGTCGTGCGGATCTTCGGCAGGCTCTACGAGGCCCGCTTCCCGATCCGCGGCATGCAGACCATCGAGGCGTTCGGCGGCAGCGACGACGCGTCCATGGCCGCCGACAACACCTCGGCGTTCAACTGCCGCAACGTGCCCAACACGAAGCACTGGTCCAACCACGCCTACGGCCGCGCCATCGACATCAACACCGTCGAGAACCCGTACCTGCCGGGCAGGCAGATCATGCCGCCCGCCGGCAAGGACTACCTGGACCGCGGTAACGTCAGACCCGGCATGATCGTCGCCGGCGACGTGGTGGTGACCGCGTTCAAGGCCGAGGGCTTCACCTGGGGTGGCTCCTGGCGCTCCGGGGTGGACTACCAGCACTTCGAGAAGCCGCTCGGGTGAGCCCGGTGGCCCGGATCTCATAGCGCCGTTCGGAGGAGCCTCACAGTGGCGAGGGATCGACATACTGTCGCCATGTCACGAACGGGGACCCTCCGTCTCTCCCTCGCCGCCGCCATTGCCCTGATCGTCGGCGGGGTCGCCACCGCCGCGTACGCGTTGCGCGACACGGCGTCCGAGTCGCCGGACGTCTCCGCGACCGGCGCGCCCGCCGCGTCGACGCCCCCGTCACCGGCGAAGCCCGCGTTCACCGGCTGGTCCGACCCGGCGCTGGTCGGCAAGCCGTACGGGACGAAGGTCCAGGGCCTGCTGACGTTCCGCGGCAACCCGACCCGCACCTACTACGGTCAGGGTCCGGTGCCGCGCGAGATGCCGGTGCGCAAGTGGCAGTTCCCGAAGACCGGGGGCCTGTGCCGCATGTCGGAGGACAAGGGCAAGACGACGCAGTGGTGCGGCAACGGCTGGACCGGCCAGCCCGCCGTCTTCGAGAAGGACGGCCGGACCTGGGTCGTGTTCGGCGCCTACGACGGCGCCATCCACTTCCTCGACGCCGCCACCGGCGAGCGGATCCTCCCCGACTTCCAGACCGGCGACATCATCAAGGGCACCGTCACGATGGACCCGGACGGCTACCCGCTGCTCTACTCCGGCTCCCGCGACAACCACTACCGGGTCATCGCCCTGGACCGCGGCAAGCCGACCGAGCTGTGGAAACTGTCCGCGACCGCGGTCAAACCGACGATGTGGAACGACGACTGGGACGGCTCCGGGCTCATCATCGACGACTACCTCTTCGAGGGCGGCGAGAACAGCCAGTTCCACATCGTGAAGCTCAACCGCGGCTACGACGCCAACGGCAAGGTCACCGTCGACCCGAAGCTCGTGTTCAACACTCCCGGCTGGGACGCACAGCTGCTCAAGGACTTCGGCGACACGAACGTCTCCATCGAGAACTCCGTTGCGATCTTTAAGGACGTCGTGTACTTCGCGAACTCGGGCGGCCTCGTGCAGGGCTGGGACATCAGCGGCCTGAAGTCCGGCAAGACCCCCACCCGCGTCTTCCGGTTCTGGACCGGCGACGACACCGACGCCTCCATCGTCATCGACGAGGACGGTTTCCTCTACGTCGGCTCCGAGTACGAGAAGGGCAACGCCCGCTCCAAGCAGGTCGGCCAGATGCTGAAACTCGACCCGTCGAAGCCCGACGATCCCGTCGTCTGGTCGGTGAAGGACCAGGGCAGCCGGCCCGCCGGTATCTGGGGCACCCCGGCGCTCTTCAAGGACATCGCCATCTTCGACACCACCGGCGGCGACGTCATGGGCCTGGACCGCGCGACCGGCGCGGTCCGCTGGAAGTTCCGCGTCCCGGGCAACGAGACCTGGCAGTCGCCTGTCGTCGTCGACGACACGCTCTTCATCGGCGACTGTTCCGGGGTCATGCACGCCTATGACGTCAAGGACACGAACGCCCAGCCCAAGCTTCTCTGGGAGCTGAAGATCGGCGGCTGCATCGAGTCGACCCCCGCCGTGTGGAAGGGCGCCATGTACTTCGGCACCCGCGCCGGCGCGATCCACTCCCTGGCGGTGTCCTGACATATGCACCTAGTATCCTAGGATGCCTTAGGCGGTGGGTGCTCCACCACAGCGGACCCAGCGACCGCCGGGGAGGACGACGGCATGCGCCGGGGTGAGGCACGGCTGGACCGCGACGTGGCTGCGCTCCTGGCGGCCAGGGCGTTCATCGAGATCAGGGCGCTGGCGTCCGGCGGCGGCGACGTGGAGCGCATCAGGTTCCTGGCCGACCTGTGCCACAACCTGCCCGGAGTGGCGCGGCCTCCTCGGTGGCGGCCGACGCGCCGCGGCGAGCGCGCCGACGCGTCCGAGCGGGCGATGGACGCCAGGCCGATGAGCTGGACCTGGCACACCGCGGGCCCGCAGGGGCAGGCGTGGATGCTGCGCCAGATCGAGGATGCCGGGGAGGTCTGGGCGCCGCCTCCGCCGCTGCCGGGGCATCCGAGGGGTCCGGCGCGGTTGACGCTGCCGCAGCGGGTGGGGGTCCTGCTGCGGCGTTGGCCGGTGCGTCCCCCGGCGGGCCGGCGGCCGTTGCCCGGGGCGGCCCTGGTGCTGAAGGCTCTCGACACGGACGCGGTGTGTGCCGTGCACGAGGAGGCGGCGCGGCTGAGGCTCGGTCTGGGCGCGGGTGCGGCGTTCCTGCGGGAGCACCTGGCCGTGGACGGCGTGCATTATCTGGTCCCGGACCCGGCCGACTACTACTGGCCCGGCGGCGCCGGCGGCGCGGGCGGGACGATCCGCTGGTGGCAGTGCGGTGTCCTGCTGCGGATGGCCGACGGTGAGCAGGTCAGCGGCAGTGTCGCGGTGCTGCCGGAGACCTTCGTGGCGCTGCCTTCGGCGGGTGTACCGCGGCGGGAGCAGGTGCGCCTGGTCCACGTCCTGCGTGGGACGGAGCGCGACACCTACCTCTGGGGTCGCGACCGTGGGTCCAATTCCTAGCATCCTAGGACGCCTTAGGCGACGTGGCTGACGCCACGCCAGTACAAAGACATGCCGCTGCGCGGCGGACTTCCGTTTTTGCTTGGTCAGGGACCGCTGCTCGGGCTCGTCGTGCGTTGGGTGACGGGCTGCTGGCAGGCGACGACGGCGTCGAGGTGCCAGCCGAGCGGGGCGTGGGAGCGGAACGTCAGCACGGCGACCGTGTGGGCCTTGGCGTCGAAGGCGATGTCGATCCGTTCGGGTTCCTCGTGCACGCGGTGCAGTCCCCGGAGCAGGGTGCTGGAGCGGGCCTGGGCCCAGGCGGTCGCGAGCTGCTCCGGGGAGCGGGTCTCCCGGGTGGTCGGGGTCGCCGTCGCGTACGCGGCGGCGATGTGGCCGTTCGGGGCGCACTGCAGGCGGCCGGCCGGGTCTGGGCCGGATGGTTCGCCGTCGCCGATCGAGTTGATGTACAGGATGACGGCGACCGCGGCGAGGCTCAGCCCGAGCAGACGCAGGATGTTACGTCGCACTCACTCAGCGTAGGCGACCAGGGGGAGCTGCGCTTCGGCACGCCATTTGGCGATGCCGGCGGCGGGGAGGGTGTCGATGGGGTCGTAGTACGGGTAGGTGCGGTCGAGGTCCATGGAGGAGTCCTCGATGGAGGTGCGGTAGTTCTTGGTCCAGTAGGTGATGCCGCGCTCGCGGTCGTAGTCGGTGACCATGTGGACCCAGCGTTTGCCGACGAAGGGGACGTCGCAGACGATGCGCGGGGTGGCGTAGCCGGGCAGGTAGCCCATGATGTCGTGCTGGAGCTGCTGGGCCTGCCAGACGGCGACGCGCCAGTGTTCGGCGTTGGGGATCATGTCGCACATGTAGAAGTAGTACGGGAGGATGCCGGCCTCTCCTTGCAGGGCGAAGCAGAGGTCGAGCAGGTCGGCGGCGGTGGCGTTGACGCCGCGCATGAGGACGCCCTGGTTGCGGACGTCGCGGACGCCGACCTCGAGGGCGGTGTGGGCGGCTTTCGCGACGAGTGGGGTGAGGGATTGGGCGTGGTTGACGTGGGTGTGGATGGCGAGGTTGACGCCGCGGCGGGCGGCGGTGCGGGCGACGCGTTCGAGGCCTTCGACGACGGTGGGTTGCAGCCAGTGCTGGGGGAGGCCGGCGAGGGCTTTGGTGGCGAGGCGGATGTCGCGGATGGTGTCGATGCCGAGCAGTCGCATGAGGAAGGTTTCGAGCTGGGGCCAGGGGACGTTGGCGACGTCGCCGCCTGATACGACGACGTCGCGGACGCCGGGTTGGCCTTTGAGGTAGGTGATCATGGCGTCGTAGCGGTCGACGGGTTTGAGGGTGAGGCGGAGTTTGGACACGGCGGGGGTGCTGTTGCCGACGAGGTCCATGCGGGTGCAGTGGCCGCAGTACTGGGGGCAGGTGGAGAGCAGTTCGGCGAGGACTTTGGTGGGGTAGCGGTGGGTGAGTCCTTCGGCGACCCACATGTCGTGTTCGTGGAGTGAGTCGCGGCTGGCGTGGGGGTGTGAGGCGAAGTCGGTGAGGCGGTCGGAGGCGACGGGGAGCATGTAGCGGCGGACGGGGTCGGCGAGGAGTGTTTTGTCGGTGATGTCGCCGTTGGGGACCATGGTGTTGATCATGTGGGGTGGGACGAGCATCGACATGGTGGCCTGGGTGGCCTGGTCGAGGGCGAGGTCGTCGTAGAAGTCGGCGGAGATGAGGTCGCCGTAGACGGTGCGGAGCTGGGCGATGTTCTTGACGCAGTGGGCCCGCTGCCATTGGGCGGATTCCCATTCGTCGCGGGTGACGTCGCGCCAGCCGGGGAGGCGGCGCCAGTCGGGCTCGACGAGTTCGCGGCGTTCATACGCGTACGGCTGCACGACACACACCTCCGGGATGGCGGCGACAGAAATTATCCGCCAGAACTGCCACAGTAGCGAAGATTCTGCGGCGGTTCGAGCCCGAGCGGGAGATTCTACTGTCTGTCATCCGGCTGGTCGGGAAAACGGGGCCGTGGACATGACGGTCGGTGACGAGCGCGCCCGCCTACGGTGGCGGTTCCGCAACCGAACCGCACCCTGATCCGCACCCTGATCCGTCTGAGCACACGTCTGAGGTCTGATGAACAACCGTTGGTCGATCCGCGCGAAGATCACGGCGATGCTGGCGATCCCGATCGTCATGCTCGTCGCGATCTGGTTGTTCGCGGTGAGCTTCACCCTGCAGCCGGCCCTGGATCTGCGGAACTCGAAGCTCGTCAGTGACAAGGTGACCGAGCCCGCCGAGGCGATGGTCGAGCAGTTGCAGGTCGAGCGGCAGCTGACGACGGTGTTCGTCGCCGGTGGCCGGAAGAACGCCGCGGCGGTGCAGGAGCAGCGGGTGAAGACGGACCTGGAGGTGAAGGAGTTCCGGGAGCTCGCCGCGGACAAGGACTTCCAGGACGTGGCGAGCGCCGAGACGAAGCAGGCGATCGCGACGTCGACGAAGGCCCTCGATGCGCTGCCGCAGCTGCGGCAGCTGGCGGACTCGGGTGGTTCGGCGGACGCGGTGCGGCAGGCGTACTCGGGGATCATCACGGGCTCGTACGGCATCGGTGAGTCGGTGTCGAACCACCAGGACTCCGAGGTGACGGAGGAGGCGACGGGCGTGTTCGTCCTGGGGCTGTCCCGGGACCTGTTCTCGCAGGAGGACGCGCTGATCACGCAGGCGGCGGCGAGCAACCAGTTCACGGCGTCGGTGCACACGGAGCTGGTGGCGCTGATCGGTCAGAAGCGGCTGATCCTGCCGTACGGTGTGACGCTGCTGCCGCCGCAGACGCAGGCGCGGTTCGGTGCGTTGTCCGGTGGTGAGCCGATGCAGAAGTTGACGCAGTTCGAGAACCAGCTCCTTGCCACGCCGCCGGGGACGGCGGAGGCGGCGGGGATCAACCTGCAGGCGTGGCGGGCGGCGTTCGACCCGGTGAACGAGGACCTGAAGCGGTTCCGGTCGGAGGTGCAGGCGCACAACGTGCAGGCGGCGCGGGACGCGTCCGACGCGATCTTCCTGCGGCTGGGTATCGCGGGTGCGCTGGGGCTGCTGGCGGTGATCCTGTCGCTGGTGCTGTCGGTGCGGATCGGCCGGTCCCTGGCGCGGCGGTTGGACGGTCTGCGGGCGGCGGCGCTGGAGCTGGCGGACGAGCGGTTGCCGTCGGTGGTGTCGCGGCTGCGGCGGGGTGTGCAGGTGGACGTGGCGGTGGAGGCGCCGCCGTTGCGGCTGGGCACGGACGAGATCGGTCAGGTGGGTGAGGCGTTCAACTCGGTGCAGCGCACGGCGGTGGCGTCGGCGGTCGAGGAGTCGTCGGTGCGGCAGGGCATGAATGAGGTGTTCCTGAACATCGCGCGGCGGTCGCAGACGTTGTTGCACCGGCAGTTGTCGCTGCTGGACGGGATGGAGCGGCGGACGACGGAGCCGGATGACCTGGCGGACCTGTTCCGGGTGGACCATCTGGCGACGCGTATGCGGCGGCATGCGGAGGACCTGGTGATTCTGGCGGGTGCGGCGCCGGGTCGTGGCTGGCGGAATCCGGTGTCGGTGATCGACGTGGTGCGTGGCGCGGTGTCGGAGGTGGAGGACTACGCGCGGGTGCAGGTGCAGCAGATCGGTGAGGGTGCCGTCGTGGGGCGGGCCGTGGGCGACATCATCCACCTGCTGGCTGAGCTGATCGAGAACGCGACGGCGTACTCGCCGCCGCACACGCGGGTGAACGTGACGGGTCAGCTGGTCCCGAACGGTTTTGTGATCGAGATCGAGGACCGTGGGCTGGGGATGTCGGAGCAGGCGATCGCGGACGCGAACCGGCGTCTGGTGGAGCCGCCGGAGTTCGACCCGGCGAACAGTGCCCGGTTGGGGTTGTTCGTGGTGGCGCAGCTGGCGGCGCGGCACGGGGTGCGGGTGGTGCTGCGGTCCTCGCCGTTCGGTGGGGTGACGGCGGTGGCGTTGCTGCCGGTGGAGCTGGTGGTGGCGCAGCCGTCGGTGTCGGCGCTGCCGCCGGGTGCGCCGGCGGACCTGTCGAAGACGCATGAGATGCAGGTGGTGGCGCGGGAGCCGTTCTCGTGGCTGCCGGGTGACGGTGCCGGTGGGGTGCCGGAGCACACGCAGGTGCTGCCGGCGTCGTCGATCGGTGCGCGGCCGGCGTTGTCGGTGGTGCAGCCGCAGCCGTCGGCGGCTGCCGAGGTGCCGCAGGGGCGCCGGTCGGGTCCGGGTCCGCTGCCGCGGTCGAGGCCGGCGGGGCGTGCGGAGGCCGCACCGGCGGGGTCACCGGATGTGCGGGATGCGGGCGCACCGGCGGGCCGGGTGGCGGGGTCGCGGGGGTTGCCGAAGCGGGTCCGGCAGCAGAGTCTCGCGCCGCAGTTGCAGCAGGACTCGGCGGTCGGTGATGTGGAGGACGTGGAGGTGCCGCAGGCGAGCCGGTCGCCGGAGCAGTTGCGGCGGATGATGTCGTCGTTCCAGGCGGGGACGGTGCGGGGCCGGCATGCGAGTGCTTCGGAGCCCGGTGACGGCAGTGACAGCAGTGGTATCGGCAGCACGGGTCGTGACGGGGTGGCGGGATGACGGCGGCGCAGGGAAGCAACATCGGTCTGAACTGGCTGCTGGATGACCTGGTGGATCGGGTGCCGTCGGTGCAGCGGTCGGTGGTGCTGTCGGTGGACGGGCTGATGATGGGTGCGTCGAAGGGTCTGTCGCAGGAGGACGCGGAGCATCTGTCGGCGGTCGCGGCGGGGTTCCAGAGTCTGGCGCGGGGTGCGGGGCGGCATTTCGGTGGTGGCCCGGTGCGGCAGACGATCATCGAGATGGAGTCGGCGTTCCTGTTCGTGACGGCGGCGGGGCGGGGTGCGTGTCTGGCGGTGCTGGCGGAGTCGGATGCTGACATCGGGTTGATCGCGTACGAGATGGCGATGCTGGTGCAGCGGGTGGGGCAGAACCTGTCGACGTCGGCGCGGCCGGCGGCCGGCGGATGACGACTCCACCGGGGCGGCATGCGGCGGGTCAGCCGGGCCAGCCGGACCGGGAGTACGGGCGGGGCGATCCCGGGCAGGCCGAGCAGTGGGTCGAGCAGCAGTGGGCGGAGCAGCAGCGCGCCGACCAGTTCCGGGCGTCCCAGGGCGCGCTTCAGGGCGGGCATCAGGGCGGGCATTGGAACGGGCAGTCGGGTGAGCTGGAGCCGGTGGGGGAGCACGCGTGGCCGGAGCAGCGGCGTGGTGACCTGGCGGCGGAGCCGTGGGTCGATCACACGTGGGTGGACCGGGACGCGGGTCCGGTGGTGCGCCCGTATGCGATGACGGGCGGGCGGGTGCATCCGGCGTCGGGGTCGTTCGACGTCGTCGCGATGGTGGTGGCGAACCGTGCGGCGTTGCAGGACCTCGGGTACGGGCTGCAGCCGGAGCACCGGGCGATCCTCGCGTATGCGCGGGAGCCCCTCGCGGTGGCGGAGCTGGCGTCGCATCTGGATCTGGCGCTGGGCGTCGTGCGGGTGCTGCTCGGTGATCTGCTGGGTCAGGGGCTGATCGAGATGTACCACCCTCCGGCGGCGGGCGAGCTGCCGAGCGAGAGCATCCTCAAGGCGGTGATCAATGGACTACGGGCGCTCTAGCCGGCCGGTCCCGACGGCGATCAAGATTCTGGTCGCGGGTGGGTTCGGGGCTGGGAAGACGACTCTCGTGGGTGCGGTGAGTGAGATCCGGCCGTTGCAGACGGAGGAGTCGCTGACGGCGGCGGGGGTTGGCACCGACGATCTGACGGGGGTGGAACGCAAGTCGACGACGACGGTGGCGATGGACTTCGGGCGGATCACGATCGGGCAGGACGTGGTGTTGTACCTGTTCGGGACGCCGGGTCAGGACCGGTTCTGGTTCCTGTGGGACGAGCTGGCGTTGGGTGCGTTGGGCGCTGTGGTGCTGGCGGACACGCGGCGGCTGGCGGACTGTTTCCCGTCGATCGACTATTTCGAGCGGCGGGGGACGCCGTTCGTGGTGGCGGTGAACTGTTTCGATGACGCGTCGTCGTACACGGAGGCGGAGGTGCGGGAGGCGCTGGACCTGGACGGGCATGTGCCGTTGCTGTTGTGTGACGCGCGGGACCGTGAGTCGAGCAAGGCGGTGCTGATCGGTTTGGTCGAGCATGTCCTGGCGTTGTCGACGGCGCAGTCACCTTCCCGCATGCGGTAGTTCTTCCCGCACTGCGGCTGGTGTGCCGGAAAATCTTCGGCTAACTTGTGGCAGTGCGGGAAATGACATCGCCTATCGGGTTGCATCGGGTCGTCGCGCCGGCCGGGGTGCTGCCCCAGGCCGCCCACCGGCTGGATGCGGGCGCGGAGATCGGCGCCGACGAGGTCCGCATCCGCGTCGAGCGGCTCAACCTGGACGCCGCGTCCTACCACCAGTTGCGCACCGAGCACGGCGGGGACGGCGCGGCGATCCGCGCGGCCGTCCTGGACATCGTCGCGGCCCGCGGGAAGATGCACAATCCGGTCACCGGGTCCGGTGGCATGCTCATCGGCACGGTCGAGGAGGCCGGCCCGGCGTCGCCGCTGGGCCTGCGGGCCGGTGACCGGGTGGCGACCCTGGTGTCGCTGACCCTGACCCCGCTGCACGTCGCCGACGGCCTGCGGGCGTGGGACGGCCTGTCCGAGCAGGTCCCGTGCGACGGGCACGCGATCCTGTTCGCCCGGTCCATCGCCGCGGTCCTCCCCGCCGACCTCGACCCGCAGCTGTCCCTGGCCGTCCTCGACGTGTGCGGCGCCCCCGCCCTCGTCGCCCGCGTCGTCCGGCAGGCGCTGCACGGCCGCACGGAGCAGGGGCAGTCCCCGACCGGTGGACGTCGGACACCCGGCTCGAGCGGGCGCCCGTTGACGGTGGCCGTCCTCGGCGCCGCGGGCAAGAGCGGCTCCCTGTCCCTGGCCGCCGCCCACGACGCGGCCGGTTCAGGCGGTTCAGGCGGTGCGGGCGGTGCGGGGGTGCGGACCGTCGGGGTGGTCCGCGACGCCGCCGAACGGGACCGGCTGGCCGGCACCGGACTCGCCGACGACATCGTCATCGCCGACGCCCGCGACGCGGTCGGTCTCGCCCGGGCCCTGGACGGCACGTTCGGCGGGACCGGCGGCCCGGCGGACGTCACCGTCGTCTGCGTCGACGTCCCCGGCTGCGAGCACGCCGCCGTCCTGGCCACCGCCCCCGGCGGCACCGTGGTGTTCTTCTCGATGGCGACGTCGTTCCCCGCGGCGGCCCTCGGCGCCGAAGGGCTCGCCGCCGACGTGACGATGCTCATCGGCAACGGCTACGTCCCCGGGCACGCCGACTACGCCCTGCAACTGCTGCGCGCCGACCCCGGCGTCCAGGCCCTCTTCCAGGCCCGCCTCCACACCGACCAGACCACCGACCCGACCACCGACCCGAGCACCTGGCCGGGCACCGGGTCATCCGGGTCATCCGGGAAGTCACACACCACGGCACACGCCGAAGCGGTGCCCGGGTTGGCAGACTGAGCCGCATGCGAACCCTCTTCCGTGGCGGCCGGGTCCACACCCCCGCAGACCCGTCCGCGACCGCGCTGCTCGTCGACGGCGACACGATCGCCTGGCTCGGACCGGACGCCGACGCGCCGACCCGCACCGCCGGGCGGGTCGACCGGGTCGTCGACCTCGACGGGGCCCTCGTCACGCCCGCGTTCGTCGACGCGCACGTGCACACCACCGCCACCGGGTTCACACTGCGCGGCCTCAACCTCGCCGGCACCACCTCCAGGCAGCAGGTCCTCGACGCCGTCGCCGCGCACGCGGCGACCCTGCCCGCGGACGCCATCGTCATCGGGCACGGCTGGGACGAGTCCGGCTGGGCGGACCAGCGGACCCCGACCGCCGCCGAGCTCGACCGGGCCGGCGACGGCCGCGCCGTCTACCTGTCCCGGACCTGCGTCCACGCGGCGCTCGTCTCCTCGGCCCTGCTCACCGGCGCCGTGCGGGCAGCCGCCGGGTTCGACGCGTCCGGGTGGCTGCGCCGCGACGCGCACCACCTCGTCAGGGAGGTCGCGTTCGGGTCCGTGACCCGGGCACAGACCGTCGACGCGCAACGCGCCGCACTGCAGCACGCCGCGTCGCTCGGGATCGCGTCGGTCCACGAGTGCGGCGGACCCGGCACGTCCGGCGAGGACGACTTCGTCGCCGCGATGCGGCACGGACAATGGCTGCCCGAGGTGTACGGGCTGTGGGGCGAGCCGAACGCGGCGGCGAAGGCGAAGGAGCTCGGCGCCGTCGGCGCCGCCGGTGACCTGTACGCCGACGGTGCGCTCGGCGCCCGCACCGCGCACCTGCGGGCCGCGTACCTGGACGGGACCGGCCGGGACGAGCACGGCAACCGGGTCGACGAGCACGGCCACGGCTACCTGAGCGCGACGCAGGTGACCGAGCACGTCGTGGACTGCGTCCGGCACGGGATGCAGAGCGGCTTCCACGCCATCGGTGACCAGGCGATCGACACGGTCCTCGCCGGGTTCGCGGGCGCGGCGAAACAGGTCGGCGTGGACCGGGTCCGCGGCGGCCGGCACCGCATCGAGCACGTGGAGCTGCTGGACAAGGCGTTGATCGCGAAGCTGGTGGACTTCGGGATCGTGGCGAGTGTCCAGCCGGCGTTCGACCGGCTGTGGGGCGGTGAGCGCGGCATGTACGCGCAGCGGCTCGGCAAGGCCCGGTCCCTGGCGTCCAACCCGATCGGTGCCCTCGCCGGGGTCGGGGTGCTGCTGGCGTTCGGGTCGGACTCGCCGGTCACCGACCTGGACCCGTGGGGGACGTGCCGGGCCGCGATGCGGCACCACAACCCGGTCCAGCGGATCGGGGCGAAGGCGGCGTTCGCCGCGCACACCCGCGGCGGGTGGCGGGCCGTCGGCGTCGACGACGAAGGGGTCCTCAACCCCGGCTGGTCGGCGACGTTCACCGTGTGGGACACGACCGACGACATCGGTGAGGTCCTGCACACCGAGACGAACCCGGCCGCGCGGGTGACGGTCCTGCGGGGCCGGCCGATCTACGCACGGCGGGAGCGCGAATGACCGCACAGCAAACACCGACACCGGGGAAGCTGCGGCTGGACCGGCGGACCGTCGGCACCGCCCGGCGGCTCGCCGCGGCCGCCGGCAGACCGGTCGTCGACCTGGCACGCAGCCACACGACGGTGTCCGTGGAGCGGGCCACGCTCCGGCTCGCCGGGATCAGCGGCGCGGACCCGGACGGCATCCCCTGGGTCAACCGGCTCGTCGACACCGTCCGCGACCAGGTCGGCCTCGCCGGCGGCGTCGCCGGTCCCGTCTACGACGCGTTGCTGCGCGACGGGCACCTGGACCTGACACTGCTGGCGCAGAAAGCCACCGCCGGCAGTGTCACGTTCACCGCCGGGCCGGCCGGTACACCGGCGAAACGGGCCGCGGTGAAAGCCGTCAAGGCCGGTCTCGCCCGCGTCGACAAGCAGCGGCAGGCCCGGGAACGGCTGATCAGGAAGATCGGCGACCCGCCGCAGCGGCCGTGGATCTACCTGATCGTCGCCACCGGCGACATCTACGAGGACATCCCGCAGGCGCAGGCGGCGGCGCGGGCCGGCGCGGACGTCATCGCCGTCATCCGGTCCACCGGGCAGTCGCTGCTGGACTACGTGCCGGAAGGCGCGACCCGGGAAGGGTTCGCGGGCACGTACGCGACGCAGGAGAACTTCAAGCTGATGCGCGCCGCGCTCGACGAGACGTCGAAGGAGGTCGGCCGGTACGTGCGGCTGACGAACTACGCGTCCGGGCTGTGCATGCCGGAGATCGCCGCGCTCGCCGGCCTGGAACGGCTCGACATGATGCTCAACGACTCGATGTACGGGATCCTGTTCCGCGACATCAACCCGATCCGCACGTTCGTCGACCAGCGGTTCTCCCGGCAGATCCACGCCCGCGCCGGGATCATCATCAACACCGGCGAGGACAACTACCTCACCACCGCCGACGCCGTCGACGCCGCCCACACGGTGACCGTGTCGCAGCTGCTCAACGAGTACTTCGCGCACGAGGCCGGGCTGCAGGACTGGCAGCTGGGACTCGGGCACGCGTTCGAGATCAACCCGGAGGTCCCGGAGTCGTTCCGGCTGGAGCTCGCGCACGCGCTCCTGGCCCGGGAACTGTTCCCGGACGCGCCGCTGAAATGGATGCCGCCGACGAAACACATGACCGGCGACGTGTTCCGCGGGAACCTCCTGGACGGGTTCTTCAACCTCGCCGGGACGCTGACCGGGCAGGGGATCCTGCTGGTCGGGATGATGACGGAGGCGGTCGTGACACCGTGGCTGTCCGACCGGGACATCGCCCTGCAAAACGTCCGGTACGTCCTGTCGGCGGCGGGGAACCTGCACGAGGACTTCACCCCCGGTCCGTTCATCCGCGACCGCGCCCACACGGTGCTGCGGGAGGCGGTGACGCTGCTGCGGCAGATCGGCGAGCAGGGACTCCTCGACGCGATCGGCGCCGGCACGTTCGGGATCATGCGCCGCCCCGCCGACCGCGGCAAAGGCCTCGACGGCGTCGAGGCCCGCGGACCCGGCTACTTCAACCCCGCGATCGACCTCCTCGACGCCCCGGACGGTGCAGCATGACCGCGGACCCGACCGGCGCGGTGATCCGCCCGTACGGCGACACGACCGGCGACGGCATGGTCCAGGTCAGCTTCACCCTGCCCCTCGCCGCCGACAAACGCGGCGAGGGCGCGGCGCTGCAACTGGCCGGGAAGATGGGCATCGACCCGGCGATGGTCGTGCACGCCCGGCCGATCGGCGAACGGCACACGTTCTTCGTCGTGTACGGGCGCGTCAACCACCTCGTCGAACCCGGCAAGGTCGTCGTCGCCGAACGCGACTACCCGCTGCTGTCCGCGAAAGAGGTCAACGCCGGCATCCGGGCCCGGCTGCGCCGCAAACTCGTCGTCGTCGGCGCGTGCATCGGCACCGACGCGCACACCGTCGGGATCGACGCCATCCTCAACGTGAAAGGGATCGCCGGTGAGAAAGGCCTCGAGTACTACCGGGAGTGCCGGGTGGTGAACCTCGGCGCGCAGGTCGCCGTCCCCGCGCTCGTCGAACACGCCCGCGCCGAGAAAGCCGACGCCGTCCTCGTCTCGCAGGTCGTCACGCAACGCGACGCGCACCTGCACAACACGCGGGAGATGTCGGCGGCGTTCCGGGAGGCGTTCCCCGCCGCGAAACGGCCGCTGCTGGTCGTCGGCGGGCCCCGGTTCGACGAGCTGCAGACCGAGGACCTCGGCGTCGACCGGATCTTCGGCCGGGGCACCACACCCCGTGAGGTCGCGTCGTACCTCGTCCACGCCGTGAGCACCCGATGACCAGCCCGGTGAGCAGCCCGGTGAGCAGGGCGCGGGTGGGAGTGCGTGTCGTGCACCGCCGGTACGTGCCGTACTCGCACGCGCACTACGCCGGGAACCTCGTCGACGGCGCGTACAGCCTCGCCCTGTTCGGTGACGTCGCCACCGAACTGTGCATCCGCACCGACGGCGACGAAGGGCTGTTCGCCGGGTACAGCAGCGTCGCCTTCCACGCGCCCGTCCACGCCGGTGACGTCCTCGAGGTCACCGCGACGATCACCAGGGTCGGGACCCGGTCCCGGACGGTCGACTTCACGTGCCACGTCGTCTGCCGCGGCACCCCGGAGGTCAGCGCGTCAGCGGCGGCGGTCCTCGACCCGCCGGTCCTCGCCGTCTCCGCGACCGGCACCGTCGTCGTGCCCGCCGCCGGACCAGCCACCTCGCCGGCCGCCGGGTCAGCCACTGAGCCGGCCACTGAGCCGGCCACTGAGCCGGCCGCCGGGCCAGGTGGCGGGCCTGCGGCCGGGGCCGGTGGGCCGGCCGCCGGGGCGTAGACCGATGGGTGCCCTCGTCGCGTGCGTGGACGTCGGGTCGACGGACACGAAACTCGCCGTCGTCGACGTCACCGACGGCACCCTCACGCACACCGCGACCCACCCCACCACCGGCGGTGACGTCCTGCACGGCGTCGACGCGCTCCTCACCGCGGCCGGGCCCGTCCAGGACGTGTACTGCTGCTCCTCCGCCGGTGGCGGACTCCGGCTCGCCGTCATCGGCTACGAAGCGCTCGTCTCCGCCGACGCCGCGCACCGCGTCGCGTTGTCCGCCGGGGCGCGGGTCGTCCACGTCGCCGCCGGCCCGCAGACCCGCACCGGGATACAGACGGTCCGGGCCGCGAACCCCGACGTGGTCCTGCTCGTCGGCGGGACCGACGGCGGCGACGGCGACGTGCTGCTGCACAACGCCCGGCAGGTCGCCGCCACCCGCCGGCGGACCCCGGTCGTCGTGGCCGGCAACACCGACGTGCGAGCCGAAGCCGTCGAGGTGCTGACGGCGGCGGGTGTACCGGCATTCGCCGCCGCGAACGTCCTGCCGAAGATCGGTGTCGTCGACCCCGCACCCGCCCGCGCCGCGATCCGCGACGTGTTCCTGCGGCACGTCATCGGCGGCAAACACCTCTCCCGCGGGCCCCGCTTCGGCAGGCTCGTGCGGATGGCGACCCCCGACGCCGTCCTCACCGGCGTGTCACTGCTCGCCGACACCATCAACGGCACCGAAGACGGCGGCACCGGCGGGGACCTCCTCGTCGTCGACGTGGGCGGCGCCACCACCGACGTGTACTCCGCGCTCGTCCCCGACGGCAGCACCGCCGTCGCCGGCACCCTGTGGCGCGCCAGGACCGTCGAAGGGGACCTCGGGGTGCGGTGGAACGTCGACGGCGTGCACACCGCCGCGGCCCGCGAACACGTCACCGTCCCGGACGAAGGTGCCCTCGGCATCGCCGCCGCCGCCACGGTCGTCGCCGTGCGGCGGCACGCGCGCAGCGGCCGGGACCTCCGCAACGTCACGTCGGTGATCGCGTCCGGTGGTGTGTTCCGGCACACCGAACCCGCCACCGCCGTCGCGGCGATCCAGCCGGCGTTGCACGACCACGCCGGTGGATGGGCGCTGCCACGCGCACCCACCGTCACCGTCGACAGCCGGTACGTCCTGGCCCCCGCCGGGCTGCTCGCGGCCGATCATCCCGCCGCGGCGGCCGCGCTGCTCACCACCTACCTCTACAGCGGGTGACGACCGGCCCGCCCGGCGGCGCTCATCCGGCGCGGGTGAACGCACCCCGACACACCGCACCCGACACACCCGACACGCCGACGCAGGTGAATTACATCGCGTGCGACGGTTGACAGTCCCCCCGGGACAGCGCGTAACGTCTTTGCGTCCTACTTCGGCGCGGGTGACCACGGTTCGCTACTCCCCAACGCCCACTGATCGGACGTCCTCGTCAACCGACGGGACGCCACCGGATCCAGTGGGCGGGGGTCGGCGGGGGCCGCGGGCCGGGCGCCCACCGGTGTCAGGGCAGGGGCGTCACGCGACCAGTAGACAACGACCCGACCCGGGCAGCCAGCCCGCGCCGAGCCGGAACGAAGGCCGCGAACGACACCACTGCCGCACCGGCCGGACCAAGGGCCTGGGAGCGCGGGGCGCGACTTCGGTCGCGCCCCGATTTCAGCCCCGAAGCGCACAGCCGCCAGGGCCACCGCAGTCCCGCCCGACGGTCACCGGCAACGGTCGCGAGGGTGTGGTGACGGCCGGTCCGGTTGCGATCCAGACACAGTCCAGCCACATCCCAGCACATTCACAGCCCCATGCCACGCTCCGATTCCTTCTCCGGGCCGCCCGGGCCGCATAATTGGCGCCGCGGGCCGGACAGCGGACCGCGGGCCGGTGCACACCCGGTCGGAGGCGGCGGCCGGCACGGCAGAGGGATGGCGCAGGTGACGTTGGTCAGCACCAGCAGCGCGGCGGACGGCCCTGCCGACGAACCTGCCGACGACCCGGCACCGGCCGGAACCGTCGAGCCGCAGACCGCGGCACCGGTGACAGCGGCAGTGGCAGTGCCTCCGGGTCCTCGGGTCCTGCCGCTGTGGGCCGCGACCCTCCTCGCCGCCGCCGCCGGGCCCGTGATGCTCGTCGCGTTCCCGCCGTACGGGTGGTGGTGGGCCGCACCCGTCGCCGTCGCCCTCGCCGCCGCGTCCGTGCACGGCAGGCGGCTCCGCGCCGGGTTCGGGCTCGGCACCCTCACCGGCGCCCTGTACTTCACGCCGCTGCTGTCCTGGACCAACCTGCACACCGGCATGGTCCCGTGGCTGCTGCTGTCCACGCTGCAGGCGCTGTTCATCGGGCTCCTCGGCGCCGCCACCGCCTGGATCAGCCCGCTGCGGGCCCGCGCGTGGGTGTGGGTGCCGCTGCTCGCCGCCGTCTGGACCGCGCAGGAGGCGCTGCGCGACCGGGCACCGTTCGGCGGGTTCCCGTGGGGGCGGCTCGCGTTCAGCCAGGACACGTCGCCGCTGCTGCGGCTCGCCGCGCTCGGCGGGGCGCCGCTGGTCACGTTCGCGGTCGCGTGCACCGGTGCCCTCCTCGCCGTCCCGTTCATCCGGACCTCCAGCACACACCGCCCCAGCACCGACGCCGGTGTCACCCGCGGGTGGTTTTCGAGGGTGAAACCCGCCGCCGGGCCCGTCCTCGCCGCCGCGCTCACCGGCGCGGCGCTGCTCGTGCCGCTGCAGCAGCCGACCGGCAAGGGCGTCTACGTCGCCGTCGTGCAGGGCAACGTGCCGCGGCTCGGCCTCGACTTCAACGAGCAGCGCCGCGCCGTCCTGGACAACCACGTCCGGGCCACCGTCGAGCTCGGCCGGAAGGTCACCCAGGACGGCGCCCGCCGCCCGGACCTGATCGTGTGGCCGGAGAACTCGTCCGACATCGACCCGCTGCGCAACGCCGACGCCGCCGCCGCGATCTCCACCGCCGCCCGCGCCGTCGGCGTGCCGATCCTCGTCGGTGCCGTCCTCACCGACCCCGCCGTCGGGGTCGAGAACGCCGGCCTCGTGTGGGAACCCGACACCGACCCCGCCGGGAACCCCCGCCAGGGCGGCGTCTCCGGCCGGTACGTCAAACGGCACCCCGTCCCGTTCGCCGAGACGATGCCGCTGCGGGACATCGCCCGGATCGTCAGCAAAGAGGTCGACCGGGTCTCCGACATGACCGCCGGTGACACCCCCGGTGTCCTGCGGGTCGGGCCGGCGACCGTCGGTGACGTCATCTGCTTCGAGGTCGCCTACGACGGGCTCGTCCGGGACACCGTCACCGGCGGCGCGCAGCTGCTGGCGGTGCAGACCAACAACGCGACGTTCGACGAGGCCGAAGCCCGCCAGCAGCTGGCCATGGTGCGGCTGCGGGCCGTCGAACACGGCCGTGACGCGCTCATGGCCTCCACGGTCGGGATCTCCGCGTTCACCGACGCCGCCGGACGCACCTACGAAGAGACCGGCTTCAATGAGGGTGCCGTCATCCTGCGGGAGTTGCACCTGGGTGGCGGCCGGACGCTGGCCACGACGCTCGGCGCCGGACCCGAATATGTGATCGTCATGCTGGGTATTGCCGGACTGGTGGCCGCCACCGCGGTCCGCAGACGCACCCGGGCAGCACTGGCACCGACCGAGGAGGACGTGTGAGCACACCCGACCGAGGCGAATACCCAGGGGTCGGCAGGGTCCTCGTCATCATCCCCACCTACAACGAGGCCGACAACATCCGGCCCATCGTGCAACGGGTCCGCGCGGCCACCCCCACCGTCGACATCCTCATCGCCGACGACAACAGCCCCGACGGCACCGGGCGGATCGCCGACGAGCTCGCCGCCGACGACCCGCACCTCCACGTCCTGCACCGGCCCGGCAAGCAAGGGCTCGGCGCCGCGTACATGGCCGGGTTCGCGTGGGGCACCGAGCACGACTACGACGCCGTCGTCGAGATGGACGCCGACGGGTCCCACGCCCCCGAGGAGCTGCCCCGGCTGCTCGACGCGCTCGGCGAGGCCGACGTCGTCCTCGGCTCCCGCTACGTCAAAGGCGGCAAGACCGTCGGGTGGCCGTTCCACCGGCACCTGATCTCCCGCAGCGGCAACCTGTACGTGCGGATCGCCCTCGGGATGCCGTTCAAGGACGCGACCGGCGGCTACCGCGCCTACCGCACCCCCGTCCTGAGCAAGATCGAGATCGAGTCGATCGCGTCGCAGGGGTACTGCTTCCAGGTCGACCTGGCCTGGCGTTCCTACCGCAACGGGTTCCGCGTCCAGGAGGTCCCGATCACGTTCGCCGAACGGCAACGCGGGCACTCGAAGATGAGCTCCACCATCGTCCGGGAAGCGCTGCTGCGGGTCACCGTCTGGGGCGCCCGCGCCCGCTGGGAGGCGCTGCGCCGCGGCGTCGCCGGCAGCGGACCCCGCACGCAGCCCAGCGACGCCCGCGCGGGCGCGCGGCAAGGCGGCTGAGGACACGCACATGCGGAAGCTGGGTTTCGCCGCCGCCGGCGCTCTCGTCCTCGTCATCGCCGAGATCACCGTGTTCGTGCTCGTCGCGCACGCGATCGGCTGGTGGTGGGCCGTCCTCGCCGGGGTCGTCACCACCGTCCTCGGCGGGATCCTCCTCAAACGCGAAGGCGTCCGCGCCTGGCAGCGGCTGCGGACCGCGATGAGCGAGGGCCGGCCACCCGGCCGTGAGGCCGGCACCGGCGTCGCCGGGCTCGCCGCCGCGCTGCTGCTGCTCGTCCCCGGGTTCATCACCGACGCCGCCGGGCTGCTCCTGCTGATCCCGCCCGTGCGGGCGTTCACCGGGCGGCAGATCCGGCAGGCGACCGAGGCGCGGATCTCCGCCGCCGCGGCCGGGGACCTGTTCGGGCCGCGGATCGTCAAAGCGACCCGCGCCGACACCCCCAGCGGGGGTCAGGTGCCCACCCAAGCCGCCGGCGGCGGGGAAGTGCTGCAGGGCGAGGTCATCGAGGGCGACGTGATCGACCCGCAGCACCGCCACCACACCCAGTGAAGGCCCGGCCGGTCACCGTCGACGCGCTGGCCGCCGACATCGCCGCACGGGTGCTCCGCGACGCCGCGACACGGGTCGCCGTGGACGGGGCACCCACCGCGGCGCCGGAGGTCCTCGCCGCGCGGATCGCCGCCGCCGTCACCGACGCCGGCGGGCACGCTGTGCACATCCCCGCCGGAGGGTTCCTGCGCGCCGCGTCGCTGCGGCTGGAGCGTGGCCGCACCAACCCCGACGCCTACTACGAGGACTGGCTCGACCTGCGGGCGATCACCCGGGAGGTCCTCACCCCCGCCGCCGCCGGAGGCACCGGCAGGGTCCTGCCGTCGCTGTGGGACCCGGTCAAGGACCGCGCGACCCGGGCCCCCTACCTGGAACTGCCGCCCGGCGCGGTCGTCGTCGTGTCGGGCACGATGCTGCTCGGCGCCGGCCTCGACTTCGACGTCACCGTCCACCTCACCCAGACCGCGGCGGCGCTCGCCCGGCGCACCCCCGACCCGTGGCAGTGGACGCTGCCCGCGTTCCAGCGCTACGACGAGGAAGCGATGCCACAGGAATACGCCGACGTCGTCGTCCGCGCCGACGACCCCCGCCACCCGGCGCTCGTCCTGTGACCGCCTTCCTGCCGGGGGTCCGGCTGTGCGAGGAGTTCTACACCACGGCGGTCCGGCCGCTGCTCGACGCGCACTACCCGGGACTGCCGCACACGGCGGCGCGGATCGGACCCGGGTCCGACGTCCTCGGCTACGACACGCCCCGCTCGACCGACCACGACTGGGGACCCAGGCTCACCCTGCTGCTCGACCCCGCCGACGCCACCCGGCACGGGCCGGGCATCGACGCGATGCTGCGGGACCGGCTGCCGAAGCAGATCCTCGGCTGGCCGACGCACTTCATGCCACCCGGCGAACGGATCCGGGTCATGACCGCGACCGACGGGCCCGTCGCGCACCGGGTCGAGATCAGCACCTTCGACGACTGGGTCACCGACCGGTTCGGGGCGCCGTTCACCGGGACGCTGCTGGACTGGCTCGCCACCCCCGCGCAGGTGTTCGCCGAAACCGTCGGCGGTGCCGTCTACCACGACGACGACGGGCAGCTGACCGGGTTGCGGGCCACGGTGGCGTGGTACCCGCCGGACGTGTGGCGGTACGTCCTCGCCGCGCAGTGGACCCACCTCGCGCAGGAGGAGGCGTTCCCGGCACGGGCCGCCGAAGCCGGCGACACGCTCGGCGCGCGGATCGTCACCGCGCGGCTCACCCGGCACGTGATGCGGCTCAGGCTGCTGCAGGCACGGCTGTACCCGCCGTACAGCAAATGGCTCGGCACCGCGTACACCCGGCACACCGGCGACGGGTTCGACGACCTGTGCGACGCGTACGAGACCGCCGGGCAGGTCCAGAACGGTCTCGGGCTGTCCGCGGTGGTCGACGCGATCCGGCGCCCGTACTTCGACCGGCCGTACGACGTGATCGACGCCGGACGGTTCGCCGCCGCGCTCCACGACGCGATCGGCGACCCGGACGTCCGCCGGCTGCCGCCCGTCGGCGCCGTCGACCAGCACACCGACAGCACCGACCTGCTGACCAACCCTGACCTGCGGCGGGCCGTCACCGCCGCCATCCTGCACATGCACTGAACGTCGGGGGGCTACCGTCGCAAGGTGTGAAGACGTTCTGGTTGGACCGCGACCGGGACCGGTACTTCAGCGCCGTCCAGGACCGGGCCGCTGACTTCGCCGGCACCATCGGTGACATCGCACCCGTCGGGTTCGCATGCGTCGCCTGGGCCACCGCGACCCCGCCGCTGCTCGACCCCGGCTATGTCCGCTGGCACCGGCGGGTCCTGTCCGTGCTGTGCCTGCGCAACCCGTTCGACGGCGGCCTCACCGCCCGCGTCGAGCTCGTTTCGCCGCTCCCGGCGCCGCTGACCGCGTCCCGCACGTGGTGGCGGGACCGCGGCTGGCGCGGCTGGCCCGAACTGTTCGGGCAGTTCGTGCAGCCGACCGCGGAGGACCTCAGCCGGCACCCGCACCTGCGCGGCACCCTGCTGCTGGAGACCCCGCTGCCGCTGGACGGGCTGCCGACCCCGACGCAGGACCGGCACGTCGGCGCCGCGGCCGAACGCGCCGTCGCCGTCCTCGTCCGGCACCTCGACGACGTCGTCCGGCCCGTCGTGGAGCAGCTGGACACCGACCACGCCGACAGGTGAACCACCGAGCAGGCCACGGAGCAGGCCACGGAGCAGGCCACAGGGCCGCCCGTGCCCTCACCGGCGAGGAATGGCAGCTCAAACGGCAGCTGCGGCTCGCCGCGCTGCTGGACAGCCCGGCCACGTTCGCCAGCAGCCACGCCCGTGAGGCCCGCCGGTCGGCGCGGGAGTGGCAGGAATGGCCGCCGCACGGCGTCTGCTACGCCGCGTTCGACGGCCCCGAACCCGTCGGGATCGCCTGCGGGTGGATCACCCCAGGCGAGCCGGAGGTCGCCCACCTGATCAGCATGTGGGTGTGCCCGGCCGCCCGCGGCCGCGGCGTCGCCGGGCTGCTCGTCACCGCCGTCACCGACTGGGCCCGCGGGCGGGGCGCCCGGACCGCCGAGCTGGAGGTCGCCGCCGGGAACACCGCGGCGCTGCGCGCCTACACGCGGGCCGGGTTCACGGTGACGCGGCGGGCGCCGTTCACGGCCGGCGGCACGGTCCTCCGGCGCGGCGTCGCGTAGAACGACCACAGGTTCAACGAGTCACGCCGACCGGTGTCACCGGCTGCCCTAACGGCGTCCCGCCTTTGACTGAAAGGATGACGCGTTTTGCGTATTTTGTGGCGTTCAACTACATAGTGTGACTGCGTCATCACGACACGAGGGGGAGTCAACGATGCGTAACACACAGCGGTTCCTGGCCATGGCCGGTATGACCCTGGCCGCCGGCGCGGTCTTCGGCATGACCGCCACCACCGCTTCGGCAGCACCCGCCGCCGACACCAGCACCACCGTCGTCAAGCCCGGCCCGGGCGGCCCCGGCGGCGGTCCCGGGGGCAACAACGGCGGCGGCAACAACAACGGCGGGAACAACGGGGGCAACAACGGCGGGGGCAACAACCACCCCGGCGGCAACAACAACGGCGGCGGCAACGGCGGGAACAACAACGGCGGCATGCGCCACCACAACAACGGGTGGATCGGCACGTTCGACGGTCACCGCCGCGACAACCGCTGGGTGCAGTCCTGGCCGGTCCGGACCTACTCGACGGCGAAGGCCTGCAACTTCGCGGGCTGGGTCGGCGAGGTCCGCAACCAGTGGGACGACAGCGACTGCTACAAGATCGGCCGCAAGAAGTTCCTGCTCGTCGCCCACGAGTACGGCCGTCGCCACCACCGCTGAACCAGCGCGCGACAGCACAGCGGGCGGCACCCCACACCCGGGGTGCCGCCCGCCCGTCTACCCGGCCCCGCAGCGCGGCGCACCCGCGGCACACCAGCGGCGGAGCAGGGGTCAGCGGCGGCGCAGCAGCAGCGCGCCGACGGCAGCGGCGAGCAGGTGACCCCCGGCCAGGACCCCGACCAGCGCCGCCGGGGACGCCCCCGCCACGAGCGTGAACGTCGCCGCGCCCACCGACGCCGCCGTCAGCTTGATCCCGGACCCGACGGTGAACACCTGCGTGCGGGTCCCCGGCGGCGCTTCCAGGGACCGGACCTCCAGCACCGACGACAGCATCGGCCCGTCCAGGACCCCGGCGACCGCGAACACCCCGACCAGCACCGGCCACGGCACCGCACCCAGCAACGCGGCCGCCGCACCCGCGAACGCGATCCCGACACCGGCCATGCAGGTCAGCACGACCAGCTGCGCCGGCACCCGGACCGGGAACCGCGCCACCAGCAGCGACCCGCACAACGCACCCACGCCGAGGGCCGTCACCAGCAGACCACCCCCGGCCGGACGCCCCTCCGCGACACCGAGGACCACCGCCACCGGCGTGATCATCCCGGCGGCGTACGACGCGAACGCCGTCGCCGCCGTCACGGCCAGCAGGGGCCGGCTCCGGACGATCGCGGCAAGACCGTCCCGCACCCCCGGCCGCGCCGCCGGTCGGGGTGTCGCGTCGCGTACACCCGCCGCAACCGGAACGTGATCGGCGGCGACGGGACCGGGGGCGACGACGGTGACCAGGGTCCCGGCCGCGACGAGGCACGCGGCGGACAGGACCAGCGCGGCGACCGGCACCCCGAACGCCGCGACCAGCAACGCACCCGCCGCCGGACCGGCGATCTCCGCCACGTTGTACGTCGCCGCGTCCAGGCCACGCGCCCGGGGACGGCCCGCCTCGGGCACCACGTCGTCGAGACGGCTCGACAGACCACCGAAGATCATCGGACCGCAGGTCCCGGCGACCACCGCCAGGGCCAGGACCAGCGGCAACGGCGCCACACCGGTCAGCAGGAGCACCCCGCCGACCGCGACACCGAACAGCGCCGCGAACCCCGCGTGGACCAGCCGCGGGCGGCGGGCCCGGTCCGTGACGAGCCCGACGAACGGGCCGGCGACCACGTGCGGGACCAGCAACGCCGACAGGATCAGCGCGCCGGGCGCCGGGTCCCCGAACTGCCTGACCGACGCGAGGAGCAGCACGACCGTGGCACCCGACTCAGCGGTCCGCGCCAGGGTCGCGGCCGTGAGGAGACGGGCGAGCACCCACGCAACGTACCCGCCCTTGATCGCGCCCATGGTCCCGGTGTGCACGGAGACGGACCGCCTGTGCTGCGGAACGTGACGAACCGGTGCAGGATCGAGTGATGGATGTTGCAGTGAACGAACGTCCCGGCGGCATCGTCCTCGTGACGCTGCACGGGGCCCTCGACATCGACTCGTCACCGCTGTTACGCGAGGCGATGCACGGTGCGCTGGACAGCGGACGGACCCGGATCGTGGTGGACCTCGGCGGCGTCGAGTTCTGCGACTCGGTCGGGCTCGGCACCTTCGCGTACAGCCACAACCGGTGCGTCGCCGACGGAGGGTTCCTACGACTGGCGGCGCCGTCGCCGTTCCTCGCCAGACTGCTCGACACGGTCGGGCTCAGCGGCCGCATCCCGGTGCACGCCACGGTCAGCGACGCCCTGTCACCCGCCCCGCCCCCTGACCCGCCGGCCCCGCCCGGCGACCTGGTCTCCGGCGGGCTGGTGTCCGGTGGCGTGTTGCCCGTCGACGCCGACGACAACCACGGGCCGGAGCTCAGCGGCGGGCGGCCCAGTGGCCCGGACGGCTGAGCGTCAGCGGCAGCCGGGTCGCGGCGTCACCGCGGGCGGCGTCCAGCTGCGACTGGATCAGGAATAACGTCCGGCGCAGATCCGCACCCCGCAGGTCGGCGCCGCGCAGATCCGCGCCGGTCACGTCCGCGGCCGTCAGGTCGGCGCCCCGCAGGTCGGCGCCGACCGCTGACGCCCCGCGCAGATCCGCGCCCCGCAGATCGGTGCGGCGCAGGTCCTTCCCGACGAGGTCCCGGCCCTGGAACGGCCGGCGCTTCCCGCGCGCCTGCGCCCTGCCGAGCTCGCCGGCGCGGCGCAGCAGCGGCACGACCGTCATCCGGTGCGCGTCCACGTCGACGGCCGCGAGCTGCTCCGCCGGCAGGTCGGTGAGGCGGCGGGTGCCGGTCAGGGCCGCGTCGAGCTCCGCGTGCAGCGGCGCGGCCGCCGGCAGGTCGCGGGCCTCCGACAGATACCACAGCAGCTCGTGCAGATGGCGCATGGCCGCGAACACGTCGAACATGAGCGGTGCCGTCGCGGGATGGGTCCGCCAGTCCCGGCCGGCGAACGTCTCCTGCGCGACCTTCTGCCCGGCGCCGAAACAGTCGTACACCGTGCAACCGGCGAAACCGCGCGGCCGCAGCGACGTGTGGATCCCGCACGCGAACGTGGCGCCGAGGTTGGGGCAGGCGTGCCCGGCTGGCTTGTCGATCGCGAAATCCGACGACCGGGAGAACGCGGGCGCGACGCAGCACAGCCCGAAACAGTTGCCGCAGTCCGCACGCAGAGCGCCCCGACGGTCCTCGACCGTCGGGGCGTCCGTGCTGTCATGCGTGCTTATGCGGTTGCCCGCCGTTACGCGGAACGGCCGCGGCGGTGGCGGACCTCTTCGAGGCGCTCGTTGAGGATGTCCTCGAGCTCCGCGATGGAACGCCGCTCCAGCAGCATGTCCCAGTGCGTCCTCGGCGGCTTCGCCTTCTTCGCCTCCGGCTCGTTGCCGTCGACCAGCCGGGCGACACTGCCGTCGAACTTGCACTCCCAGGTCATCGGGACCTCGGCGTCGACAGCGAACGGCACCTCGAACTGGTGCCCCTTGGCGCACAGGTATTCTCGGGTCTGACGCGGAGCCAGCTCGGTGTTGCGGTCGGACTCGTAGCTGACGGCTCCGAGACGGCTGCCGCGCAGCATGCGCTCGCCCATGGTCGGTCTTCCCCTTCGAATCGTGTTGCGCTTCGTTGTAACCAACGACACCACGTGGTCTGACGATTCCCACTGCGGGCGGGCAGATTACACGACCTTCCGGGTCTGGCGGTAGTCCAGTCGCCGGGTCGGTACGGTTATTTTACGTTGAGTTTCAATGATCGACCAGTTAGGCCGCGCCGTGGCGCGCCTCACCACCGGTAGTTTCGGCAGGCGGCGTCGCCGGTTGACGGGAACCGGTCAGCTGCGCCAGCGCCCCGCTCAACGTCGTGAGCTGCTGCTGCAGCTGCGCCTGCGCCGTCACCTCCCGCTCCACGGCCCGGGTCAGCTGGGCACGAAGATCGTCGGCGCGGTCCCTGGACCGCTGAAGTTCACCTTCCAGCCGGCGGTTCTCATCCTGCAGCCGCACGACGTCGCCCTGCAGCAGTTCGGCGCGTTCCTGCGCGTCCTCCATCCGCCGCCGGACCCGGGTGCCCTCCTCGAGCCGGCTCTGCAACGTCCGCTCCAGCGCGTCCCGGTCCCGGGCCGCGGTGTCGGCGGCGGCGCGGGCGGTGTCCCGTTCCCGGTACGCCTCCGCCCGCAACGCCGCCTCCGTCGCCGCCTCCCGGCGGGCCGTGTCCCGGTCGACCGCCGCGACGGCCGCGGCCGCGTCGGAGTCCCTGGCGGCGCGTTCGGCGGCGTCGACCCGCCGGGCCGCGTCAGCACCCGCCTCGGCGACCCGGACGGCGGCCTCCTCCTGGGCCCGCCGGGCGTCGTCCCGGGCCAGGTCCGCGTCCCGCCGTGCCGTCTCGGCGTCCCGGTTCGCGGTTTCCGCGTCGGTACGGGCAGCCGCCGCCGCATCGTCCGCAACCCGAACGGCGTTGTCGGCGGCCGTCCTGGCGGCGTTCATGGCGGCCTCGGCGGTCTTGGCCGTGGCGAGGGCCTGCTGCGCCGCCGAGCGGGCGTCGTCGCGTTCGGCGTGGGCGGTCAGGACCCCGGCGGCGGCCTCGGCGCGGGCCTGGGCGATCTGCCGCTCCACCCCGAGGGGGGACAGCTCACCGTGCAGCGCCTCGACGAGCGTCTCCACGACCTGGTCGAGGCGCTCGGCCACCTCGAACGCCCGGGCCACCTGCCCGCTGAGCCCGGGGGAGGACCGGTGCCGGAGCCGGGCGTTGCGCGCGTTCCGCTGGCATTCGCCGTCGTTGTCGCGGCAGTACCTGAACGGCCGCCCCGCGGCGTTGCGCTGCGGGACGGGCCGGCTGCAGTGCGCGCACGGCCGTTCCTCCCCGTCCTGGTCCCGCCCGTCCCAGCCGGGGTCCGCGGCGGGCTCGTGGGGTGCGGTTGCCGTCTCCACGCCGGCTCGGGCGACGTCCTTGACCGTCTTTCTCCGGGCGTTTCCTGGAGCACCTGCCGGGGCGCCGGTCTCGCGGCCTGAGGTGGGAGCCGCTGACGGGGCGGCTGTCACGGCTCTCGCGGGGCCTGCCTCAAGGCCGGCCGCGGTGCTCTCCGGCTCATTTGGTGCCGCCGTCTCGCGGGCGCTTCCCGCTGTGTCCGCGGTGTTCGTTCCGGTCCTCCCGGACGGACCGCCGGCGGCGTCGATGCGGGCGTGCACCCAGGTCGGCGCTCCGGCGCCCTTCGCGTCTTTCACGGTCGTGAGCGTAAGCGTTCCCACGTTCGCCCCCCGCCCACGACACGCCGAGTTGCCGAATTGCAGTTACTGATAATCCGATAATTACCTGCGATCGAGCTACACCATAATCACTGTTATGCGCGCGCGGATGCTCGGCAGCCTCCCCCGGAGCGGGCAGCAGACCTGTCCGGTCCCGGGACTCCCGGGAACTCCCGGGAAGGATGAACCTGACAAGACGATCGACGGAGGTGACGGGATGGCGCGGCTCACCGCCTCGTGGGCGGATGGCAGGACGAGGAGACCGACACGTGCGGCGACCGCGCGGTCGACCGCCGCAGTCAGGAAAGCGTCGACCCGTGGATCCGCCACCACCATCGGCTCATCGAGCTGAGCGGCAGGCATGTCATGCTCGCCGCCATGTACGACAACCTGATGGACGTCGTCCGTCTGCGCCCGGCGACGGTGGTGGTGCCGAGCGCCGCGGGGGCGGTACAGGAGACCTACGAACTGCTGGGGAAGGCGCTCGATGAGTGAAGCGTTCTACGCGCACGCGAGGCTGTACGACCTGATGTTCCCGGGCGACGGGACCGCGATCGACTTCTTCCGGGCCGCCGCCGCTCGGCGAGGCGGGCGCGTACTGGAACTCGGGTGCGGCACCGGGCACAAGCTGATCCCCATCGCGGCCGACGGGCATCCGTGCGTCGGCCTGGACCTCTCGTCCGACATGCTGGCCGAGGCCCGCCGCAAGGCGAACGACCGCGGGGTGGAGGTGGAATGGACGCAGGGCGACATGCGGGCCTTCGACCTGGGCCGCACCTTCGACTTCGTGTTCATCACCGCCAACTCCCTGCTGCACCTGTATGCGGCCGAGGACCTGGTGAGCTGCTTCCAGTCGGTCCGACGGCATCTGGCACCGGGAGCACGGTTCGTCTTCGACGTGTTCAACCCGAGCGTGCGCCTGCTCGCCGAAGCCGACGGCGGGCGACGCTCCCGGGAGTCGTTGTCGTTCACGGATCCCGGCCGTGGCGACGTCACGGTCGACGTCGCCGAGATCTACGATGCGCGCGCGCAGGTCACCCGCGGGACGTGGTACTTCTCGACGGCCTCCGAGCCCGACTTCGTCGTCGCACCGCTCGAGATCAGGAGCATCTTCCCGCAGGAGCTGCCGCTGCTCGTCTCGCTCGGCGGCCTTCAGCTCGTCGAACGCTACGGTGACTGGTCCGGTCGGCCATTTGCCGCGGATTCGCCGCTTCAGCTCTGCATCTGCGAGTCCGCGTGATCGAAGGCGGGAGCCGGTACGCCGGCCCACCGGTGCGACAACTGGAAGAGCGTCAGCGCCGCGAGTGACGGCGCGTCCACGAGCTGTCCCGACCGGATCATTCCGACGATCTCCCGATCGGTGAACGCTCGATGGATCATGTCCTGCTCACTCGCCTCCCGGGCGGGCTCACCCTCGGCGAGTCCTTCCGCGAGATAGACGTCGAACCCCTGGGTCGAGAAGCCGTAAGCCTCGAACAGATGGCCCAGATGCGTGAGCGAGGCAGCCCGCAGGCCGGTCTCCTCGGCAAGCTCCTGACGGGCAAGCGCGGCCTGGTCCCCGCTGCCACCACGCCCCCAACTGCCCTGCGGAAACTCCCAGGCCCGCCGCCCCACCGGGTACCGGAACTGCTCCACCAGCCAGAACCCGTCCCGCCAACGCGGCATCACCAGCGCGAAGTCAGGCTTCTCCACCACGCCGTAGATGCCAGGACTTCCGTCAGGACGGCGAATCTCGTCCTCCCGGACGACCATCCAGGGGTTCTGGTACACAACGCGACTGGTGACCCGTTCCATCACGGGATCATCCCAGCCCGCCCGGGCGACGCGCCGTCCCTGGACCACCAGGCGATACGGTCGGACGATACGGTCGAACGATGTCGATCGAAGTGGTGTTCGAGACGCATGCGCTGAGCGAGGACAACGAGCGCGGGATCGCCACAGGGTGGCTGCCAGGGCGCCTGAGCGAGCAAGGCCGGGCCAACGCGGCGGACATGGGACGCCGGCGGCGCGGCGACGGCATCACGGCGGTGTTCACGTCCGACCTGCGTCGCGCTGCGGAAACCGCCGACATCGCGTTCGGCGGCACCGGCATCCCGGTCCTGCACGACTGGCGGCTGCGTGAGTGCGACTTCGGCACCCGCAACGGTTCGCCCGCCGCTGACGTCAAGGCCGACCGGCTGGAGTACTGCGACCGGCCGTACCCAGGCGGCGAAAGCCACGAGCAGGCGATCGCCCGGGTCGTGCGGTTCCTCGCCGACCTGCCGACCAGGTGGGCCGGGCAGCGCGTGATGCTGATCGGGCACCTCGCCACGTACCGTGCCCTGGAACAGGTGACCACCGGCCGCACCGTCAGGGAACTGGTCGCGGCGACCTTCGAATGGCGGGCCGAAGGATGGCAGTACCGGCTGAGCTGACACGACAACGCGACGGTGACCATGACCGAATTTGAGGACCTCTACCGCCACCTGCTCGTGACCGATCCGTCCGACCGCAGACAGTGGCTGCTCGACCGCCGATCCACCTCCGTCTCAGCGGCTCACTGGTGGCTCGCGCTCATCGACTCTGCCGTGTCCGACGTTCGCCATGAGCAGCAAGGACTACCGGCGAGACGTCCCCGCGCCGACCTTGACCTGGCCGCAGCCCTGATCGACTGGGCACTGGAGCAGAACTTCCCGATCGATATCGCCGTCGGCAACCTCGTCCAGCTCACGACGGCCGGACTCGCCGCCGGTCGACGCCCCGACCTCCTACCCGCAAACGTCCGACCGGACAGCGTCGCCGGCCAAGCCCTCAGAACGTTCGGCTTCACCCGCCCGCGGGCGATGACCCGTGCTGCGGAACTGCGCGCCAAACCGATCACCGATGACGACTACGCCACGCCGGGTGAGAACATCGCAGAGATCCTCTGGCTCTTGAGCGGCACCGACGACTACCAGGATTACCACCGGCTTCTTGGCATCCAGCGAATGCTGAATGACCTCAAACCCGTCATGCACCTCGTCACAGACACCGATCTCTCGGCAGAACTTGCCGCCTGGCTGAAGATCCTGCCCGAACTGGACCCGTTTCCAGTCGATGCCGCAGACACGCCCGCCGAAGACCCGTTCCATCACGTGATGAGGTCCCCATCTCGTCCACAGTGCCGCCCTGACCGCGCCGGCAAATAATGGCCTGATGTCACGTCCAGCCATCCGAACCCGGCGAGTCGTCGACCTGGACCAGTGCGTTCAAGCGCTGCGCGCAGTGCACGAAGCCGACGCATACCCGCTGAACTGGCCGGCGGACCCGCGCGGGTGGCTCAGCCCACCGGGCCTGTTGCATGCATGGATCGCCGAAGCCGCAGGCGGCACCGTCGACGGCCACGTCGCGGTCCGGAGCGCACCCAGCGAAGCACCGGCCCGCCACGTCGAACTTTGCCGGCTCTTCGTCACTCCCGCCGCGCGGCGTCGCTCCCTCGCCAGCGCGCTCGTCAACCACGCCGGAAGCTGGGCCGCCGAGCACGACTACGATCTCACGCTGAACGTCGCCGACGGAGAGCGCCCGGCAGCCGTCGCCTTCTACGAAGCCAGCGGCTGGCAGCACACGCACACGACAGACGCCGACTGGACCACCCCCGACGGCGGACCTGTCAAGCTGCGCCACTACATACTCACCAGCGGCACAGGAGGGCCTAGAGTCACGCCATGATCAATGGCGATCCCCTCGACCGTGGTGACCTGCTGGTGGAGCAGGGGCTGGTCGAGGAGGCCGAGGCGACCTACCGGGCCGGTGTCGCCGGCGGGCACGTCCACTGCTGGCTCGGGCTCGCGACCCTGTACCGGGACCTCGGCCGCCACGACGAGGCGGTCGCGGCGTGGCGGAGCGGGATCGACGCCGGTCTGACCGGCACCCGTGAGGGCCTCGCCCTTCTGCTCGGGAAGATCGGCCGGGTCGAGGAGGCCATCGACCTGCACCGGGCGGTCATCGCCGACGACGGGCCTTCCGGGGTCGTCTGCCTCGCCCGGCTGCTCGCCGACCAGGGCCGCGTCGACGAGGCGGTCGCGGAGTACCGGGCGGTCCTCGGCGACGAGGCCGTGGCGTACTGGCCGCTCGGCGAGCTGCTGGAGCAGGCCGGCCGGGTCGAGGAGGCGCTGGAGGTGTACCGGGCGGCGGTCGCGGCCGGCGAGACGGAGACCCGTCCCCGCCTGGTGCGGCTGCTGACCGTTCAGGGGCACCTGGACGAGGCGCTGCACCAGACGAGGACGGCGATCGCCGACGGCGAGCTCGGCGCGTACAAGGCGCTGGGGTGTCTCCTGGCGAAGACGGACCGGCGGGACGAGGCCGACGCCGAGGCGGAGCGGCTGGCCGCCGACGGCAACTGGCCGGCGCTCGCCAAGCTCAGCGCCGGCCTCGCCCGCGGCGACCAGCCCCCGCCCTGATACGCAGCAGAAACTCAGCCGGCGGGTTCGCCGAACCAGCGGGTGAGGTGCCCGTCCAGGTCCCGCTGATCGTCGCCGGCCCAGGCGACGTGCCCGTCGGGGCGGAGCAGGACCGCCGGGACGTCCAGTGCCGCGGTCGGATCGGCGAGCGTGTCGACCCGGTCCGACCAGCCGCCGGCGGTCAGGGTTCCGGCGCGGTCCAGCAGCAGGCCACGGCCGCGGTGCAGCAGGCCGTACAGGCGACCCTGCCGCACGTCGAGGTCCGGCATGCGGCGACCGACCAGGCCGGGCAGGCCGCCGAGGCCGCCGAGGTCGTAGCGGACGCCGGTCGCGGTGATCTTCTCGGTCAGGTGGCGGTTCACCGCGTCGAAGTCCATCAGCTCGGCGAGCAGCCTGCGCGCGGCCCGCGGGCCGGGGCCGTCCGCCAGCAGTGCCGTCTGCGCGCGGGTGTTGTCCAGCACGTCCGCGGCGACCGGGTGCCGTTCGGCGTGGTACGTGTCCAGCAGCGGGTCGGGCGCCCAGCCGCGGACCCGCGCGGCGAGTTTCCAGCCGAGGTTGAACGCGTCCTGCACGCCCAGGTTGAGGCCCTGCCCGCCGATGGGTGGATGGATGTGCGCCGCGTCGCCGGCCAGCAGCACCCGCCCGACCCGATACCGGTCGGCCAGCCGGGTCGCGTCGCCGAAGCGGGACAACCAGCGCGGGGAGTGCACCCCGAAGTCGGTCCCGGCGACGGTACGCAGCTGCCGCCGGAAATCCTCCAGCGTGGGTGGTTCCGCGCGGTCGCTGACGCCGGCGCCGGGGATGACGACGCGGTAGACCCGTTCGCCGAACGGCCCGAACATGAACCGCTGATCGGTCTCGCGGATCTCGGCGACCTTGGCGGCGATCTCCTCCGGCGGCGCACCTGCTTCCAGCTCACCCATCAGGGTCTCGGACCGTGAAGGTTCGCCGGGGAAGCCGACGCCGAGGAGTTTGCGGACCGTGCTGCGGGCGCCGTCGCAGCCGACGAGGTACCGCGCCCGCAGCCGTTCCCCGCCGGCCAGCTCGACGGTCACACCGTCGTCGTCCTGCTCGAGGCCGGTCACCGCGCGGCCGCGGCGGATCTGCGCGCCCTGGTCGGTCGCGTGCCGTTCGAGCAGGGCGACGATGACCGGTTGCGGGATGCCCAGCAGGAAGGCGTACGGGGAGTCCAGGCCCGCCGGCGCGGGTTTGTCGATGGCGGCGAAGTAGCTGCCGGCGGGGCGCCGCCGTCCCCGTTCGACGATGCGCTCCAGCAGGCCGCGCATGGCCATGATCTCCAGGCTGCGGGTGTGCAGGCCGACGATCCGGACGGCGGAGACGGGCCCGGTCTCCTGCTCCAGGACGAGGACCCGCACGTCGTGCAGCCGCAGCTCGGCGGCCAGCATCGCGCCGGTCGGCCCGCAGCCGGCGACGATGACGTCGAACACGGTGGATTCAGTGTGCTGAGCGTGCATTGGGTGTTGCCTTTCGGGATGCCTTCTCGACGGAGGCGCTCCCGGGCGACACCTACGTCGATCGCCCGACCGTGACGGCAAGGGGGAGCACCCACTTCACTGCAACGTTCATAGGTCTCACCTCCTCGGGTGGTGTCTCGGTCCACTGCAAGCTACAAGACCGGCGACACCCCGTCCAGTCCTTTGCCGGGCGCGCGCGGCGGCCGGCGAGCCGGAACAATAGACGACCGTGACGATCGAGATCGAGATCCGGCCCGTCACCCGCGACGAGGCCGCCGGGTATCTGCGGGTGCTGCCGTACGTGAACGGCCTGCCGCACTGGGAGCCGGCGCCGGCGGCGTGGCACGGAGGGCCGGAGGCGTGGCCGCCGCCGAACCGGCCCGCGACCGGCGAACAGGTCGCCGCCTGGACGGACACCGTCATGGCGGCGCATTTCCACCCGCAGGCGGCGTTCGACGGGGCGAAGGTCGTCGGCGGGTCCGCGATGCTGTCGATGGAGATCACCGTCCCCGGGGCGCGGACGGTGCCGTTCGGTGGGGTGACGGCGACCGCGGTGACCGCGACCCACCGCCGGCGGGGGCTGCTGCGCGGGATGATGCAGGCGATGTTCGACGAGGCCGTCGAGCGCGGCGAACCCCTCGGCGCGTTGAGCGCCAGCGAGGGCGGCATCTACGGCCGGTTCGGGTTCTCGCCGGCGACGGTGCGGACCCGGTGGGACCTCGACCGGGGCGAGGCCGCGTTCCGGGACACGGACCCGCCCGCCGGGTCGCTGGAGCTCGTCGACGCCGCCACCGCGCGGCAGGTCTGGCCGCTGGTCCACGAGCAGGTCCGCCGCATCCGGGTCGGTGAGCTGTCGCCGTTGCCGGGGCGGTGGGACGGGCTGCACGACGACGCGCACGGCACCGACGGGCCCACCCGGTACCTCGTCCACCGCGACGGACACGGGACCGCCGACGGGATCGCGAACTTCCGGCTGCCCTGGTCACCGCACGTCGAGCACACCGGGACGCTCGTCGTCGACGCGCTGCACGCCGTGACGGCGGACGCGTACCGGGCGATGTGGCTGCTGCTCACCGACTTCGACCTGACCAGGCGCGTCGTCGCGCCGACCCGCCCGGCGGACGAGCCGCTGCGGTGGATGCTGCACAACCCGCGGGCGCTGCGGGTCACCCGGCAGACCGACAACCTGTGGCTGCGCATCCTGGACCTGCCGGCCGCGCTGACGGCACGCGGATACGACACCGGCGCCGAACTGACGATCGCCGTCGACGAGGACAGGATGTGCCCGCGCAACGCCGGGACCTGGCGGCTGAGCGTGACACCCGACGGGACCGAGTGCACGCGTACGGGCACCCGCCCGGACCTGACGGTGGACGTGCAGGCGCTCGGATCGCTCTACCTCGGCGGCATGTCGGCCGCGCTGCTCGCCGCGGCGGGCCGGATTCGCCAGCACCGGGGGGGGGGGGGGGGGGGGGGGGGGGGGGGGTTCGCCCCCACCCCCAAAACAACGAACGAAGAAAGAGAGGGTGTGGGGGAAAAGGGGCCGCACGTTTGTTGTGTCC
>NZ_JBVJIJ010000008.1:114289-254207 GCF_055586325.1 Dactylosporangium sp. NPDC051087 | reverse complement strand
CGTGGCCCCGACTTGTTGTGCGGTTTGTTTGGTTGACGCCCTCACCCCCTCCCCCCCCCCCCCCCCCCCCTCCGCCGACCCCCCCCCCCCCCCCCCCCCCCCCCCCCCCCCCCCGCCCCACCCCCCCCCCCCCCCCCCCCCCCCCGGACCTCGGCCGGATCTTCCGCACCGATCCGGAACCGTTCAACTCGTTCGCGTTCTGAAAACGAAGAAAGGCAAGGAGAACAACTCCCTGCCACTCTTAACGTATACCGCACCCCGGGGCTTGCGGCAAGACCCGGGGTGCGCGGCAGAATGCACGATTTGTGACGAACAGTGACGTGATCATCGCAGGTGGCGGGCCGACAGGGCTCATGCTCGCCGCCGAGCTGCGGCTGCACGGCGTCGACGTGGTCGTACTGGAGAAGGACACGCGACCACCGGCCCACGTGCGGTCCCTCGGCCTGCACGTGCGCAGCATCGAGGTGATGGACCAGCGTGGCCTCCTGGAGCGGTTCCTCGAACGCGGCCGGAAGCACCCCGTCGGCGGGTCGTTCGCCGGGATCGTCAAACCGGCACCCGACCTGGACAGCGCCCACGCGTACGTCCTGGGCATCCCGCAACCGGAGACCGAGCGCATCCTCGCCGAGCACGCCACGGCGGCCGGCGCCGAACTGCGCAGAGGCGCCGAGGTCACCGGGCTGCGCCAGGACGCCGACGGGGTCACCGTGACCCTGCGCGACGGCGACCAGCGCAGCTGCCGATACCTCGTCGGCTGCGACGGCGGGCGGAGCACCGTGCGGAAGCTGCTCGGCGTCGCGTTCCCCGGCGAGCCCAGCCGCGCCGACACCCTCCTCGGCGAGATGGAGGTGGCCGCGCCGGCCGAGACCGTGCACAGCGTCGTCGCCGAGATCCGCAAGACCCAGCTGCGGTTCGGACTGGGACCCGCCGGGGACTCGGACAGGTGGCGGGTCGTCGTGCCCGCCGACGGCGTCGCCGAGGACCGGGCCGCCGCGCCGACCCTGGAGGACTTCCGGCGGCAGCTGCGCCGGTACGCGGGAACGGACTTCGGGGTGCACTCGCCACGGTGGCTGTCCCGGTTCGGCGACGGGACCCGCCTGGCGGAGCGGTACCGGGCCGGCAGGGTCTTCCTCGCCGGCGACGCCGCCCACGTCCACCCGCCGCTGGGCGGGCAGGGGCTGAACCTCGGCATCCAGGACGCGTTCAACCTCGGCTGGAAACTCGCCGCCGCCGTCGCCGGCTGGGCGACCGGCGGGCTGCTGGACACGTACCACGACGAACGGCACCCGGTCGCCGCCGACGTCCTGGACAACACCAGGGCGCAGACGATGCTGATGGACCCCGGCGCGCAGCCGGTGCGGCGGCTGCTGGCGGAGCTCATGGAGTTCGAGGACGTCAGCCGGCACCTCACCGAGAAGATCACCGCCATCGGCGTCCGGTACGACCTCGGCCCCGGCCCCGACCTGGTCGGCCGGCGGATGCGGGACGTCACGATCGGGCAGGCCCGCCTGTACACGCTGATGCGGCACGGCAGAGGGCTGCTGCTCGACGGGACGGGCACGCTGTCCGTGCACGGCTGGGCGGGCCGCGTCGACCGCGTCACCCACGAGCTGCCGATGCCCTCGGTCCTGCTGCGCCCGGACGGGCACATCGCGTGGGCCGGCGACGACCAGGCCGCACTCGACGTAAGTCTGGCCCGGTGGTTCGGGGCCGCGGAAACCTGGCCGGCGCCGTAAACTCGCCGGCGATGTCGGGGAACATGACGGGGAATCTGCTGGTGACCGGCGCGACCGGTTCGCTCGGGCGGCGCGTGTACGAGCAGGCGCAGGCCGCCGGCTGGACCGTCACCGGCACCTATTTCGCGACCCCCGCACCCGGCGGCGACCGGCGCCTGGACATCCGCGACCGCGACCAGGTCGCCGCCGTGTTCCGCGACACCCGCCCCGACGTGGTCATCCACACCGCCGCCGGCCGGGACCGCGGCGACTGGGCGTCGCTCGCCGACGGTGCCGCCCACGTCGCGGTCGCCGCCGCGGCGGCCGGGGTACGGCTCGTGCACATGTCCAGCGACGCCGTGTTCTCCGGCCGGGAGGTCCACTTACGACGAGTCCGCGCTGCCCGACCCGACCTACCGGTACGGCGCCGCGAAGGCCGCCGCCGAGACCGCCGTCGCGGCGATCCACCCGGGCGCGGCGCTGATCCGGACCTCGACGATCCTCGGCGACGGCCCTGAGCACGGCGGCGCGCACGAGGTCCTCACCCACGACCTCGCGACCGGGCGGGTCAGCGGGGCGCTGTTCACCGACGAGATCCGCATGCCGGTCCACGTCGACGATCTCGCCGCGGCGCTGCTGGAGGTCGCCGCCGGTGGGCACCGCGGGATCCTCAACATCGCCGGTCCTGCGCCGCTCAGCCGGTACGACCTGGGCGTGCTCGTCGCGATCCGGGACGGGCTCGACCCGGCCGCGATCCCGGCGGCGCGCAGCCGGGACCTGTTCCCGAACCGGCCCCTCGACGTCCGGCTCGACAGCGCCCTCGCGGTGTCGACGCTGCGGGTGCGGCTGCGCCCGGTCAGCGAGTTCATGGCGTGACCCGTGGCGTGACCTGTGGCGTGACTCTGGCGTGCAGGTGCATGTCGTGCCAGCCGTCCGCGTGCCGGACCTCGCCGCGTTTCGTGCCCTCCAGGAGGTAGCCGGCCCGCTCCGCCACCCGGCACGAGGCGTGGTTGGCCGTGGAGTGGCACACGACGATCCTGTGCAGGCCGAGGGTGCCGAACGCCCAGTCGGTCAGCGTGCTCAGCGCCCGGCCCGCGGTGCCCCGGCCGCGGGCGTGCGGGAGCACCCAGTACGACACCTCCGCGAGACCCTCGAACAGGTCGATCGTGCGGAGACTGATCTGCCCGGCGACACCGTCCTGACCGGTGACGGCCCAGCCCGCTCCGGTCTCCGCCCGCCACCGGTCCGGCCAGCGGGCGACCCAGTCCCGCGCCTCGGCGGCCGTCATCGTCCGGCAGTGCCAGCGCTGGATGTCAGGGTCGGCGTACGCGGCGACGACGGTGCCCGCGTCCGCCGCCCGCCACGGCCGCAGCCGGACGCCGTCGCCGTCCAGTACCGGCTGGATCGACGCGGCGAGCGTCCCTGCGGGCAGTGCGGGAGTCAGAAGCGACGGCATGCCACCGCACGGTAGCCGAGCCTGACCGCCCCCGGCACCGGGACCGGGCTCGGCTCAGGTGCGGCAGCCGTCGGTGACGCTGGCCTCGGCGGCGGCGATCCGCGCGTCGATGCTGTCGCGTTCGCCGGCGAGCAGCCGCAGCGTCTGCGGGGTGGCGTGGCCGGTGAACAACGCGGGCGTCGCCACGTACACCAACCTCGTCGACGGCCCCCTGGACGCCATCCGCCTGGAGATGGAGACGCACTACTTCGGGACGCTGCACGTGATCCGGGCGTTCGCGCCGGTCCTTGCCGCGAACGGCGGCGGCGCGATCCTCAACGTCCTGTCGCTGCTGTCCTGGGCGAACTACGACGGCGCGAACTCCTACAGCGCCGCGAAGGCCGCCCAGTGGAGCCTCACCAACGGCGTGCGCCTGGAACTGGCGGCGCAGGGCACCCACGTGACGGGCGTGCACCTCGGCGCCGCCGACACGGACATGATGGCCGGCTGGGACGTGCCGAAGCTCGACCCGGCGGTCGTAGTCGCCGCCGCGCTGGACGGGGTCGCGTCAGGCCGCTCCGAGGTCCTGGTCGACGACGCGAGCCGGGCCGCGAAGGCGGCGCTCACCGCGGCGCTCTGAGGTCGTGGTAGCGGTCCAGGGCGTCGAGGGCGTCCTGGACCGCACCCCGCCGCAGCAGCAGGTCGGCGAGCAGCGCCGCGTTCGCCGACGCCTTCGGCACGGTCAGGACGGCGATCGCCTCGTCGTCGCGGCCCTGACCGGTCAGCAGCTCGGCGAGCCGCCACTGCGGGAACCACTCGTCGCCGGGGCGCCGGTCCCGCAGCGCGGCGATCGCCTCGCCGGCCCTGCCCTGCTCGACGAGCAGGTCGACCTTGAGCATGAACAGGTCCGGGTCGGCCTCCTCGTCGAGCAGCGCCAGCGCCTGCCCGGGCGCGACCTCGCCGAGCGCGAGATAGGCGTAGCCGGGCTCGCCGTCGCCGGCCGCCAGGAGCCCGGTCAGCAGCGCGACGGCTTCCGTGCTCCGGCCGTTCCTGGCGTACAGGCGGGCGACCTCCACCTCGTCGAACGGCCGCAGCACGGCGGCGGCGCCGTCCACGTCACCCCGCCGCTCCAGCAGCCCGGCCAGCCGGGACGCGAGCCGCTCGTCGCCGCGCTCGGCGAGCCACGCGCGCAGGTCCGCGACCCGCTCGTGCTGGTACAGCAGCCGCGCGGCCTGGTCCAGGCCCTCCGCGCCGAGCCGCCGCAGGACCGCGAGCGCGCCGTCGACGTCCCCGCGCCGCTCCAGATCGTCGGCGATCAGCGCGGCCGCGTGGCGTCCCGTCCCGGCGTGCGGCCGCAGGACGGCGACGGCCTGGTCGGCGCGGCCCGCCGCGGTCGCGATGTCGAGCAGCGTGCGGGCCGGCCCCGGCTCTCCGGCGCGTGGGGTCAGGATCGCGAACGCGTCGTCGACCCGGCCCTGCGCCGCCAGCAGCCGGGCGACCTCACCGACGACGAGCTGGTCACCGGTCCACGGGCTCAGCAGGTCGACGGCGTCACCGGTGCGGCCCCTGGCGTGCAGGGCAGCGGCCTTCGCCCGCAGGACCGGCCACCAGCCCGCGCCCGTGAACTGGTCCAGCGCGGCGTCGTCGGGGTCCCGCCCGGCGAGGACCTGCGCGCAGTGCGGGTCGCCGCCCGCCGCCCGGACCCGCACCATGTCGGCCCGCCCGAGCTCGACCAGCCGCCGCGCGATCTCCACGGGAACCCGCGTGCCACGGATGAACCGCGCATGCGCCGCCCGCTGCTCCATCCGCGCATGTTAATGCCGCGCGACCGGCGGCACCGGCCCGGGCGCAGGCGGATGATGGGGGCATGACGTTTGATCCTCGTGAGCTGCTCGCTGCCAGCAGGCTGGGTGTACTGGCCACGATCAAGAGCGACGGGCGGCCGCAGCTGTCGCCGGTGATGCCGTTCTACGACCGCGACGCCGGGGTGATCCTCGTGTCGATGACGCAGGGCCGGGCGAAGACCGCGAACCTGCGCCGCGACCCGCGGGCCACGCTCGAGGTCACCGGCCCCGACGGCAGGTCCTGGGCGACGGCGGAGGGCGTCGCGACGCTCACCGGCCCCGGCACCGACCCGCACGGACCCGAGGTCGAGGCCCTCGTCGACTACTACCGCCGCGCCGCCGGCGAGCACTCCGACTGGGACGAGTACCGGGCCGTCATGGTCGCCGACCGCCGGGTCCTGATGACGATGACCGTCGACCACGTCTACGGCGCCGACATCAGCTGAGCACACGGCAGGGGGCTCACAGTGTGCCCGGGCGGGGGAAGAGGAGTCGCTCCACGGGGTGTAACAGGGGCGGTACTGGGGTGTAACGGCGGGTGGACAGGATCGACCGCGGGACGACGAGGAGAGGACGGGGTCGCGTGCGGTCGACGCCACGGTTTCTGCAGGGTGTGTTCCCGTTCGCCGGGAAAGGGATCGAGGCGCCGGTGCCCCTCGACGCGGCGCTGAGCTACACGGTGCCGGTGGGGGTGGTCGCGCAGACGGTGTACTTCCGCGGCGGCAACACCAGCGGTGAGCTCGTCTACGTGGTGCTGACCAGGGACGGCGTGCCGATGCGGTACTTCCCGATCGGCGCGAAGAGCGACGTCCACGTGCCGCTGCGGGTCGTGGAGGACCTGGACGGCGGGACCGTCGTGGAGCTGCTCGTCGGGGCGCCCGAAGGGGTCACCGGGGCGATCGTCGTCGACCTCGGGCTCGTGGAGGTGTAGGGGCGATGCAGCGACTCGTCGTCATCGGCAACGGGATGGCCGGCGCGCGGGCCGTGGAGGAGATCCTCGAACGCGGCGGCGGGGAACGCTTCACCATCACGATGTTCGGTGAGGAGCCGTACGGCAACTACAACCGGATCATGCTGTCCAACGTGCTGTCCGGGGCGGAGGACGAGGACGGGATCTTCCTCAACAGCCTGCCGTGGTACGCCGCGAATGGCATCGACCTGCGGGCGGGGGTGAAGGTCGAGCGGATCGACCGGTTCGCGAAGGTCGTCCTCGACGACCGGGGCAACGAGCTGCGCTACGACAAGCTGGTCATCGCCACCGGCAGCCGGCCCTTCATCCCGCCGATCGCGAACATGCACCACCCGAAACGCGGCTACCACCAGGGTGTGTTCACGTTCCGGACGATCGACGACACCCGCGGCATGATCCGGTACGCGCGGGACCACGAACGCGCCGTCGTGATCGGTGGCGGGCTGCTGGGCCTGGAGGCGGCGCGCGGGCTGCAGCGGCACGGGGTCGCGGTGACGCTCGTGCACGCCGCCGGGCACCTGATGAACGCGCAGCTCGACGCGCAGGGCGGGGCGATCCTGAAGGCCGGTGTCGAACGGCTCGGCATCGGTGTCGAGCTCGCCGCCCGTACCGACGCGATCGAAGGCAAGGAGAAGGTGCAGGGCGTCCGGTTGGCCGACGGGCGGGTCATCCCCTGCGACATGGTCGTCGTCGCCGCCGGGATCCGCCCCAACACGACCCTCGCGGAGGTCAGCGGCCTCACCGTGGAACGCGGGATCGTCGTCGACGACCAGCTGCGGTGCCTCGACGAGCCTGACATCTACGCCGTGGGGGAGTGCGTCCAGCATCGCGGCGAGACGTACGGCCTGGTCGCGCCGCTGTGGGAGCAGGCAAGGGTGCTCGCTGATCACGTCACCGGCCGCAACGAGAAGGCCGCCTATCACGGGTCGCGGACGGCGACGAAGCTGAAGGTCGCCGGTGTCGACGTCGCCGCCATGGGGATCACCACCCCCGCGGAGGGTGACGAGTTCGTGGTGTTCGCCGAGCCGGCCCGCGGCGTGTACAAGAGCGTCATCATCCGCGACGGCCGGCTCGTCGGCGCGACCCTGCTCGGCGACGTGGCGAAGGTCGGGTTCCTCATGCAGGCGTTCGACCAGGGGCTGCCGCTGCCCGAGGACCGGGTCCGGCTCCTGTTCGACCTGGGTGCGCCCGCCGACGAGGACAGCGCCGCCGAGCTCGCCCCGGACGCGCAGGTGTGCAACTGCAACGGCGTGAGCAAGGCGGCGATCACCGACGCGGCGAAGACCGTGCAGACCCTGTCCGGGGTCATGGAACGGACCAGGGCCGGGAAAGGCTGCGGCTCCTGCAAGTCCCTGGTCAAGCAGATCGTGGACTGGGCCGCCGGCGGCGCCGCCGAGGAGGACCCGTCCGCCAACTGGTACGTGCCGGGCGTACCGATGACGAAACCGGAGCTCATCGCGGCGATCCGCGACCAGGGCCTCCGCAGCGTCTCCGCGGTCTTCGACGCGCTCGCCGGTGGTGAGGAGGACGCGAGAAGCAAGATGGGACTCGTGTCGCTGCTGCGGATGCTGTGGGGCGACGACTACGTCGACGAACGCGGCGCCAGGTTCATCAACGACCGCGTCCACGCCAACATCCAGCGCGACGGCACGTTCTCCGTCGTGCCGCAGATGAAGGGCGGCGTCACCACCCCCGAGCAGCTGCGCCGCATCGCCGACGTCGCCGACAAGTACGCCGTCCCGCTGGTCAAGCTCACCGGCGGGCAGCGCATCGACCTGCTCGGCATCCGCAAGGAGGACCTGCCGGCCGTCTGGGCGGACCTCGACATGCCGTCCGGGTACGCGTACGGCAAGAGCATGCGGACCGTGAAGACGTGCGTCGGGTCCGACTACTGCCGCTTCGGCGTCGGCGACTCCACCGCCCTCGGCATCGCGATCGAGACCCGCTTCCAGGGCCTGGAGAGCCCCGGCAAGATGAAGCTCGCCGTCACCGGCTGCCCGCGCAACTGCGCCGAGGCGTACGTGAAGGACCTCGGCGTCGTCGCGATCGACGGCGGCCGGTGGGAGATCTACGTCGGCGGCGCCGCCGGCGCGCACATCCGCAAGGGTGACCTGCTCGCCACCGTCGACACTCCCGACGAGGTCATGCGGTTGACGGGCCGGTTCCTGCAGTACTACCGGGAGAACGCCAACTGGCTGGAACGCACCTACGCGTTCGTGCCGCGGCTCGGCATCGAACGCCTGCGCGACCTGATCGTCGCCGACGGCGAAGGGCTCGGCGCGGGCCTCGACGAACGGATGGAGGCGGCGGTGGCCGCGTACCGAGACCCGTGGAAGGAAGGCCTCGACCCGGCGGTGCCGGGCCAGTTCCGCACGTCGCTGCCGCTGGTCGTGCTGCCGCAGGTGCCGGTCCGATGACCGGCGTCCTCGGACCCGCCGCCGACATCCCCGAGGGTGAGGGCCGGGTCTACGTCGTGGACGGGGAGCAGGTCGCGGTGTTCCGGCTGCGCGGCGGCGGGGTCCGGGCCGTGTCCGCGATCTGCCCGCACGCCGGCGGGCCCCTCGCCGACGGGCTCATCGACGCGAAGGTCGTCATATGTCCGTTGCATCAGCATGTGTACGACCTTGCGACCGGCTGCTCCACCACCGGCCAGCCGGCGTTGCGGGTCTATGACGTGCGCATCGACGAGAACGGCGACCTGAGCGTCACGGCTGACCCTAAGATGGCCGGGTGATCGCCGGGCGGCCGGCGACCGGACAGCTTGGGGGAGCACGGTGGCGTTCGCGCTGACACGACGGTCCGCGATGCTCGGAGCGGTCGCCGCCGCGACCGGCACCGCGATGTCCGGCCTCATCCCCGGCCAGCGCACCGCGAACGCGTCCCTGCCCGGCAAGACCGCCGGCCTCACGTACAAGCGCGGCGACCAGATCTGGTGGGCCGACCTCGACGGCAACAACGCCCGGGTCCTCGCCTCGGGCGTGACCGCCGGGTCCGGCTGCTGGTCACCGGACGGCAGCCGGTTCGTGTACACCTCCGACAACACGGTCTTCTCCGTCCGCGCCGACGGCACCGAACGCGTCAAGGTCCGCGGCCCGCTGGGCTTCGACGCCACCGAGCCGGTCTACACCCACGACGGCGCGAACGTCATCTACACCGGCGTCACCGCCACCGGTGCGAAGCTGCTGGTCCACAACGCGTCCGGCAACGTGCTCTCCGGTGCGACCGGCACCGAGCTGACCAGCGTCGCCGGCGCCTCCGCGGCCGCCGTCGCCGCCGACGGCACCGTCGTGTGCCAGCTCGGGACGGCGATCTACCGGGTGCAGAGCGCCGCGGCGGTGACGAAGGTCCTGGACAACGCCGCCGCCCCGGACTTCTCCCCGGACAGCTCGAAACTCGCGTTCGTGCGCGACGGCCAGGTCTGGATCGCCGCCGCCGACGGCTCCGCCGCGACCCAGCTGACCACGGCCGCCAGCACCAGCAGCGCGTCCAACACCGACCCGGCGTGGGCGACGAACGGGCTGTCGATCCTGTTCACCAGCGTCGAGGGCGGCACCCCGAAGATCAAGCGGATCGACGTCGCTTCGAAGACCGTGGAGCTGCTGGTCGCCAAGGGCAGCGAGCCGACGTGCCAGCCGGTGAACCGCAACGCCGTCCACCGGGTCTGGGGGCAGACGGCGATCGGCACCGCCGTGGCGACGTCCCGGTACAACTGGCCCGACCGCGGCGCCAAGGCCGTCGTCCTGTCCCGGGACGACACGTACCTCGACGCGCTCGGCGGGTCCGCGCTCGCGATCGTGAAGCAGGGGCCGCTGCTGATCACGCCGCCCCGGTCGCTGGACGGCCAGGCGAAGGCGGAGATCCAGCGGGTCCTCGCCCCCGGCGGCACCGTCTACCTGCTCGGCGGGACCGTCGCCCTGTCCGCGGCCGTCGAGTCGACGCTGACCGGCCTCGGCTACAAGACCGTCCGGCTGTGGGGGCAGGACGAGTACGAGACGGCGGTCGCCGTGGCGAAGGCCATCACCCCCACCCCGTCCGCGGTGATCGTCGCGACGTCACTGAAGTACTACGACGCGCTCGCCGCGGGGGCCGCCGCCGGCGCGAACCCGGGCACCGTCGTGGTGCTCTCGGCGGGCGCGACGCTGCCCGCGGCCACCGCCTCGTACCTCAACTCGCTGCAGGCGCCGCCCGCCACCAGGATCTACGCCGCCGGCGGACCGGCGTGGAACGCGATGCTGGACGCGAAACGCCGCCGGCTGATGCCGTCCTGGCCGCAGGATCCGTTCGTCATCAACGTCTCCGGGCAGGACGAGTACGAGACCGCCGTGCTGGTGGCGCAGTCGTTCTTCCCGAACCCCCGCACCGCCGCCGTCGCGACCGGCGCCACCTGGTTCGACGCCCTGACCGGCGGCGCGATGATCGGCGCGAACGGCGGGCCGCTGCTGCTCGCGGCCGTCGGCGGCCTGCCCCCGGCGACCCAGGCGTACTTCTCGGGGAACTCCGCGACCCTCACCGACGGTGTCCTGCTCGGCGGGCCCCTCGCCCTGAAGGACGTGCTGATCGACCCGCTCGGCGCGGCGATCGCCGCCCCCGGCGCGTACGACTACCGCCAGTACACGGAGACCTCCACGGGGCGCTGACCGGCTACCGCGAGGTTCGCAGGCCGTCGGCCAGGATCGCCAGGAGCCGCTCGCCGCGGGCCCGGTCGCCGGTCTCGTGGACCGTGGCCAGGAGGCTCTTCAGGAACGCGAACAGGTCCTCCGTGGTGACCTGCGGGCGGACCGCCCCGGCGGCCTGCGCGCGGGTGAGCAGCGCGCCGGCCGCTTCGTGGAGCTCCCCGACGAGCGGGCCGGGGACGGTCATGGCGTCGGAGGTGTCCCGCTTGGCGGCGGCCTCGGCGCCCAGCAGGGTCAGGAACCCGAAGAACGCCGCACCCGCGTCGTCGTCCGCGGCTCGCCGCCGCGCCTCGGCGACGAGGTCGGTGACGCGTTCGGTGATGACGGCCTGGAACAGCGCCTCTTTCGTCGGGAAGTGCCGGTAGACGGTGCCGGGACCGACCCCGGCGCGGGCGGCGATCTCGTCCAGGGGCACGGCGAACCCGGCCGCCGCGAACGCCTCCCGGGCCGCGGCGAGGATGCGGTCGCGGTTGCGCCGGGCGTCGGCGCGCATGGGTTGCTCAGCCATTGCTAACCGGGGCCACCGTTCCGTATCGTCTAACCGGGGTCACCGTTCCGATTGTACTTTGGGGGAGACATGACACGATCACCGCGCGACGTGGCCGAGCAGGTCCGGCGGATGGTGGCCGGCGAGGGTGTGGTCTTCGCGGACCTGTTCGCCGAGGACGGCGTGCTGGAATACCCGTTCGCGCTGCCGGGCCAGCCCCGCGCGCTGCACGGCCGGGACGCGATCCGCGCCTACCACGGCGGCGCCTCGGGCTCTCGCCGCCTGTTCGAGATGGACGGCGTCGACGCGGTCGTCCGCGAGACCGACGACCCCGAGGTCGTCGTCGCCCAGATCGAGCACTACGGCCGCTCCGGGGTGACCGGCGAGCCGTACCGCTTCCACGCCCTCGGCGTCATCCGCGTCCGCGACGGCGAGATCGTCTCCTACCAGGACTACATGGACCCGATCGCCACCGCCCGCCTGCTGGGCCGGACCGCCGACCTCGCCGCCGCCCTGACCGCGAGGGACTTGACGGAGTGAGCACTCACTCCGCAGACTTGAGGCATGACTGAGCCGAAGAAGCGGGCATCGCCGTTGAGCCCGGACGAGCGGCGCGCGATGATCGTCGCGGCCGCGTTGCCGCTCGTCGTCGAGTACGGCACCGCCGTCACCACCGCGCAGGTCGCCCGCGCCGCGGGGATCGGCGAGGGCACCGTCTTCCGTGCGTTCGCCGACAAGGACGCCCTGCTCGCCGCGTGCATGGCCGAGGCGCTGCGCCGCGACGACACCCTCGCCCACGTCCGGGCCATCGACCTCGACCAGCCCCTCGCGGACCGGCTCGTCGAGGCGGTCGAGACGCTCCGGGCGTACATGACCCGGATGACCGCGGTGATGGGCGCGATCGGCACCGGCAAGGCCGAGACGCGCCGCGGCGCGCCCGACCCGAACCGGCGCCGGGACTCGATGACCGACACCGTCGACGCGCTCGCCGGGCTGTTCGAGCCCGAGCAGGACCGGCTGCGCCGCGACCCCGAATACCTCGCCCGGGTCTTCCACCACCTGGTCATGGCCGGCGGCGAGCCCGCCGACCTCGTCGACCTGTTCCTCAACGGAGCTGTACAAAACGGTGGACAACCGGCGCCCGCGGCGGCGAGGGTGCAGCATGGACATCCTTCGACAGCATGAGATCGCCGAGGCCGGGCACCGGATCCTCAACCCGTTCACCGAGGACAAGCTCATGCTGCTCGGCGACGTCTGCCGGCTCGGCCCGGGCCAGCGCCACCTGGACCTCGCCTGCGGCAAGGGCGAGATGCTGGTGCGCTGGTCCGACGTGTACGGCACGGTCGGCGAGGGCGTCGACATCAGCGAGGTGTTCCTGGCCGCCGCGCACGAGCGCGCCCGGGAGCTCGGCGTCAGCGACCGCGTCACGTTCCGGCACGGCGACGCCGGCAAGGACGTCCCCGCCGACGCGTCCTACGACGTCGTGTCCTGCATCGGCGCCACCTGGATCGGCGGCGGCCTCGCCGGCACCGCCGAGCTGCTGCGGCCCGCGCTGCGGCCGGGCGGGCTGATGCTGATCGGCGAGCCGTACTGGACCGCGACCCCGCCGGACGGGATCCCGGCCGACCTCGCCGAGTTCACGTCGCTCGCCGGCACCCTGGACCGGCTGGCGGCCGCCGGGCTGGGCCTCGTCGAGATGGTCCTCGCCGACCGCGACTCCTGGGACCGCTACGTGGCGGCGCAGTGGTGGACCGTCGACGAGTGGCTCCGCGAGCACCCCACCCACCCCGACGCCGGCAGCATGCGCCGCTACCTCGACGAGTCGCGGCGGTCGTATCTGGCGTACCAGCGGGAATTTCTCGGCTGGGGCGTCTTCGTCTGTCGAGACGAGCCGGTCCGCTCCGAGGTATCAGGCGACACCACCTGAACGAAGGAGCGCATCATGAATCTGCCTGTGGACGACGAGCTGCGCAGGCTCGGCCGGCTGGCCGGCACCTGGAAGGTCACCGGCGGCGCGACCGGCACCACCACCTACGAATGGCTCGACGGCGGATACTTCCTCGTCCAGCGCGGCGTCCTGGACCACGACGGGCACCGCGTCTCGATGACCGAGATCATCGGCCGGGAGCACCTGTTCGGTGAGGAGCCCGGCGTCGAGATCAAGGCCCGCGCGTACGACGCGGAGGGCAACACCCTCGACTACGTGTACGAGCTCGACGGCGACACCCTCACCATCTGGGGCGGGTTCAAGGGCTCACCCGGCTACTTCCGCGGCGAGACCGTCGAGGTCCGGCCCATCATGCATGGCTGAACACCTGGCTGGGCTTCCGGCCGTGACGTCCGGGCACCTGCGGGACCTTGCCCCGCAGGTGCTCGGCGCGCTCGTGCGCCGGTACGGGCACTTCGACACCTGCGAGGACGCCGTCCAGGAGGCGCTGCTCGCCGCCGCCACCCAGTGGCCCGTCCAGGGCGTGCCGGACGAGCCGCGCACCTGGCTGATCCGGGTCGCGTCGCGCCGCCTCGTCGACCTGCTGCGCAGCGAGCAGGCCCGCGCCCGCCGCGAGGCCGCCTGGCAGCCGCCCGTGCCGGTGGCGGTGCGGGAGCAGGACGACTCGCTGACGCTGCTCTTCCTGTGCTGCCACCCGGCGCTGAACCCGTCCGCGCAGCTGGCCCTCACCCTGCGCGCCGTCGGCGGTCTCAGCACCGCCGAGATCGCCCGCGCGCTGCTCACCCCGGAGGCGACCGTCGCGCAGCGGATCAGCCGCGCGAAGGCGAAGCTGCGGGAGTCGGGCGCGACGTTCCGCCTCCCCGAGCACTTCGACGCCCGGCTGGACGTCGTCCTGGCGGTGCTGTACCTCATCTTCACCGAGGGCTACGTCGGCACCGCCGGTGACACGCTCGACCGGGCGGAGCTCGCCGCCGAGGCGATCCGGCTGACCCGGATGCTGCACGCCCGCCTGCCGGACCGCGGCGACGTCGCCGGGCTGCTCGCCCTGATGCTGCTCACGCATGCCCGCCGCGCCGCGCGTACCGCCGGCGGGGTGCTCGTGCCCCTCGACGCGCAGGACCGGTCGTTGTGGGACCGGCCGCTGGTGGCGGAGGGCAGCGACCTGGCCGCCGCGGCGTTGCGGGCCGGGCCGCCCGGCTCCTACCAGCTGCAGGCGGCGATCGCCGCGGTCCACGCGACCGCGCCGGCCGACTGGCGGCAGATCCTCGGCCTGTACCGGCTTCTGTCGCTCGTCGACGACAGCCCGGTCGTGACGCTGAACCGGGCGGTGGCCGAGGCGATGGTGCACGGGCCGGCGGCCGGGCTCGCCGTCCTGGACACCGTCGCCGGTGACCCGCGGCTGGCGCGCAGCCACCGACCGGCGGCCGTCCGCGCGCACCTACTGGCGATGTCCGGCTCCCCGCTGGCCGCCGGCTGGTACCGGACCGCCGCCAGGCTCACCACGAACCGGGTCGAGCAGCGGTACCTGCTGACCCGCGCGCTTGGTGGTGCCGGCCCGCTCGACGAGCAGGAACAGCGCGACGACGCTGATCAGCGCCCCGGCGACGCAGGTGAGGAAGGTGGCGGTGGCGTACCCGGCGAACGTCTGCCCCTGCGCCGTCCACCGCTCACCGGCCAGGATCGCCGGCATGCTCAGGAACCCACCGGCGACCATCCCGCCGGCCCCGAGCCAGGTCGCGACGAGCGGCACCGCGAACCGCCCGCGCGGCCCCCACCGGTGCACCAGCACGAGCAGCCCGATCGCGGCGCACAGGAACTGCGCGGCCGTCACGGTGTCCTGCAGCCGCAGCCACGCGTCGCGTCCGCTGCCGGGCCGGAGCCCGGCGGTGCCGCCGACGACCCATGACAGCCGCAGCACCGCCAGTCCCGCCGCGATGACCGCGGCCACCCAGGCGAGGGGCACCTGCGCGGCGTGCGTCAGGCCCCGGGGCGCCTGCCCGACCGTCCCTTCCACCACGGGCCGGAACCTGTCCCGCGCGTACAGCACCAACGCCACGGCCAGCGCGGCACCGAGGACGACGAAGCTGCCGTACACGACGACGAACGTCCACGGTTCGAGCGTCGGATCGCCGTCCGGGGGTGGCGGCGGGTCCCACCAGCCGGCGGCCTGCAGCGCCGCGCCCGCCGGCATGAGCACCACGAACGGCGCGAGCAGCCCGGCGCCGACCCACATCGGCACCGCGACCAGCCACACCGGGACCCGCATGCCCCAGGGCCGGATCGCCGCGAGGGCCACCCCGACCCCGACGACCGCCAGCCCGCCGGTGACGAGGTTGTCGAAGGCCCACTCGCCGCGCGTGATCTCCCCGAGGTCCTCGACCCCGAACATCCCGCCGGCGACCCAGCTGCCTTTGAGGGCGACGTACACCGCCGCCGCCCCCACCGCCGTCCACCCCGCTACCGAGCGTCCCCGTCCCATGGGGACAGCTCACCATCGGCCACTGTGACTTCCCTGAGCCGACCTGAGCCCTTTCTCAGCCTGATTCCCCCGGTGGAATCGGCGCCCGTCGATTCAGGCGGTCGCTTTCGCGGGCCGGAACCGCAGGGCGGTCGCACCCGACCGGAACTCTTGGCGGTCCACGAGCTCGAGCTCGATGCGCTCGCGCAGACCGGCGAGCAGCGTCGGCCCGTGCCCGGCGACGACCGGCTGCACGACGAACACGTACTCGTCGATCAGTCCCAGATCCGCCAACGCCAGGGGGAGCGTGACGCCACCCACGAACAGGCCCTCGCCCGGCTCGTCCTTGAGCCGCCGGACCGCTTCCCCGAGGTCGCCCCGCACCAGCTCGGCATTCCAATCGGCCTCGTCCAGGGTGCTCGACACGACGTACTTCTTCGCCCGGTCGATGGCCTCGGCGAACGGGACCTCTTTCGCACCCATCCAGTCGGGCCACGTGCCCGTGGCCGGCCGCCGCCACGCCGACTCCATCATCCCGTAGGCCACTCGGCCGAACAGCAGGGCGTCGACCCGTTCCATCTCGGCGGTCCAGTAGCGCATCGAATCCTCGTCCGGTGGGAGTCCCGCCTCGTGATGACAGCAGCCGTCGAGTGTGACGTTGATCGAATACCGGAGTGGTCTCATCCCATTGCTCTCCCTTGATGCCGGCGCGTTTCACCGGACCGCGCTCATATTACTTTTCTGCACCATTGCTCATGGGCGCCCGAGCCCATCCACGCAACACCTTCGAAGGGAAATCAGACCGAGGGTGCAAACTACGTGCCATGAGTGGACCTTTGCGGGGTGTGCGGGTGGTGGAGCTGGCCGGGATCGGGCCGGGGCCGTTCGCGGGGATGATGCTGGCGGACCTCGGGGCCGACGTGGTGCGGGTCGACCGGGTCGGCCCCGGGTCGCCGATCGCGCCGCCGGCCGCCACCGACCTGCTCAACCGGGGCAAGCGGTCCGTCGCCGTCGACCTCAAGGACCCGGCTGGGGTCAGGACGGTCCTGGAGCTGGCGGGCAAAGCGCACGTGCTGATCGAAGGCTGGCGGCCGGGGGTCGCGGAGCGGCTCGGCGTCGGGCCCGAGCAGGTGCGCGCGGTCAACCCGGCGCTCGTGTACGGGCGGATGACCGGCTGGGGCCAGGACGGCCCGAGGGCGGGCACCGCCGGGCACGACATCACCTACCTGGCGCTGTCCGGGGCGCTGCACCCGCTCGGGCGGGCCGGCGGGCCGCCGCAGGTGCCGGTGAACCTGCTCGGCGACTTCGGGGCGGGCGCCATGTACCTCGTCGTCGGTGTCCTCGCCGCGCTGCGCGAGGCGGAGCGGACCGGGCAGGGGCAGGTCGTCGACGCGGCCATCGTCGACGGCGCCGCGCACATCACCACGATGCTGCACAGCATGCTGGCCGTCGGCCTGTGGCAGGACCGGCGCGGGGTCAACATCATCGACACCGGGGCGCCGTTCTACGACGTGTACGAGACCGCCGACGGCGGGCACGTCGCCGTCGGCGCGTTCGAGCCGCAGTTCTACGCGACCTTCGTCGCGACCCTGGGCCTGACCGGCCTGCCGGACCAGCTCGACGTGAGCCAGTGGCCGGTCCTGCGGGAGCGGCTCGCCGCGGTGTTCCTGACGAAGACCCGCGACGAGTGGTCCGCGCTGTTCCACGACGGGGACGGCTGTGTCACCCCGGTCCTGTCGCTGCACGAGGCACCGCAGGACCCGCACCTGCGGGCGAGGGGCACGTTCGCCGACCACCTGGGCGTCGTGCAGCCGGTGCCGGCCCCGCGGTTCTCCACGACGCAGGCGACGCTGACCGGGCCGCCGCCGCTGCCGGGACAGCACACCGCCGAGGTCCTCGACGAGTGGGGCGTTCAGTCGGAGTAGGGGGCGCGCCGGTCGATCATCGGGCCGGTCGGGCGCAGCGTCGACGGGTCGAAGGTGACCCGCCACTCCTGGCCGTCGGTCGAGCGGGCGATGAGCGTGTCGCCGGAGACGGTGGCCGAGGCGAAGTGCCGGTCGGTGGGTGCGGCGCCGGCGCTCCACCGCTTGTCGAAGCGGGCCAGGTCGGCGGTGCCGTCGCGGCTGAGCAGGCCGTGCCGGGAGCGCAGCCGCAGCATCACCTCGTTGTCGAGCTCGTCGTGCCAGGCGACGACCCGCACGTCGCTTCCGGTGGCGACGACCGTCGGGTCCTGCGGGGCGAGCAGCTCACCGAACCGCAGCCAGAGCAGCCCGGTGACGCCGACGCCCAGGCCGAGCGCGCCGGCGCCGACCTGGGTCAGCAGCCGGGCCGTCCCCTCGGGCATCAGGCGGTGCACGGCCACGATCGCCACGACGGCCGCGACGAAGAGCACCGGGAACGGGTGCGCGAGGGGGTGGAACGCGGCGAACCGGGCCACGGCGAGCGCCGTCGCCGCCAGTGCCAGCACGGAGGCGGCACCGGCGGCCCAGAGCAGGATGACAGCGGCCCGGCGGGACATGTGGACATTCTCGCAAGGCGATGCCAGCGGTCGGGGTACCGTGCCGCCCAGCGGCAAGTTACTCTCGGGTAGGTGAGCACTGAGGCTTTCGTTTACGACGCCGTCCGCACCCCGCGCGGCCGCGGCAAGCAGAACGGCTCCCTGCACGGGGTGAAGCCCGTGACGCTGGTCGTCGGGCTGATCGACGAGCTGCGCCGCCGCTATCCCGGGCTCGACCCGGCCGACATCGACGACGTGGTCCTGGGCGTCGTCTCCCCGATCGCGGACCAGGGGTCCGACATCGCCAAGACCGCCGCGATCGCCGCCGGGCTGCCGGACACGGTCGCCGGGGTGCAGCTCAACCGGTTCTGCGCGTCGGGCCTCGAAGCGGTCAACATCGCCGCGCAGAAGGTCCGCGCCGGGTGGGAGGACCTCGTCCTCGCCGGTGGGGTCGAGTCGATGTCGCGGGTGCCGATGGGCTCCGACGGCGGCGCCTGGGCGATGGACCCGGAGACCAACTACGAGACCCGGTTCGTGCCGCAGGGCATCGGCGCCGACCTGATCGCGACGATCGAGGGCTTCAGCCGCGAGGACGTCGACACGTACGCCCTGGAGTCGCAGACCCGGGCGGCGAAGGCGTGGGCGGGCGGCTACTTCAACCGGTCCGTCGTGCCGGTGCGGGACCGTAACGGCCTCGTCGTCCTCGACCGGGACGAGCACCTGCGGGCCTCCACCCTCGAAGGGCTCGGGACGCTGCCGGCGTCGTTCGCGACGATCGGTGAGCTGGGCGGGTTCGACGCCGTCGCGCTGCAGCGGTACCACTGGGTCGAGCGGATCGAGCACGTGCACACCGCCGGCAACTCCTCCGGCATCGTCGACGGCGCGTCGCTCGTCATGGTCGGCAGCGAGACCGCCGGGGCGCGGGCCGGGCTCACGCCGCGGGCCAGGATCGTCGCCGCCGCCGTCAGCGGCGCGGACCCGACGATCATGCTGACCGGGCCGGCGCCCGCGACCCGCAAGGCCCTGGCCAAGGCGGGCCTGGACGCCAGCGACATCGACCTGGTGGAGATGAACGAGGCGTTCGCCGCCGTCGTGCTCCGCTTCGCCAAGGACCTGGACTTCGACCTGGAGAAGGTCAACGTCAACGGCGGCGCCATCGCGATGGGTCACCCGCTCGGCGCGACCGGCGGCATGCTGCTGGGCACCCTCGTCGACGAGCTCGACCGCCGCGGCCTGCGGTACGGCCTGGCCACGCTGTGCATCGGCGGCGGCATGGGCATCGCCACCATCGTCGAGCGAATCTGAAGGGCGAACAGACAATGACCGACACGATCCGCTGGGACCGTGGCGACGACGGCGTCGTGGTCCTCACCCTCGACGACCCGGCGCACTCCGCCAACACGATGAGCGAGGCGTTCACCGCCGACCTCACCACCACCGTGGACCGGCTCGAGGCCGAGAAGGCCGACATCACGGGCGTGATCGTCACCTCGGCGAAGAAGACGTTCTTCGCCGGCGGCGACCTGCAGCGCCTCGGCAGCCTCGGCCCCGAGCACGCCGCCGAGATCTACGCGTCCTCGATGCACCTCAAGGGCCTGCTGCGCCGCCTGGAGACGCTCGGCCGGCCGGTCGTCGCCGCAGTCAACGGCTCCGCGCTCGGCGGCGGCCTGGAGATCGCGCTCGCCTGCCACCACCGCATCGTCGCCGACGACGCCCGCGTCGAGATCGGCTTCCCCGAGGTGACCCTCGGGCTGCTGCCCGGCGCCGGTGGGGTCGTGCGGACCGTGCGGCTGCTCGGCATCGCGCAGGCGCTGCTCACCGTCCTGCTCCGCGGTCAGCGGCTCCGGCCCGGCAAGGCCCTCGACGCCGGCCTCGTCCACGAGGTCGCGCCCCGCGAGGAGCTCCTCGACCGGGCGAAGGCGTGGATCGCCGCCAACCCGGGCGCCGTGCAGCCCTACGACGTGAAGGGCTACCGCATCCCCGGCGGCACCCCGGCGCAGGCGTCGTTCGCGGCGAACCTGCCCGCGTTCCCGGCGACGCTGCGCAAGGAGCTCAAGGGCGCCCCCTACCCGGCGCCGCGCAACATCCTCGCCGCCGCCGTCGAAGGCGCCCAGGTCGACCTCGCGACCGCGTTCACGATCGAGGGCCGGTACTTCACCGAGCTCGCGACCGGCCAGATCGCCAAGAACATGATCAAGGCCTTCTTCTTCGACCTGCAGCAGGCGAACTCCCGCGGGACCAACGCCGCACCCTTCACCAAGGTCGCCGTCCTCGGCGCCGGCATGATGGGCGCGGCCATCGCCTACGTGTGCGCGAAGGCCGGCATGCAGGTGCTGCTGAAGGACGTCACCGTCGAGGCCGCCGAACGCGGCAAGCAGTACTCGGCGAAGATCCTCGCGAAGAAGACGTTCCTGCCCGGTAAGGAGATCCTCGCCAGGATCACGCCGACCGCGGACCCGGCCGATCTCGCCGGCTGCGACCTCGTCATCGAGGCCGTCTTCGAGGACCCGGGCCTCAAGCACAAGGTGTTCGCCGAGGTCCAGGACGTCGTCGCACCGGACGCGCTGCTGTGCTCCAACACCTCGACGCTGCCGATCTCCGCGCTCGCCGAGGGCGTGACCCGCCAGCAGGACTTCGTCGGGCTGCATTTCTTCTCGCCCGTGGACAAGATGCCGCTCGTCGAGGTCATCAAGGGCGCCGCCACCTCCGACGCCGCCGTGGACCGGGCGCTCGGCGTGGTTCGGCAGCTGAAGAAGACCCCGATCGTCGTCAACGACAGCCGCGGGTTCTTCACCAGCCGGGTCATCGGCACGTTCACCGGCGAGGGGCTGCTCATGCTCGCCGAGGGCGTCGCCGCGCCGTCGATCGAGCAGGCGAGCCTGCAGGCCGGCTACCCGGCGGCGGTCCTCGCGCTCATGGACGAGCTCACCCTCACGCTGCCGCGGAAGATCCGGCTCGCCTACGGCGACGCGTGGACCCCGACCCCGGCCGACGCGCTCGTCGACCGGATGATCGACGAGTTCGGCCGCCCGGGGCGCTCCGGCGGCGCCGGCTTCTACGAGTACGTCGACGGCAAGCGCGACCGGCTCTGGCCGGGCCTCAAGGAGCACTTCGCGAAGGCCGGCACGGACGTGCCGTTCGCCGACATGCAGGAGCGGATGCTCTTCGCCGAGGCCCTCGAGTCGGTGAAGTGCCTCGACGAGGGCGTCCTCACCAGCGTGGCGGACGCCAACGTCGGCTCGATCCTCGGCATCGGGTTCCCCGGCTGGACCGGCGGCGTCCTGCAGTACATCAACCAGTACGACGGCGGCCTGAACGGCTTCATCGCCCGCAGCCGCGAGCTCGCCGCCCGCTACGGCTCCCGCTTCGAGCCGCCCGCGCTGCTGCTGCGCAAGGCCGAACAGGGAGAACAGTTCATCTGAGGCGACTAGCCTTTGATGATGGGGACCGGGCACATCGACGTCGCCGGCGGGCAGCTCTACTACGAGGCCGCCGGCGACGGGCCCGCCGTGGTGCTGCTGCACGGCGGGCTGCTCGACTGCCGGATGTGGGACGACCAGTTCGAGGTCCTCGCCGCGCGGCACCGGGTGATCCGGGTCGACGCCCGCTCCCACGGCCGGTCCAGCACCGCCACCGTCGACTTCCGCCACGACGACGACCTCGCCGGCGTGCTCGACACCCTCGGCCACGAGCGGGTCGCGCTCGTGGGGCTGTCCATGGGCGCCAGGATCGCGGTCGACTTCGCCGTGTCCCGGCCGGAGCGGGTGTGGGCGCTGTGCGCGCTGTCGCCGGGGATCAGCGGGATGCCGTTCACCGACCCGTACATCCTCGCCCGCAACGCCGAACTGACCGGGGCGCGGGACGACGCCACGTTCGTCGAGGCGTTCGTGCGCGCCTGGGTCGACGGCCCGCACCGCACGCCGTCGCAAGTGCCCGAGTCGGTGCGCGTGCGGTGCGCGGACATGGCCGCCGGCAACGTCCGCCTGCACGCGACCCGCCAGCAGGGCGCGATGCTGGAGCGCGACGCGATCGGCCGCCTCCACGAGCTCACCGCCGCGACGCTCGTCCTGCGCGGCGAGCACGACAGCGACGACATCGCCCGCGCCGCCGGGCTGCTCGGCCCCGCCACCGTGGTGCCCGGCGCCGGGCACATGGTCAACCTGGAGCAGCCCGACGCCGTCCACGCCGCCCTGCTGCCGTTCCTTCAGGAGCAGTCCCCCTGATTCCAGGTAACCGCCTGGTGACCCTGCGTTACGGTCTCCGATTGCGACCGGAGACGGACGGGGGAGACCGCGATGGCGGCGTTCAGCAGGCTGATCAGACGAAGACAGGCGCGTTCCCTGTCGGCGTTGGCGGCGGCGGTACTGACGGCGGCCGGCGCGACGATGCCACCGGCGGCCGCGGCGGAGCTCGCCACCCAACGCATCACCTGGAACGCCGTTCCCGACACGCCGCTGACCGCCGGCACGGTGTCCGTCGCGGCCGTCGCGTCGTCCGGGCTGCCGGTGGCGTACACCAGCAGCAGCGACACCGTGTGCGGCGTCTCCGGTGACGTGGTCACCCTGCACCGCCAGGGCCGCTGCACGGTCCGCGCCACGCAGCCGGGCAACGCGTCCTTCGCCGCCGCGGAACCGGCGAGCGTCACCTTCGCCGTCCTCGGCCGCCCCCAGACGATCACCTTCACCCCGCCGCCGGACGTGCCGATCGGCGCGGACCCCGTACCGCTGACGGCGACCGCCTCGTCGGGCCTGCCCGTCGCGTACCGCAGCGCCACCCCCCGCACCTGCACGGTGAAGGCCGGCACGGTCACCCTTCGCGGCGGCGGCACCTGCACCGTCCACGCCACGCAGGACGGCGACGACACGTTCGCGCCGGCGGGACAGGTGGCGGGCTCGTTCCGCATCGCGCGCCTCGGGCAGGCGCTGCGCTTCCCCCGCCCCGCCGACACCCCGCTGACGTCGAGGACGGTCACCGTCTCCGCCGCCGCCTCGTCCGGGCTGCCGGTGACGCTCACCAGCCGCAGCCGCGACGTGTGCACGGTCAAGGACCACACGGTGACCCTCGTACGGGCCGGCACCTGCGCCCTGCGCGCGGTGCAGCGCGGCAACGGCCGGTACTCCCCGGCGCCGCCGGTCGAGCGCCGCTTCACGGTCGGGCCGGCCGCGCAGACGATCGACTTCCCGTCACCGGGCCGGGTCGCGTTGCCGGCCGGGACGGTCACGGTCCACCCGTCGGCGCCGTCGGGCCTGCCGGTCACGGTGACCAGCGCCGACGCCGGTGTCTGCGGTGTCGCCGGGACCGTCGTGTCGCTGCACACGGCCGGCACCTGCGTGCTGCGGGCGGCGACCTCGGCGGCGGCCGTCACGGTCAGCTTCCCGGTGGTGCGGGGGACGCAGCAGATCACGTTCACCGCCCCGCCCAGGTCGGCCGCCGGGACGGTCACCCTGACCGGCGCCGCCACCTCGGGCCTGCCCGTCGCGTACGCGGCCACCGGCGCGTGCACCGTCACCGGCGCCCTGCTCACGTTGCGGTCCGCCGGCGCGTGCGCCGTGCGCGCCACCCAACCCGGCGACACCCGCTGGGACCCCGCGCCGCCGGTCGACGCCACGATCCAGGCGTCTTCCCAGGCGTCTTCCCAGGCGCAGACGATCGCGTTCCGCCCGCCGCCGTCGGCACCACTGACCGCCGGCACGGTCACCCTGCACGCCGCGGCGACGTCCGGCGCGCCGGTCACGTTCACCGCCGGCCCGCCCCGGGTGTGCACCGTCACCGGCGCGGTCGTCACGCTCCGGATCCCCGGACCGTGCACGGTGACCGCGGCGGCGCCCGCGGCGCCGCCGGTGTCGCACACGTTCACCGTCACCCGTGGCGCGCAGCGGCTGACGCTCCCGCCGCCCGCGAACCGGTCCCTCGCCGCGGGCCCGCTGACGGTCACGGCGTCGGCGTCGTCGTACCTGCCGGTGACGCTGTCCTCGGGCACCCCGGACGTCTGCACGGTCTCCGGTTTCGTCGTCACACCGGTCGCGGCCGGCCCGTGCGTCCTGCGCGCCGACCAGGCCGGCAACGCCGACTGGTCCCAGGCCCGACGGGTCACCCGCACCCTGCGCATCGCGCCCCTCACCCAGACCGTGACGGTCGCCGCCGCCGGGCCGGTCGCGGTGTCGGACGGGCCGGTGCCGCTGCGGGCGTCCGCCTCGTCGGGGCTGCCGGTGACGCTGTCGTCGGCGACCCCGGACGTCTGCACGGTCGCCGGCGCCTCGGTGACGCTCCTGGCCGTCGGCGCCTGCTCGGTCGTCGCCGGCCAGCCCGGCGACCACCGGTTCGCCGCCGCGCCGGACGCGGTGGTCTCCTTCGCGGTCATCCAGGACCCGGCGCCCGTGCTCCTGCCCGCGTCGGTGCCGCCGGCCGCCGCTGGGCGGGTCGCCGCGGACAGCACCGCCACGCCCGGCGCGGCCCTCACCATCACCGGCGCCGGCTACTCGCCCGGCACCGCCGTCCACCTCGTCATGTATTCGACCCCCCGGCCGCTCGGCACGGCGTTCGCCGCCCCGGACGGGACGTTCTCGCTGCTGGTCGTCGTCCCGGCGGACCTGCCGCACGGCGGGCACACGCTGGTCGCCGCGGGGCTCGCCGTCGACAACAGCCCGCGCTACCTGGCCACCCCGCTCACCGTGCACCGCGCCGCGGAGTCGCTCCCGCTCACCGGCGGGCCGGTCGGCACCATCGCCGCCCTGGGCACCTGGGCCGTCCTCATCGGCCTGGTCCTCACCCTGCTCGGCAGGCGCGTCCGCCTCCCGCGCCGTTCCCGGTGGGTGTACCGCTGGACGTACCGCCCCCGCCACTGCGCCGCGGCGGGGTGATCGGGGCCGGTCGTCAGCCGAACAGGCCGGTGGCGATGTCCGAGACGGTGACCAGGGAGCCGAGCAGCAACGCGACCGCGGCGATGCGGGGCAGCCACCTGGTCACCGCCGGGGTGGTCATCGCCAGGAGCCGGCCGGTCGCGGCGGCGAGGCCGGCGAACGCGAAGGTGACGGAGGCGCCGTACAGCAGCCAGTACGCCGCCGGGGCGTCGGTGATCGACTGCAGGGCGGCGCCGAGCTCGAGCGAGCCGTCGGCGAAGGACTCGATCTGGTAGCGGTACTCGGTGACCGCGGCGAGGACCATGATGAGCCCGCCGAGCAGGAGTCCACCCGCGTCGGCCCGGCCGAAGACCGGGTGCACCTCGGTGCCGTCGCGGCGGCGGCGGGCGGCGAGCAGCACGACCGCGGCGACGAGCGTGAGGATGAGCAGGACGAAGATGCCGGTGGTGCCGATGCCGTACCCGATGACGGTCGCCGTCGCGGACATCAGGGCCGCGGTGGGGATGAGCAGCACGCCATAGGCGACGGCTCGTGGGATCGTGCGGCTCGCCGGGGCGGCGAACAGGTAGGCGAGCCACAGCGCGAACCCCGGGTACAGGTAGGTGCGGGCCTCGCCGATCCAGGAGTGCCAGGCGGTGAAGTCGAACGGCAGGCCCCACTCGCCTTCGTTGGCCTTGCGGCCGAGGAAGGCGAACAGCAGCAGCGCGCCGAGCAGGACCGCGCCCGTGACGAGGGTCCGGCGGACGGCGCCGGGCGGCGGTGCGGTGGTGGTCGCGGCGTCGGTGGTGGATGCGGGTGGCGCACCGGTGCCGAACGAGGCGGACGCGGCGGGGCTCACCGGGCCGGCCGGGTTGTGGGCGGGCGCGGCGGGGGACACCGGCCAGGCGGGGGCGTCGTCGGGCCAGGACTGGTCGGGTGGGGTAGAGGTCGGCCGGGCGGCGTCCGGCGGGCCCGAGACGGGCGGGCCGGAGACGCCCCAGCCGGCGCTGGGCGGTGGGCTGCTCGCGGCGGGCCGGCCGGAGACCGGCGGGATCGAGAACGCCGCGCCGGCTGAAGCACCTGAGGACGCGTCCGCACCGCCGGAGGGCGGCGCCGGGGCCGCAGTGCCGTAGACCCGCCCGGCGGCTGGAACCGGGCCCGGCTGGTGAAGGACGGCCGGGGACACGGCCGGGGACACGGCCGGCGGCGTCGCGGACGTGGGACGGGGCGGGTGGGCGGGCGCGCCGCTCGGCGGGCTGCTGAGCGAGGGTCCGGCTGACGGCCAGAGCGGGCCGGCGGCGGATTCGCGTACCTCCGCCGCGTCGGCAGCGGGCCGGGCTCCGGTCGTGGCGAGGGGCCTGGCGCTGCCTTCGGCGACGACGAGTTCGGGTTGTTCCAGGACGGTCGGGGCGACGCCGGTGGCCTGGTGCAGCAGGGTCGCGACGAGGGGCATGCGGCTGGAGCCGCCGACGAGGAACAGCCCGGCGAGAGGGCGGGCCGGGTCGGCGGCGGCGTACACGCGGCGGGTCAGGGCGACGGTCCGCTCCACGACCGGGCGGGCGAGCCGTTCCAGCTGCTCCCGGCCCAGCGGCGCGTCCTGTTCGACGAGCGGGACGTGGATGTACGTGGACGCGGACCGGGACAGGATCTCCTTCGCGGTGCGGACGTCCTGCCACAGGTTGCGGTGGGCGCGGCGGTCGGCGACGGTCTGCGGCCCGGTGAGGCGGCGCATCGCGTCGGGGTGGGCGGTGCCGAGGACGGTGCCGAGGTATTCGACGATCGCGTTGTCGACGTCGAGGCCGCCGGCGTCGTCGAGGCCTTCGCTGGCGATGACCTCCCAGCCGGTGCCGGTGCGGGTGACGACGGACGCGTCGAAGGTGCCGGCGCCGAAGTCGTAGACGACGACGCGGCTGCCGACGGGGACGGCGGCGCCGGTCGCGGCGACGAAGAACGCGGCGGCGGCGACCGGCTCGGGGACGAGCTGCGGGGCGCCGAGGCCGGCGCGGCGGGCCGCGTCGAGGAGCACGGAGCGGCGGCGCGGGCCCCACGCGGCGGGGTAGGTGAGCACGACGGTGCCGGGGTCGCCGCCCATGGTGCGGATCGTCTCGGTCCTGACCTGGGTGAGGACGGCGGCGATGAGGTCGGCGGTGGCGTACTCCTGGTCGCCGAGCAGGACGGTGCCGTCGTCGATACGGCGTTTGGGGTGCGGCTCGTAGCGTTCGGGGTGGACGCGGGCGGCGTGCGTCGCCTCGCGGCCGACGAGGAGGCTCTGCCCGTCGAGGGCGACGCACACGCACGACGGCAGCAGCGGGAACCCGTCGAACAGCACCGGCCGGGTGCGCCCGTCCGCCTCGTGGATGACGGCGACGGTGTTCGAGGTGCCGAAGTCGATGCCGAGGCGGTACCGCGCTGCGATCACCCGCGCACTGTATGCCCGCACCGGCGGGTAGGGACGTCGCAGACGGTTTGCTGACAGATCATCCGCTGCGGGTCGCATTGGCTACGCTCGTATGCATGACCGCTCCGCCACGGGTCGAGCCTGACCTCTCGTTTCTGCTCGACCACACCAGTCATGTCCTGCGCACGCAGATGGCCGCGGCGCTCGCCGAGATCGGGCTGACGCCGCGGATGCACTGCGTGCTCGTGCATGCCCTCGGCGCGGAGCGCACCCAGATCCAGCTCGCCGAGATCGGCGGCATGGACAAGACGACGATGGTGGTGACCGTCGACGCCCTGGAGAAGGCGGGATATGCGGAGCGCCGCCCGTCGAGCACGGACCGGCGGGCCAGGATCATCGCGGTGACCCCGGCCGGTGCGGAGGTCGCGGCCCGGTCCCAGCGGATCGCCGACGGTGTGCACGCCGCGGCGCTGGACTCGCTGCCGGGCGAGGAGCGCGAGGTCCTGGTCAGGGCGCTGGGCCGGCTCACCGGGGGGCATCTGGCCACCCCGTCGGAGGCGTCCGGGGTGCGCCGGGCCCGACAGTAGGTCTCTTGCATATGGTTCCGTAGCAGACGATCTGCTACGGTCGGGTCATGACCTCGAACCGTGGGGCGGCGCTCGCCGTCCTCGCCACCGGCATGCTCATGACCGTCCTGGACGGCAGCATCGTCACCGTCGCGATGCCCGTCATGCAGGCCGACCTCGGCCTCACCCCGTCCGGGCTGACGTGGGTCGTCAACGCGTACCTCATCGCGTTCGGCAGCCTGCTGCTGCTGTCCGGCCGGCTCGGCGACCTGCTCGGCCGGCGCCGCGTCCTCATCGCCGGCACCGTCGTCTTCGTCGCCGCGTCCGTCCTCGCCGGGCTCGCCACCGGCCCGGGGATGCTCATCGCGGCCCGCTTCCTGCAGGGTGCCGGCAGCGCCATGGCCAGCGCGGTCAGCCTCGGGATCGTCGTCACGCTGTACCCGGAGCCCGCCGCGCGCGCGAAGGCGTTCGGGGTGTTCGCGTTCACCGGCGCGGCGGGCGCCTCCATCGGCCAGGTCCTCGGCGGTGTCCTCACCGACCTGCTCAGCTGGCACTGGATCTTCCTGATCAACCTGCCGATCGGCGTCGCCGCGCTGGCCGGCATGCGGTTCGTCCCGGTGGACCGCGGTCTCGGGGCGCGGGCCGGCGCGGACGTGCTCGGCGCGTTCCTCGTCACGGCCGGGCTGATGGCGGGCATCGCCGCGGTGGTGCAGCCCGCCTGGCGCGCGGTCACCGCGGTCGCGGCGGTGCTGCTGCTCGCGGGGTTCGCCGCCCGGCAGGCCACCGCGCGGACCCCGCTGATGCCGCTGCGCGTCCTGCGGTCCCGGCAGGTCGCGGGCGCCAACGTCCTGCAGGTGCTGATGATCGGCGCGATGTTCTCCTTCCAGATCCTGGTCGCCCTGTACATGCAGCGCGTCCTGCACTACACCGCGCTGCAGACCGGGCTGGCGATGCTGCCGGCGGCGCTGTCGATCGCGGTCGTGTCACTGGTCGTGTCGGCGCGGGTCATCGCGCGGTTCGGTGAGCGGGTCACACTCATCGCCGGGCTGGCGTTGCTGGTACTGGCGTTGGGCTGGCTGACCCGGCTGCCGGTCGACGCGCGGTTCGTGCCGGACCTGCTGCCGGTGATGCTGCTCATCGCGGGCGGTGGCCTGGCGCTGCCGGCGATCACGGGCCTGGGCATGTCCGGCGCCCGTCCCGACGACGCGGGCCTGGCCTCGGGGTTGTTCAACACGACGCAGCAGGTCGGCATGGCGCTCGGCGTCGCGGCCCTGTCGACGGTCGCGGCGCAGCGCACCGGCGCCCGGCTCGCCGCGGGCGTCCCGGAGGCCGCCGCGCTGACGGCCGGATACCGGCTGGCGTTCACGATCGGTGCGGCGCTGCTGCTGGTGTCGATCGCGGTCGCGGCCCTGGTCCTGCGCTCGCCCACGGCACCGGAGAAGGGCGGGGTGGCAGCTCCGGCAGAAACTCTCTACACTGTAGAGTGTGATTGTTGCGCGTGACATCCGCAAGCAGTACGGCGGGAAGGCGGCCCTCGACGGGCTCGACCTGACCGTCGAGGCCGGCACCGTCCACGGGCTGCTGGGCCCCAACGGCGCCGGCAAGACCACCCTCGTCCGCATCCTCGCCACCCTCGTCAGGCTCGACGGCGGCACCGCGACCGTCGCCGGGCACGACGTCACCCGGCACCCGCACCAGGTCCGGGCGGCGATCGGGCTCGTCGGCCAGCACGCCGCCGTCGACGAGCTGCTCAGCGCCCGGCAGAACCTGGTGATGTTCGGCCGGCTCAGCCACCTCGGCCTCCCCGCCTCCCGGCGCCGCGCGGACGAGCTGCTCGAGCAGTTCGGGCTCGCCGGCGTGGGGGAGAAGCCCGCGAAGCAGTTCTCCGGCGGGATGCGCCGCCGGCTGGACCTCGCCGCCGGGATGATCCTCACCCCGAAGGTGCTGTTCCTCGACGAGCCGACCACCGGCCTCGACCCGCACGGCCGCGCCGAGGTGTGGGCCGCCGTCCGCCGGCTCGTCGCGGCCGGCACCACGGTCCTGCTCACCACCCAGTATCTCGACGAGGCCGACCAGCTCGCCGACCGGATCTGCGTCATCGACCAGGGCCGGGTCATCGCCGACGGCACCCCCGCCTCGCTCAAGGGCGCCGACCGGCTCGAGGTGCTGACCACCGGCGACCCGGCCGACGCCGCGACCCGCCTCGCCGTGCTCGGCCCGGTCCTCGTCGACGGCAACCGGATCAGCGTCCCCGTCTACGACCGTCTCGCCGCGCTCACCCTCGCCGCGTCGCTGCCGGGCGTCGCGGACATCACGACGCGCCGCCCCACCCTCGACGAGGCCTTCCTGAAACTGGTGACCGCATGAACCATGCCGTGAAATGGGCACTGCACGACGGATGGGTCATGACGCGGCGGGAGCTCGAGCACCTCGCCCGGCAACCCGCGCAGATCGTCGTCATGCTGCTCTTCCCCGTGCTGCTGGTCCTGATGTTCGGCTTCGTCCTCGGCGGCGGGATGAGCGTCGCCGGCGGCGGCGACTACCGCGAATACCTGCTGCCGGGCATGTTCGCGATGACGATGCTGTTCGGGGTCGAGTCGACGTTCGCCGCGATCGCCACCGACACCGGCCGCGGCGTCACCGACCGGTTCCGGTCCCTGCCGATGGCCCCGTCGGCGCAGGTCACCGGCCGCGCCGTCGCCGACCTGCTCACCTCCGCGCTCGGGCTGCTGGTCATGCTCGGCTGCGGGCTCGCCGTCGGGTGGCGCTTCCACGAGGGGCCCGCCGCGGCGCTCACCGCCGTCGGGCTGCTGCTGTGGCTGCGGTTCGCGGTCCTGTGGCTCGGCATCTACCTCGGACTGCTCAGCGGCAACCCGCAGCTGCTCGTCGCCGTGCAGATCCTCGTGTGGCCGGTCGCGTTCCTCTCCAGCGCACTCGCCTCACCCCAGGACATGCCCGCCTGGCTCGGCGCGCTGTCACACTGGAACCCGTTGTCCGCGACCGCGGACGCGACCCGCGCCCTCTTCGGCAACCCCGGCGGCGGCGACCTGTGGCCCGCCCTGCTGTGGCCGGCGGTGCTCACGGCCGTGTTCGTGCCACTGTCGATCCGGCAGTACCGCCGACTGTCCCGCTAAGCGGTACAGTAGAGCGTTCGGGCATCAAAAAAGGCGCCCTCGGGCGCCTGACTGATCCAAATGTTAGCCGACTGGAGACGGGTTGTCAAACGCATCCGACGCATCCGAGCTCGCAACTGAGCAAGCGCATCTCACGATGCTGTACGGGCACCTCGACACGCTGCGGGAGGACGCCTCCGGGCAACTGCAACGAGCGCTGCTGCAGACCGGCGGCACCCCAGCCGACCGGTCCCACCGCGACTCGGCCACCGCGCTGTACACCGAGCGGCTCGGCCAGTACAGCGCCGTGGAGAACGGCCTGTGCTTCGGCCGGCTCGACTTCGAGGACGGCGACGAGATCCGGTACATCGGCCGGATCGGCATCTTCGACGAGGACAACGACTACGAGCCGCTGCTCATCGACTGGCGGGCACCGGCATCGCGCCCCTTCTACCTGGCCACCGCCGCCGCACCCGAGGGGGTGCGGCGGCGCCGCCACATCCGCACCGAACGGCGCACCGTCACCGGCATCGACGACGAGGTCCTCGACCTCGACGAGGCCCACCACACCGGCCGCGGCGCACACGACGGCGTCGCCGGGGAGGCCGCCCTGCTCTCGGCGCTGAACGCGTCGAGGACCGGCCGGATGAAGGACATCGTCGAGACCATCCAGGCCGAGCAGGACCACGTGATCCGCGCCGACCTCGGCGGGGTCCTCGTCGTGCAGGGCGGTCCCGGCACCGGCAAGACCGCCGTCGCCCTGCACCGCGCCGCGTACCTGCTGTACACCCACCGGCAGATGCTGTCGTCGCGGGTCGTGCTCATCGTCGGCCCGAACCCGACGTTCCTGCGCTACATCGGGCAGGTCCTGCCGTCCCTCGCCGAGACCGGCGTCCTGCTCGGCACCCTCGGCGACCTGTTCCCCGGCATCGTCGCGCACACCGACGAACCCGCCGCCATCGCCGAGATCAAGGGCCGCGCGGAGATGGTCGACGTCCTCGCCGCCGCCGTCCAGGACCGGCAACGGGTCCCCGACGAGGCGGTCGCGATCCACCTCGACATCCTCGACGGCGCCGCCGTCATGCTCGACCCTGAGGTGATCGCCGACGCCCGCGACCGGGCCCGCCGGTCCGGGAAACTGCACAACCTCGCCCGGCCCGTCTTCGACACCGAGATCATCCACGCGTTGTCGCTGCTGGTCGCGGACACGATCGGCATCGACCCGTACGCCGACGACCCCCTCGGCGGCGACGACGCCCCCGGCGACCCGCAGATCCTCGACGAGGCCGACCTCGCCGAGATCCGCCGGGAGCTGCGCGGCGAGGCCGAGGTTCTCGGCGCCCTGGACTGGCTGTGGCCGATCCTCACCCCGCAGCAGCTCGTCGCCGGGCTGTTCGCCTCCGAGCGCCGGCTGACCGCGGCCGGCGCGCCCCCGCAGCTGCAGCGGTCCGCGCGGTCCGGGTGGACCCCGGCCGACGTGCCGCTGCTCGACGAGGCCGCGGAGCTGCTCGGCGAGGACGAGACGATCCGCGAGATCATCGCCGAACGGCAACGCAAACGGCAGATCGCCTACGCCGAGGGTGCCCTGGAGATCGCGTTCGGGTCCCGGTCCATCGACGTCGAGGACGAGGACGACCCGGAGCTGCTGTCCGTCACCGACCTCCTCGAAGCCGACCGGCTCGCCGAACGGCAGGACGAGAGCTCCGCGCTCACCCCGGCCGAACGCGCCGCCGCCGACCGCAAATGGGCGTTCGGGCACGTCATCGTTGACGAGGCGCAGGAGCTGTCACCGATGGCGTGGCGGCTGCTGATGCGCCGCTGCCCGTCCCGCTCCATGACCGTCGTCGGCGACGTCGCGCAGACCGGCGACCTCGGCGGCGCCGCGTCGTGGGCGTCCGCGCTCGACCCGTACGTGCCGGGCCGCTGGCGGCTGCGGGAGCTGACCGTCAACTACCGCACCCCGACGGAGATCATGGCGGTCGCCGCCGGGGTCCTCGCCGGCATCGACCCCGACCTGGAGCCACCCCGCTCCGTCCGCGCCGCCGGCGTCGACCCGTGGTTCCGCGGCGTCGCCGCCTCCCGGATGCCCGAAGCGCTCGCCGACGCCGCGACCGCGGAGGCCCTGGAAGCCGGCGACGGGCGGCTCGGCGTCATCCTGCCCGCCGGGTCGTTCGCGGACCTGGTCCCGGCGGTGCTCAAGGTCCTGCCCGACGCGGCCGTCGGCGACGAGCCGGAGCTGGCGGCGAAGGTCGTCGTGCTCACCGTCAAGCAGTGCAAAGGGCTCGAGTTCGACGGGGTCATCGTCGTGGACCCGGAGCGGATCGTGGAGGAGTCCCCGCGCGGCGCCAACGACCTCTACGTGGCGCTGACCCGGGCCACGCAGCGGCTCGGCGTCCTGCACCCGGGAACGTTGCCCGACTCCCTGCACGCGGTGCTGGGGACGCTCGGGATGTGAGGAATTTGCGGTGGGAGCGTGTTGGGTCGGACTCCAGCACGCTCACCGAACCGGCGCCGGCGCAGGGTGCCTAGTCCCGTGCCGACCTGTCCGTGAGCGTAGCAACCCCCCTGATGAACCCGTCGCCGGTGGGGTCCACCTGTGCGGTCCACCCCAGTTTCGCCAGCTCCGCGGCGAGCCCGGCGGCGTCATGGAAGAGTTTCACGACCTCGTGCTCGCTGCCGTCGCGCAGCCTGCGCAGGACCGTGTCCCGCCCACCCGGCGCCGCCCGCTCGCTCGCCCGCTCCCCGGCGTCGGTGTCCACGAACACCACCCGCCCGCCGCCGGCCACCGCGTCGGCGACCATGGCCCAGAACGCCGCGAACCTCGCCGGCGGCACGTGCGACAGCCAGAACGCGAAGAACACCGTGTCGTACCGCCTGGCAGGCCGCCACGTGAACAGGTCGGCCTGCTCGAAGGTGGCCGTGAGCCCTTCGGCCGCCAGGCGGCCGCGGGCGATGCCGAGCATCTCCGGAGCGCCGTCGACCGCGGTCAGGCTCCGCAGGGCCCCCGACCGCGCCAGGCGGGCCAGCCGGGCCGTCCACTGCCCGGTGCCGCACGCGAGCTCGAGGACGTCACCGCCGACCGGCAGCTCGTCGACCAGACCGGTCAGGGACCGGAACGACCGCTCCGCGTACACCTCGTCGTACTCCGGTGCCCGCGCCCGGTAGTACCTGAGCTGCCCGTCCAGCAACGCCTGAAGATCATCCACCGGTCACCCCGCCCGCAGGTACGACAGCACGGCACGCACCCGACGATTGTCATGCGGCGCGTCGGGGATCGCGAGCCGGTCGAAGATCCGCTGGATGTGCGCACCGACCGTCTTCACCGACAACGTCAACCGCTCCGCGATACCACGGTCGGTGAGCCCCTCCGCCATCAACGCCAGGACCTCCCGCTCCCGCCTGGACAGCACCTGCAGCCCGACCGGCCCGTTGAGCAGCATGTCGACGAGACCACCGTCCACGACGACCTCACCCTCGCGGACCCGCCGCACCGCGTCCCGCAGGACCAGCGGATCCAGGACCCGGTCCTTCAGCAGGTACCCGACATGGGTGCGGCCCTCGTCGAGCAGCTCCATCGCATACGCCACCTCCACATGCTGCGACAGCACCAGCACCGCGGTCGCCGGGTACTCCCGCCGGATCCGGCCCGCCGCCCGGATCCCCTCATCGGTGTGCGTCGGCGGCATCCGGATGTCCACCACCGCCACGTCCGGGCCCTCCGCCGCCACCAGCCGGCACAACCCGTCCGCGTCCCCGGCCTCGCCCACGACCCGCAGCTCCCCACCGGCCTCCAGCAGCCGGGCCAGCCCCGCACGGATGATGACCGAGTCGTCGGCGATGACCACACGCAGGCTCACCGCCACAGGATGCCATCCGCGCTGACCGATCCGGCGATGCGCACCCGGCGATCCGATGACTACGTTCTGTGGCATGCTCCGGCTGCTGACCCCCTGGGCACGGGCCGGCTGGATCGCCGGAGCCGCCGGCACCGTCGCGCTCGCCGCCGCGCAACCGGTCGCGTTCCAGCTCGGCGTGTACGGCGCCGACAACCGGCCCGGCACCGTCGCCGGCCTCACCGTCATCACCATCGGCCGGACCGTCGTCGCCGCCGGCGGCCTCGCCGCATGGGCCCGCCGCCCCGACAGCCGCGTCGGCGCCGTCCTCGTCCTGTGGGCCCTGCTCAGCCTCAGCAGCGGCCTCGGCCTGCACACCAGCGGCGCACTGCTCGTCTGGTCCTACCTGTCCATCACCGTCAGCCGGGCCCTGTTCGGGTGGGCGCTGCTCACGTACCCCGACGGCCGCCCCGAGACCGGCTGGGAACGCGCCTTCATGCGGGCCCTGCTCCTGCCCCCGCTGCTGCGCGTCGGATACATCCTCGTCACCCCGGCACCGGGCCTCGACAGCAGCTGCGCCCCCGGCGGCTGCCCCGGCAACCCGCTGCTGCTGCACCCCTCCACCACCGTCTCGGCCGGCTTCCAGACGGGGGAGCAGGCCGTCTCCGCCGTCCTCGCCGCCGCACTACTGGGGCTGCTGATCCGCCGGTACCACCGGATGCCCGCCGCCCGCAGACGCGCCAACGCACCCGTGCTCTGGGCGGCCGGCGGCCCGATCCTCGTGCTCCTGCTACGCCTGGCGACCGAGGCCTCGGGAACCGGCAACCGGACGGTGCGCTGGACGCTGTACTGGATCGACCACTTCACCGTCTTCTGGGTGCCCGTCGCCATGATCGTCGGCCTGCTCGCGTCCCGGCTCGCCCGCGCCGACGTCACCGCCCTGCTGCTGCACCTGCAGTCCGCCCCGATCGACGAACTCGAGCCGGGCCTCGCCACCGTCCTCGGCGACCCCCGCATCCGCATCGCCGTCGGCACCGACGCCGACGGCACGGCCTTCGCAGCGCGGACCGAACTCGGCGACGGCGTCCTGCTCCTGCACGACCCCGCCACCCGCGCCGAGGACCCGCAACTGTTCGACGCCGCGGTCGCCGCCGCCCGGCTCACCCTCACCAACGCCCGGCTCACCGCCCAGATCCGCGCCCAGCTCGCCGAGGTCAACGCATCCCGGGAACGCCTCGTCCGCGCCGGCGACGAGGAACGCCGCCGCCTCGAACGCGACCTGCACGACGGCGCCCGGCAGCGGCTCATCGGCCTCGGCATGGCCCTGCAGTCCGCCCGCGCCACCGTCGAGGACACCAGCCCCGCCGCCGCGATCCTCGACGACGCCACCGACCAGCTACGGCACTCACTCGCCGAACTGCGCGACCTCGCCCGCGGCCTGCGCCCCGCCCTGCTCACCGAACGCGGCCTCGTCGTCGCCGTGCAGACCCTCCTGGACCGCGTCCCCGTCCCCACCACCCTCACCGCCGACATCCCCACCCGCCCGGACCCCACCGTCGAGACCACGGCGTTCTTCGTCATCGCCGAGGCGCTGCAGAACATCACCCGCCACGCCCCGCACGCCCACGCCACCATCACACTCACCTCCACGCCCGCCTTTGCCGTGCCCGGCGGGCGCCTCACGGTCGCCGTCGCCGACAACGGCCCGGGCGGCGCCGACGACCGGCGGGGGAGCGGCCTGCGCGGCATCGCCGACCGGGTCGCGGCCGCCGGCGGCCACCTCACCGTCACCAGCACCCCCGGCACCGGAACGACGATCACCGCCGTGCTGCCGTTGCCGGCTCACGGGCCCTCCAACAGGGACAGATAGGCGTGCAGCGCCGCCGCACCCGCGAGCATCGCCCGGCTCCGCCCGTCCAGCCTGGCCCGCCAGTCACCCAGCATCGCCTCCAGCCCGGCGATCCCACCCGCCGACCGGACCTGCGCGATCACCGCCGCGATCTGCTCCAGCAGATACCCGCCCCGCCGCAACTGCTGCGCCAGCAACGCGTCCCGGACGTCGGCGGCGCCGTACACCCGATATCCCGTCCGCGGATCCCGGCCCGGCCGCACCACACCCGCCCGCTCCCACTTGCGCAACGTCGCCGGCCGCACCCCCAGCCGGCGCGACAACGGCCCGACGAACGTGTCCCCACGCCCCTGCACCACCGGCCGCAACTCCGCCGTCGCCGCCTCGACCGCCAGCAACGTCCGCCGGTCCTCGACCAGCTGCACATGCCCCTCACCGACGAGCCGCAACGCGTCCCCGACCGCATCCCGGGTCACCGCCTGCATGATCGCCGCCGCCGCCTGATGCCCGTGCCCGGCCACCAGCGCCAGGAACGCGTCGAGCGCCGCCGCGTGCACCGCCGTATACACCCGATACCCGCTCTGCGTCCGCGCCGCCCCGGGCAGGATGCCGGCCGCCTCATAGTTACGCACCGCCTGCGCCGACAACCCATGCGCCCGCGCCAGGTCGACGGGTCTCCACCTGTTTGAAGCTTTCGCCACCCTGCACCCGCCACAACCACGCCGGACCTTCAACGGAAGGTTCAACGATACCGTTGAAGCAATGACCTACCCCGTCGACGCCGCCGCCGTCCACCGCCTCCTGCCCGCCCAGCCGCTCGTCCTGGCCCTCGGCGAACCCACCCACGGCGAGGACGTCCTCCTCGAGGTCCGCAACGACCTCTTCCGCCAGCTCGTCGAAACCTCCCCGTACCCGGCACCGTTCCGCACCATCGCCGTCGAAAGCGACTGCCTCAAGGCCCTCACCATCGACGACTACGTCACCGGCGGCCCCGGCACCCTCGACGACGTCGTCGCGGCAGGCTTCAGCCACGGCTGGGGGACCGCCGCACCCAACCGCGACCTGGTCGCCTGGATGCGCGCCCACAACACCGGCAGGCCACTGCCGGACCAGATCCGCTTCGCCGGCCTCGACGGCCCGCTGGAGCTGACCACCGGCCCCGCCGCCCCCCACGAAGCCGTCACGACGCTGCACACCCTGCTCGCCGAGACCGTCCCCACGGACCTGCTGCCCTGCACCAGCACCGAACTCGCCGACCTCCTCGGCAACGACACCCGCTGGACGGACCAGGCCGCCATCATGGACCCCACCCAGTCCATCGGCCGCACCCCCGACGCCGCCCGGCTCCGCCTGCTCTGCGACGACCTCGCCGCTCTCCTCGACGCCCACGCCCCGACACTCGTCGCCGCCGGACGGTGGGACCTGGCCCGCCTCTACGCCCGCACCGCCACCGGCCTGCTCCGCTACCACCACTGGATGGCCGACCCGACACCCGCCCGCCTCACCCACCTCGTCGCCCTCCGCGGCGCGATCCTCGCCGGGAACCTCCTCGCCCTCACCGAACACGGCCCCGCCCTCGTCCACGCCCACAACGCCCACCTGCAACGCGACCGGTCCAGCATGCGGCTCGGCGACCACCACCTGACCTGGTGGAGCACCGGCGCCCTCACCGAGGCCCACCTCGGCGCCACCACCAACCGGACCAGCCCCGCCGCCCACCACACCGCAGACGACACTGCCGCGCCCGGCGCCGCCCACAACCGGGTCGAGCAGCCGTCCCCGAACGCCGCGGCCAGCGCCCCGGCGAGCAACGAGACGCCGCCGGGCGACGCGGCCACCCCCGGCACCGCCCGCAGCCGGGTCGAGCAGCGGTCCCCGGTCGCCCCTGCCGGACACGCGACCTCGTTGGACGACGTGGCAATCCCCGGCGCGGCCCGCGAGCAGGACGGGCAGGCGCCCGAGAACGCCGCAGTCAGCGGACCTGCCGACCACCGCGGAGGGGCCCGGGCCGAAGCCGCCCGTGACCGGGTCACACAGCCCGCCCCGAGCGGCTACGCGTTCCTGTTCACCGCCCTCGGCACCATCCGCCACCACGGCGTCGACACCCCACCCGCCGACACTGTCGAAGGCCACCTGTACGCCCAGCCCGGCGACCGCTGCGTCGCCGACCCCCGGGCCCTCCTCGAGGCGTTCGGCGGCACGCCACCCACCGCCCGCACGTCCGCATGGTTCGGCTACGCCCCGCTCGACCCCGCACACCTGCCCAACTACGACGGCGTCGTCTTCATCAAGGACAGCCCACCCGCCGCACCAGGGGAGTAGGCCCTACCGACCTCGCCCGGCAGAGCCACTGACGGAGCGTCCAACCGACAGCGAAAACACGGAGCGCCGACGGCACAACGAAACGGCGAACCACGCGGCACGGCGCGGCGGGCACACGGCGGGAGGAGCTACTGTGCCGGTCGCCCGCCGGTCACCGTGGCCCGCCCACACCGCGACGGCAAACGTCAGCCGCCCGAATCGTCGCCTGCAACCGCCGCGCGTCAGCTCCCTCAACCGATTGCGCGGCGGTGCACGGCAACACTGCGGCGCGGATCATAGATCTCCGTCGTCACGTATGGCTTCGTCCTCCTCGGCGCGGCGCGGTCCTCGGCGTCGGCGCCATGCACGCAGAGCAGGTTCCGGCCTGCGGTGGAACGGACCGTCGGGCAGGCGGCCGGGTCGCTGCGCGCGGAGCTGCGAACACCATGAAGCAGCGAACACCATGAGGACGACCAGCCGGGTCCGGCCCAGGGGAGAGCAACAGGCGCCGAGCGGTAACGCGCCAGGACCGGCATCCACCACATACGTCTGGCCGCCTGGCGCCGATCCGCCCGCCGCGTCTACCGGATCAGCACATCCGGCACTCGCAGCCGCTCGTCCGCATACAGGTCGGTGACCGCCACCGTGTCGTCACCGGCGGTCACCGACGCGACGCGGTCCATCAGGTCGTCATAGTCGGTGCCGGTCTCGCCCTTGTACGCGGCGTCCATCCGACCCCACTCGTCCCACGGCAGCATCTCCACCTTGTTGAGCGCGGCCAGGTCACGCACCGCGTTGCCCTGGATCTCGGCCGGACCGAAGTTCTCGGTGCCGGACACCCCGAACCGTTTCGCGTCCGCGTAGCCCTCCCGCCACGCCGTCCACGCCTCGCCGCCGGTCAGGAACAGGCCGTCGGTGAGGTCCTCGGGACGTGGCAGGACGGTGCCGCCGATGACCTGCGGGTCGGTGCGGACCCACCGGCCGCCGCTGAGGTGCTCCACGGCCCAGTGGTCCAGGCCGAGCCCGGCGGCGAAATACGAGGCGAACCCGGCCCTGGCCCGCGCCGGGATCCCGCGCAGCCGCAGCAGCGCCACCGTCAGCACCACGAAGTCCCGGCACGTCCCGACGACCCGCCGCCCGGGCGGCCGGGGCACGTGCAGCGGCGCGGCGTCCAGGCGCAGGATCGCCGCGACGATCTCGTCCGCGGGCCGCACCTGAACGTCGTCGAACCGCTCGGGCGGCAGCGCGAGGCCGCCGGTCTCGTTCCGGTGCACGACGAGGGTGTGCGCGAGCCCGCAGATGCCCTCGGCGTCGGACGGCACACCGGCGAGGGCCGGGGCGGGCACGGTGGTGAGGTCGGTGAGTGGTCCAGGAGTGCTGTAGTCGATCCCCGTCATGCCCGAGACGCTACCGCCCGGGTACGACACTTCCCGCCTCGACAGGTTGACATAATGTCAATTATCGAACATCTACCGGCAGCGCTCCGGGAAGAACGCGGCACCTCCCGGTGAAGACACGCGTCACGGACGGTGACCAATAACCGGACAGGCGTGCCACATCGGCGCAGGTGGGCAGGAATGTCCCTCGCACGGGTGACGCGACGCTAGGTGATCAGCGTATGCGGCCGCTACCGTGTACGTATGCGTGAAGTGCGCAAGGAGCGGGTCACGGTGACGATGCCCGCCGATGAGGCCGCCGCGGTGCGGCGGTTCGTGGACGCCGGCGGCGCGGAGTCGGTGTCGGCGTATGTCGCCGAGGCGGTCCGCGGGCGGCTGGCCCGGGACCGCGCGCTGCTGGCGCTCAACGAGCTGTATGCGCGGCGCGGGGTGCGCATGGATCCGGAGCACCACGCCTGGGCGCGTGAGGTGCTGGGGGTGGCGCCAGCCGGGCCGGTGTCGTGACCGCGGTCGGCGGCCGCATCCTGGACAGCTCCGCGATTCTGGGGTTCGTGGCCGGGAAGCCGTACAGTTCCGCGATCGTGTGGCACGCGGTGGACCAGGGTGTCGTCCTCGCGGTGCCGGCGGCGGCGCTCGCCGAGGCATGGGCGCAGACGTCCCCGAAAGACTATGACGTGCTCAAGGTGCTGCTGAGCCTGCCGGTGGTGGTCGTGGACGACCTGACCGCCGCGGACGCCGTGGACAGCGGTGTGCTGCTCTCCGGTGACGGCGGTCCGGCCCTGGTCGCCGCCGCTCATGTGGTACGCCGTGCGCAGGCCCGACCCGGTTGGGCCATCGTCACCGACCGGCCGGACGTGCTGCGGACCCTCGACCCGTATGCGGAGATCGACGAGCTGCCCTGAATCCTTGATCATTGTCGTACGGTGTGTCGCGTTCGAAAATGTCAGACCCGACTGGTAGAACGTTCCCGTACACATGTTCGATAGAGGAGGGTGCGATGGCAGCCGCGCGGACCGCGGCCGGAGGCTTGTCGACGGTGGAGCTGGAGCAGATCCGGGACACCCTCGCGGCCGGCCGGAAGCCGAAGGTCGTGTTCACGGAGGCTGCCGGCCAGATCGCCGGGCAGCTGGGGCAGGTCGTGCAGCTGACCGACCCCGAATTGTCCGAGGAGTGGGTGGTCGTCCGGTTCGGCCGGGACGAGCTGCCCTTCTCCCCCGCCGACCTGAAGATCGCTCCGAAGGCGGCGCCGGCGCGTCGCACCCCGATCGTTCCAGCACCCCGTGAGGAGACCCCCGTGGCCGCGCCGTCCACCGTCGAGCAGCCCACCGACGCCGCTCCCGCCGGCACCGAGCCCGCCGCGGACGCACCGGCCGGGTCCCCCGCGCCGTCCGACGCGACCGACACGTCGTCGGCCGGGTCGTCGGCTGCGGGGGCGAAGGACGACGTGAAGGAGTCCGCCAAGGACAAGGAGCCGGCGCGTGAGCCGGGGGTGCCGGCACCGCGGGCGACCCCGGCGAAGAAGGCGGCGGCGAAGCCGAAGGCGCCGGCCGGGCTGACCGTGACCCTGGCATATGCCGACGGCGAGTGGACCGTCGCCGCCAACCAGGGCACGAAGTCCCTGGCCAAGCCGTATGTCATCAAGGCCAGCGAGGCGCTGAAGATGGTCGGGATGCTCGACGTGCCGGGCGTCCACGAAGCGGTCGAGGAGATCGTGTCCGCCGCCCGCGCGGAGGCCGAGTCGCAGGCCGAGCGGCTGCGGGCGGAGCTGGCGGAGATAGAGGCACGGCTGGCCGAGCTCCGCGAGGCCGAGTAGTCCGAGCGGTCGCCGTCGGTCCCGCCAGGTTCCGGGCTCGCGCCGAAAGGGCCGTATCGGAGGAGCCTGGCGGGACCGGCAGGGCGGACAGGTCCGCGGCGCCGGTCGCCCGGTCGGGCTGCCTGTCGAGCCAGGCGGCCTCGCGGGTGACCCAGTCCAGGACCGGCCGGTCGTGGACTGGCGGCCGATGAGCGCTTCGAGGCGGGCCGGGCAGGGAGAGGCGAGGGGCGAAGCGGGACGCGGCTACGCCACGTGGGTCCGCGTCGGGCGAACGACGTGGGCGTCTCCCCGCCCCCGCACGGACTCGGCTCGGGCAGGTCCTGCCGTCCCTCGCCGAGACCGGTGGTCGCGATCCACCTCGACATCCTCGACGGCGGGCCTGCACGGCGGTCCGGCAGTGGCTGCGCCCGACTATTCCGGTGACCGGGCGGGATGGCTGCGGGACGGGCGAGCGTTGCGTGCCGTCGGCGAGCCGGTGCAGGATCGCGGGGCCGCCGGTTCAGCCGCCGATTCGCGTGCCGGTTCAGTCCGGCCAGGTTCGGTGAGGTTCGGCCCCGACAGGTCAGGGTCAGGTCAGGTTCGGTCCGGCCGAGCAGGAGATCAGGGCGTGACGCCGGTTCCGGAGCAGCGCATGGCTGCCGCCGATCCCCCGCGACCGTGACCAGCATGGGCAAAGGTCGACGTGTGCCGGCGCGGCGAGACGGAGTCGGCGGCTCCCGGGGAAGGGACCGCGCGGGCGTCCCCGAGGTAGCCGAGCCGGTCGCATCACGCGTTCAGGCGATGACGGCACCTCTCCCCCGCCGTCACCCAAAGCCGTCATCACGGGCCGGCGGTCCGTGGCGTCATCCCCCGCGGATGGTGTGACGGGCCGTCCAGGCGGTCGAGGATCGGCGGGTGCCGACTCCCCGGGCGATGATCCTGCCGCTCGCCCTCGCCCAGTTCATCTGCAGCTACGCCGGCACGGCGATGAACGTCGCCATCACGCCGATGGCGCGGGATCTGGGCACGAGTGTGTTCGGGGTGCAGGCGACGATCACGCTGTTCACGTTGACGATGGCGGCGTTGATGATTCCCGGGAGCAAGCTCACCGACGTGTGGGGGCGCAAGCGGTGCCTGGTGGCGGGGCTGCTGCTGTACGGCACAGGCGCGCTCCTCGCCGCGGTCGCGCCGGGCCTCGGGGTGATGATCGTCGGTAACGCGCTGCTGGAGGGTGTCGGGTCGGCGTTGATGATCCCGCCGATCTACATCCTGGTGACGGTGCTGTCGCCGGATGTGACGAGCAGGGCGAAGGCGTTCGGGGTGGTCAGCGGCGCCGGTGCGCTGGGCGCGGCGACCGGGCCGCTGATCGGTGGGGTCATCACGAGCCTGGCCAGCTGGCGGGCGTCGTTCCTGCTGCAGGTCCTCGTCATCGGGTGGATCGTCGTGCTGGTCCGCCGGTTCCCGGACCATCCGCGGACCGGGCCGGCGCCGCGGTTCGACGTGACGGGGGCGGTGCTGTCGGCGGTGGGGCTGCTGCTGGTGGTGTCCGGTGTGCTGCTGTCGTCGTCGTACGGGTGGGGTGCCGCCCGCACCGACTTCACCGTCGCCGGGCACGTGCTGATCGCCGAGGGTGGTGTGTCGCCGGTGTGGCCGGTGCTCGCGCTGGGCGTGGCGACGCTCGCCGGGTTCGGGTGGCATTTGCGGCGGGCGGAGCGGGCCGGGCGGGAGCCGTTGCTGCATCTGCGGCTGTTCGCGGACCGGACGGCGAACCTGGGCATGGGCACGCAGGCGCTGCAGTGGCTGGTCATGCAGGGCATGTTCTTCGTCACGGCGGTGTACCTGCAGGACGCGCTCGGCTACGACGCCGTGCGGACGGGGCTGGTGCTCACCCCGGCGACGGTCGGCATCCTGATCGCGTCGGCGGCGGCGGGCCGGTTCGCGCGCCGGCACGCGCAGCGGACCCTGGTGATCGCGGGGTTCGTCGTGACGGTCGCCGGGATGGTGCTGCTGCTCGGGCTCGCCCCGACCGGCGCCGGGGTGTGGTGGACCGCGCCTGGGCTGTTGCTGGCCGGGTTGGGGCTGGGCGTGATGCTGACCGCGTCGGTGAACGTGGTCCAGTCGTCGTTCCCGGACCGGGATCAGAGTGACGTGTCGGGGTTGTCGCGTGCCGCGTCGAATCTGGGTTCGTCGCTGGGCACGGCGCTGGCGGGGTCGATGATCGTGTCGGCGGCGGGTGGCCGCCCGTATGCGCTGTCGCTGGCGGTGCTGGTCGTGGTGGCGGTCGCCGGGCTGGTCCTGGCGGTGCTGCTGCCGAGAGCGGGGACGGTGCCGAAGGCGTAGGCATTTGCGTCTGGGCCGCGTGGCGTTACGGTTCCTGGGTTGCATTGCCAGGACGTGACGGTGGCGGGGTATGACGGACGTGGAGCGGCGCGCGGCGGATCCCGCGGCGGCGGATCCCGCGGCGGCGGATCAGCGGGGGTGGCGGGCGCCGCGGACGTGGCGGTTCCTGCTCGTCGTCGCGCGGGAGGTCGTGCGGCCGGTGGCGCGGTTGCGGGTGACCGGTGACGTGCCGGCCGGGCTGCGGCACGGGGCGGTGATCTTCGCGGCGAACCACATCGGGCCGTTCGACCCGGTGGCGATCAGCGCGGCGTGCCGGGTGGCGCGGCTGGCGCCGCGGCTGATGGCGACCGGTGGCCTGTTCCGGGCGCCGGTGGTCGGGGCGGTGATGCGGGCGGCGGGGCACATCAGGATCAACCGGCGGCAGGCGGACGTGGGGGCGGCCGTCGACGTGGTCGCCGACGCGCTCGCCGTCGGGTCGCACGTGCTGGGGTATCCGGAGGGCAGGATCACGCTCGATCCGGGGATGTGGCCGGAGCGTGGGAAGACGGGGATGGCGCGGATCGCGTTGCGGACCGGGGTGCCGGTGGTGCCGGTCGCGCAGTGGGGCGCGCACGAGGTCGCGGCGTGGGGCGGGTTCGGGCCGACGGTGCGGACGTTGGGCCGGTCGCTGCTGCGCCGCCCGGTGGTGCGGGTGCATTTCGGCCGGCCGGTCGACCTGTCGGACCTGGACCCGGACACGCCGGGTGCGGCGCAGCGTGCCACGGACCGGATCATCGACGCGATCACCGCCGACCTGGCCGGTCTGCGGGTGGCGGAGCCGCGGCTGCCGCGGTACGTGGACCCGGTCCGGCCCCTGTCGACGCAGCGGCGGCACCGGCCGGCACGCTGAGGGCCGCACCCGGACCGCTCCCCCGGAACCGCTCCGCTCCCCCGCCGCCCGGCCGACAGGGACTCGGACAGGTCGGTCGGCACGAGGGGGCTCCGGATGAACTCGTCGTCGCGCACCCGCAGGTGGTGGCGGCTGTCCGTCGGCGGGGTCATCGTGGTGCTGCTGTCCGTGGCCGTGATGAGTGTCGCCGGGGTCGGCAGGACCCGGCACGCGGCGGAGACGGTGGCCGAGGCGACGGCGTTGTCGGATGCGTACGCGCGGACGAACAAGGCGATCGCCGAGGAGGAGTCCCTCGAACGCAAGTACCGCCTGGACCGGGGTGACGCGGTCCGGGCCAGGCATGCGATGGCCGGGGCGGCGTTGCACGCGGCGTTGAAGGACGTGGAGGCGCGGGGCGGGCCGGCGGACCGGGACCTGGCGTCGCGGCTGCGGCGGGTGCACGACGAGTACGGGTATGCGGTCCTGCGGGTGTTCGCGGCCGTCGACACCGGGGAACTGGCGGAGGCGGCGCGGATCAACAACAACGACGTCGACCGGCTCTTCTACCAGTTGAGCGCGGAGATCCAGGCGGCGGCGGACCTGCACGCCGGCCGGGCGGACGCGGCGATCGAGGAGCTGCGCCGGGTCGAGGGGCTCGTGTTCGGTGCGTTGCTGGTGTCGGTGGCGGTGGGTGCGGTACTGCTCGTCGGGCTGGGGCTGGTCGTGGTGCGGTACCAGAACACGATGATGGCGCAGGCCGACCGGCACGAGCACGCGGCCCGGCACGACGCGTTGACGGGGTTGCCGAACCGGACGCTGTACACGGAGCGGCTCGAGGCGGCGCTCGCGGCGCGGGACGCGGTGCTGACGGTGCTGCTGCTGGACCTGGACCGGTTCAAGGAGGTCAACGACACGCTGGGCCACCATTACGGTGATGAGCTGCTGGTGCAGGTCGCGGCGCGGTTGACGGGTGAGGTGCGGGCCGGGGACACGGTCGCGCGGTTGTCCGGTGACGAGTTCGCGGTGCTGCTGCCGGGCGCCGACGTCGTGCGGGCGAGGGGTCTGGCGGGGCGGTTGCAGGAGCGGCTGCATCAGAGTTTCGCGTTGCGGGACGTGACCGTCGACGTGGAGGCGAGCATCGGCATCGCGGTGCGGGAGCCCGAGCAGACGGCGGAGGAGCTGCTGCGGGCGGCGGACGTCGCCATGTACGCGGCGAAGGACACGAAGAACGGTGCCGTGGTGTACGAGCCGGCGACGACGGCCGCGCCGCCGTCCAGGTTGCTGCTGCTCGGTGACCTGCGCCGGGCGTTGGCGGAGGCCGCGGAGCTGGTGCTGTACTACCAGCCGAAGGTGACCCTGGCCTCCGGTGCGTTGTGCGGCGTCGAGGCGCTCGTACGGTGGCATCATCCGACGCGTGGGCTTCTCGCACCGGCGGAGTTCGTGCCGATGGCGGAGAACACCGGCCTGATCAACCTGCTGACGACGCACGTGCTGGGGCGGGCGGTGGCGCAGGCGGCGGTGTGGCGGGCGGCGGGGATGGACGTGCCGGTGGCGGTGAACCTGTCGCCGCGGTGCCTGACGGACCCGACGCTGCGGGACCGTGTCGAGGGGCTGCTGGCCGAGCATCGGCTGCCGGCGGAGCTGCTGCGGCTGGAGGTGACGGAGAGCGCGGTGATGGCGAACCCGGCCCTGGCCACGGCGACGCTGCACGGGCTGCACCGGCTCGGGGTGCGGCTGTCGATCGACGACTACGGCACGGGTTACTCGTCGATGGCGTACCTGCGGCAGCTGCCCGTCGACGAGCTGAAGGTCGACCGTTCGTTCGTGGTGAACCTGTCCGGCGCCGACGACGATGACGCGGTCCTGGTCCGTTCGGCCGTGGACCTGGGGCACAACCTGGGGATGACGGTCGTCGCGGAGGGGGTGGAGCACGCGGGGCAGGTCGCGGCGTTGCGGCGGCTCGGGTGTGACATCGCGCAGGGGTACCACTACGCGCGGCCGGAGCCGGCGGAGCAGGTGCAGCGGTGGCTGCGTCCCGTCCCCGCCGGCCGGAACGGGTAGGTCAGCCGCCTTCGCGTTTGATGCGCAGGTAGGCGAGGACCGCTTCGCGGGTGGTGCGGACGCCGAGGGCCTCGCGGGCCTCGGCGATGCGCCGGTTCGCGGTGCGCAGCGACAGGAACTCCGCGGCGGCCGCGGCGGCGATCGTCTCGCCGCCGGCGAGGCGTTCGAGCAGGGCGCGTTGCTCGGGGGCGAGGGTCGGGCCGCCGCTGTCCGGCTCGGGGGCGGTGCCGAGTTCCGCGTCGGGGTCGGTGGTGACGGGACCGATCCGGGCGAGGTCGGCGAGCAGCGCCCGGCCGATGTCGCCGCCGGCGTCGCAGATGGCGACGATCCCGGCGCCGCGGGCGGCGGCGAGCAGCGCGAGCTCGGCGGTGTCGGCCTCGGCGACGCGTCCGTACAGGGCGAGGCGCGCGTCGGAGACGTCCCAGGCCTGGTCGGTGAGCGCGAACCCTTCCCTGGTGCTCCAGCCGGCCCGGGCGAGGCGGCGCAGCACGCTGGTGGCGTCGCCGCCGGACGCGACGACGTAGCGGGGTGCGAGTGCGGGGTCGCCCGCCATCAGCGGCCCAGACCGGTGTCACGGCCGGTGGGCCGGGTCGGTGCAGCGGGTGTCATCCGCCAACGATGCGGTGCGCAGGCCCTCACGCACAAGACCACACCGTTACTCATCCAAGCTCCTCGATAGCCAGTGCGGCGGCTTCGGTGCGGGTGCGGGCGCCGAGCTTCCGCATGCCGGAACGGATGTGCGTTTCGACGGTTTCCCGGGAGATGCCGAGCTGACCGGCGATGCGGCGGGTCGGTTCGCCGTTGGCGACGAGCCGCAGCACGTCGCGTTCCCGGTCGGTGAGGTCGTCGCCGGCGCGGCGGCCGCGGGTGTCGCGGCGGATCGCGTGGCGGCGCAGCGCCCGCCGGGTCCGGCCCAGCAGCACGACGAGCCCTGCCTCCTCGGCGAGGCGTTCGGCCTCCAGCAGTGCGGGGACGGCGCGTTCGGCGTCCTCTTCGAGGATGCCCTGGGCGAGCAGGCAGCGGACCTCCTCACGGCGGGCGAGGTCCCGCCAGGCGGCGGCCGCGGACGCGAACTGGTCCGGTGCCTTCCACGCGTCGAGGGTGGCGGCGACGGCGGCGAGGGGCCGGTCGCCGGAGTCACCGGCGACGAACGCGCTGTCCCCGGCGTCGTACGCGGCCCACCTGGCGGTGATCCGCCGCAGCCCGTCGACCAGCGGCGGGGCGGACAGGTCCGCGGCGGCGCCGGTCGCCCGGTCGGGCTGCCCGTCGAGCCAGGCGGCCTCGCGGGTGACCCAGTCCAGGACCGGGCCGGTCGAGGACGGGCGGCCGGTGAGCGCTTCGAGGCGGGCCCGGGCGGGGGCGAGCAGACCGCCGTCGGCCTCGGCGAGGCTGGCGGCGGCGACCGCGTACCCGCGGGCGACGGCCGGCAGGGTGCGGTCGGTGAGGTCACCGGCGCGGCGGACGACCTCGTCGATCTCCTCGCCGCGCAGCGCGTCGCACCACAGTTGCGCGGCGATGAACCGGGTCTGCCACGAGTACGCGAGGTCCCCCGCGCACGCGGCGGCGGCCGCGGCGGCGGCGTTGGACGCCTCGGTGAGGCGGGCGTCGGCGGTGAGGGTCTCCACGAGCAGCCACGCGGACCAGCGGGCGGCGAGGACGTCACCGGCCTGCCCCGCCGCGGACGCCGCGGACGCCAGTCCGTACTCCCAGCCGGGGCGGCGGGTGCCGGCGCGGACGGCGGCGATCGCGGCGCGCAGCCCCGGGTGGGCGGGTGCCTCCCCGTGCACGCGCAGGAGCTCCTCGGCGCGGGTCAGGGCCGCGTCGGGGTCCCGGGACAGGGTCGCGAGCAGCTGCACCCGGTCACGGGCGCCGGTCACGTCACCGGCGGCGTCGTCACCGACGGTGCTCACGGCCTCGCCGGCGGCGGCCGCGTTGCCCTGCTGCAGCAGTGCCTCACCGCGCAGGACCGCGCCGACGGCGCCGATCGCGGGGTCGGCGACGGCGGCGGCGTCCAGGACCCGCAGGCACGAGCCGGGCCGGCCGGCGGCGAGCGCGGCCCGCGCGGCGTCCAGCCGCACGTCGGCGGCCGCGGTGACGCCGGGCAGGTCGCAGGCGAGCAGCAGCAGCTCGGCGCGTTCGCCGGTGGATGCCGCGGTCCGGGCGGCGCGGACCGCGACCTGGTAGGCGTCGCCGGACGCGCCGGCGGCGGCGAGGTGCCGGGCCGCCTCACGGGGCGGGACGAGCCCGGCGAGCCGGCGGTGCAACGCGACCCGCTCGGCCGGCTCGAGCAGGCCCGCGGCGACCTCGGCGGTGTACGGCGACACCGGCGCGGCGATCCCGGCGTCGTCGACCTCGACCAGACCGGTCGCGGTGAGCTCGCCGATGCCCTCACCGAGGACGGTGGCGGTGACCGGGCGGCCGAGGAGGCCGAGCGCGGCCATCGCGGTACGCGCGGGACGGTTGAGGTCGGCGAGGGCGCCGGCGACCGTGTACGCGAGGCCCTTGTCGGAGTCCAGCGGGGTGCCGCCCTGCGCGACGTGCTTCGCGATCGCGGACACGGCGAGGGGCACGCCACCGGCACGGCGCACGACGTCGGCGACGACGGTCGTGGTCGCGCCGGGCGCGATCTGCCGCACGAGCGCCGCGGCGGCGTCGGCGGGCATCGCCGGCACGTTCAGCCACGCGGTCGCGGCGGCGCGGAGGACCTGCTCGGCGTCGCCGGGCAGCCGGTGCGGGGTCCGCAACGTGACGGCTATCCGACAGTGTTCCGCGATCGCCGGGAGCGCGGCGATCGTCAGCGGATCCGCCCACTGCAGGTCGTCGAGGAGCAGCAGACCGTGACGGACCCGGGACCGGACGGCCTCGGCGAGCAGCGGCGCCTCATGTGACGGCAGTCGCACCCGCACCGCCCGCGACAGCGGCAGAGCGGGCACACCACGCAGCATCGCCAGGGCACCACCGGCGAACACGGACCCGCGGAACGTCTCACCGAGGCGCTTGAGCACCGTGGAGCGGCCCGTGCCGGGCGCGCCCGCGATGACCACCAGACCGGGGTTACGCAGGGCGTCGACCGCCGCGGCGACCAGGTCGGCGGGCGGCCACGCCGCCGCACCCACCGTCGCCCGGCCAATCGGCCCAGTCCCGGCGACTGGCTCGTCAGTCGGTGCCTCAGGCACTTCTCGCCTCCATTCGTGGCACGAACATGGGATCCTGCGCGCGCAGGATATTCGTAATGTGTGTGCCGTACGTGCGTGACATGACGGTCTGATTCCACCCGGGAGCGAGTAATGAGCGAGGACCACCCCTTGGAACCCCGAGGGTACGTCGGCATTCTGGCCGAACACATCGGCCTCGCGCAGTCGGTGATCAGTCTCCCGGAGCACGTATCTGACCTTCCGGGCCACGCGGGCTGCGGCACCGGTCCCGGCCTGCGCGTGGTCCGGGGCTGACGACGTGGCTCCAGGACCACTCAGTTCCCGGGTCGCGGACCTGTGCGCCGAGGTCGGCAACCGGCTCGGCGGCGGCGCCCAGGCGCAGGTCGTCGACGTGCGCCGCAGGCTCGGCGAGCCGCTGCGGGTCGCGATCGCGGGCCGGCTCAAGTCCGGCAAGTCCACGCTCGTCAACGCGCTCATCGGCCGGCGGGTCGCGCCGACGGAGGTCGGTGAGTGCACCCGTATCGTGACCCAGTTCCGGTACGGCACCTCCGACCGGGTCGACGTCGTCAAACGCAACGGTGCCCGGGTCAGCCTCCCCCTCGACGAGGCCGGGATGATCCCGCAGCGGCTCGGCGTCGCCCGTCACGACGTCGCCTACGTCGACGTGACCCTGACCAGTGACCACCTGCGGGACCTGACCGTCGTCGACACGCCCGGCCTGTCCAGTGCGAACACGTCCGTGTCGGACCAGGCCCGCCGGTTCCTGTTCTCCGAGGCGCCGATCGACGACGACCTCGACTCCGACTCCGCCGGCGCCCTGTCCGGCGCCGAGGCGATCATCTACGTGTTCACGCAGTCGGTGCGTGAGGACGACGTGCAGGCCCTGGAGGCGTTCCGGTCGATCTCCGCCCGCCTGTCGTCCAACCCGATCAACTCCCTCGGCCTGTTCAACAAGGTCGACAAGCTCGCCGGCGGCGGTCAGGACCCGTGGCCGATCGTCGCGCCGCTCGCCTCCGACCAGTCGAAGGTCCTGCGGCGGGTGGTCTCGGACGTGGTACCGGTCGTCGGGCTGCTCGCCGAGACGACCGAGGCGGGCCGGTTGACGGCGGCGGACTGCGAGGCGCTGCGGCAGCTCGCCGCGTTGCCCGTCGGGGAACGCACCGTCCTGCTCGCGTCCGTCGACCTGTTCACGACCCGTGAGTGCGGGATCACCCGCGAGTCGCGGGAGCGGCTGCTGCGCCTGCTCGACCTGTACGGGATCTCGTTCGCGATCGCGCAGCTGGTCAACAAGCCGAACCTCGCCACCGGTGAGCTCGTCCGGATGCTGTTCCAGGCGTCCGGGTTCCCGCGCCTGCGGCAGACCCTCGACCACGCGTTCCGGTGGCGGACCGACGCGATCAAGGCCGGGTGGGCCCTGTCGAGCCTGGAGAAGATCGCCAGCCACGCCGAGCGCCCGCACGACCGGGAGCTGCTCCGCGACGCGATCGAACGGGTCCTGCAGCAGCCGGAGTCGCACCGGCTGCGGCTGCTCGAGGTGGCGCAGCTCGTCACGACCGGCGCCGTGGACCTCCCGGACCAGATGGAAGGCGAACTGACCCGCCTCGCCCTGTCCAACGACCCTGCCTGGATCCTGAACCTGCAGGGGTCCGACCGTGACCAGATGGTCCGGGCCGCGTTGGACGCCGCGACCCGCTGGCGCGCCTACGCCGTCGCCGGTGCCAGCCCGTCCCAGTCGCGGGTCGCGCTCGTCGCGCACCGCGGCTTCTACCTCCTGTCGCAACGTATCCGTGGCCAAGCCCGTGTCAACTGAAGGCACCTACCCCCAGGAGCCGGGAATGTTCTCGTCCTCCAACAGCCTGCGTCTCGTCGCCGTGGCTGTTGCCCTGATCGTCGCCGTGCTCACCGGCGCCGCGACCGGTCTGATCAGCGGTGCCCCCGACTGCCCGGCGCAGCCGGCGGCGAGCACCGCCACGACCGCGCCGGCGGCGGCGCCGAGCACCGCGAACGGCGGCGTCGGCATCGGCGACCCCGTCGGTGGTGGCGGCGGCGCCCCCGAGCAGCCGCCGAAGCAGCAGCCGGCCACCGCCGCCGCTGCCGTCGTGCAGGCGGCGACGCCGGCGTGCACGAAGCAGGAACCGTTCGGGGTGACCGCGGCCGCGACCGCGTTCGTCGGTGCGCTCCTCGTCGGCGCGGCCCTGCTGCTGCTCCTGCTGCTGTCCACCCGTGGCGGCCCCCGCCAGGTCCAGGTCCCCGTCGCCGCCCGCGGCAACGGGACCGGCCCGGCGGAGCAGGACCGGCGGGCGCTGGTGCAGGCCGCGATCTACGTCCGGGACCGGGTCACGTCCAAGGCGCTCGGTGACCGGCTCGGCGCCGCCCTCGCGGAGGCCGGGGTCACGACCCTGGAGCCGACCGGGGTCCGGTTCGACCCGGCGCACCACGAGGCCGGCGGCGCGGCACCGTCCGCGGACCCGGCGCTGATCGGGTCGATCGCCGCCGTCGAGGTCCCCGGCTACCTGGACCGGGACGGCCGGGTGCTGCGTGCCCCGATCGTCACCGTGTACCAGGCGGCCCGTAACCCGGGCGGCCCGACCGGCGCCCACCCGACCGTCGCCCAGCCCGCGCAGCAGCACACGTCCAGCCCGCAACCGCGCAGAGAGCAGCCACGATGACCTCGACCGAGAACGCGGCCCCACCCGCGAACGGCAAGCCGAAACCGCCGAGTCCCGAGGCGGCCCTCGGCAAGCTGCTCAAGGCCGGCGTCGACGGGTCCCTGGCGTACCTGCGCAAGATCGACCCGGACGCGGCGGCGGACGTCGACACCGAACGCCGCCGCGACGTGCAGCGCCCCCGCATCGTCGTCGTCGGGGAGACGAAACGCGGGAAGAGCAGCCTCACGAACATGCTCATGGGGGTGCCGAACCTGTCGCCGGTCGACGCGGCCGTCGCGACCGCGTCGTACCTGGAGTTCACGCACAACCAGCAGCACGGCGCCCGCGCGTACGTGCCAGGCCGTGAGGACCCGATCCCGATCAACCTGTCCGACCTGCGGGACTGGGGCACCGTCCTGGGCCGGCTGCCCGACGGGATGCGCCCGCCGCGCCGGATCGAGGTGCACCACTCGGCGCCGCTGCTGCAGTACCTGACGCTCACCGACACCCCCGGCACCGGCGGCCTGGACTCGATGCACGCCGAGGTCGCCATGGACGCCGTGGAACGGGCGACGGCGCTGCTGTTCGTCGTCGACTCGTCCTCCCCGTTCTCCAAGCCGGAGATGAACTTCCTCATCGAGGCCAGCAAGAAGGTCAACTTCGTGCTGTTCGCGTTGACGAAGGTCGACGCGTACCCGGGCTGGCGCACGATCCTCGCCGACAACAAGGGCCAGCTGCAGACGCACGCGCCCCGCTTCGGGTCCGCGCCGTGGTTCCCGGTGTCGGCGCGGCTCGCGGAGCTGGCGATGACGCTGCCGAAGGAGGCCGCCGGTGAGCTGATCCGCGAGTCGCGGATCGCGGAGCTGCAGCACGCCCTCATCGACCTGGCGAAGAAGGGGCACCTGCTGCAACAGGCGAACGTGCTGCGGTCGGTGCGTTCGGAGTACATCCGCGTCGACCAGGAGCTCGGCGACCGGATGAAGGCGACCGACCCGGACCCGAAGGACGCCGAACGCGCCAAGGAAGAACGCGCGCAGGTCGCCACCCGCAAGCGGACCGAGTCCCGGCAGTGGTCCCTGGCGCTGTCCACGGAGACCCAGCGGGCCCGGGTGGAGGCCACCACCCGGCTGCGTTCGTACATGACGCAGCTGCAGGAACAGTTCATGGAGAAGATCGACAAGGGCGGCCGCGGCGACATCAACGACCTGCCCGCCGAGGTCGACAAGGCCCTGTACGCGCTGTCGGTGCGGCTGTCGCACGACCTGGAGTTCCGGTTCCGCAAGGTCGGTGAGCGGGTCCTCGCGCAGGTGTTCCACCCCAACGAGCTGCAGCACGTGCTGCGGCAGCTCAACGCGAAACTCCGGCACGCCCTGGGCACGAAACCCCGCCGCGACGGCGGTGGTGGGGACGGCGCGATGGTCGTCATGTCGTCGGCCGGTATGGCGATGATGGCCGGCCGCGGCGCGATGGCCGGTGCCGGCGCGATCGGTCTCGCCGGTGTCGCCGGCGCGGGCCTGGTCATCCCCGTCATCGGTATCGGTCTCGGTCTCGCCGCCGGCGCGTACATGATCTTCAAGCGGAAGAGCATGACGGACAAGGTCGCGACCCGGCAGTGGCTGCGGGAGGTCCTCGGTGAGGCCCGCGCCGCGCTCGCCGACGAGATCATGCACCGGTTCACGGACCTGCAGTACGCGCTGACCCTCGCGCTCGACGAGGCGATCGAACGCCGGTTGAAGCAGCTCGACGCGCACATCGCCAACATCGACAAGTCCCTCGCGGAGGACAAGGCGGAGCGGGCGAAGCGCAAGGCCGCGCTGAACACCGAACGGGAAGGTCTGCGCGCCCGCATCAAACAGGTTGACGAGGTCCTCGTGCGGGTACGGGCGCTGGCGCCGAACGCACCCGCGGACGCGGCCGACGCACCGGCCGAAGCGTAAGGGGGTTGGATCATGGACGGGCACTGGGAATGGTCCGAGTCCGGTGACGAACCGGACACCGGCGACACCGCCGACCTCGGCGGTGACCATGGCGACCCCGGCTTCGGACAGGGGTTCGGTCAGGGGTTCGGTGACGGGCACGCCTACGGCGGTGACAGCGGCTTCGACACGCACGACGACTTCGGTGGTCTCGGCGGCGACCCGCACACCGGCGGTGACGACCTGGAGGAGCCGCTCGGCACCGAACACGCCGCGGAGGCCTACGACCAGTCCGTCCATGACACCGACGGCCACGACGGCGGCCACGACGGCGGCCACGACAGTGGCCATGACGGCGGCCATGACGGCTTGGACGGGGGCGGGTTCGACCCGGCCGACGGCGACCCGGCGCAGCACGCCGGCTTCGAACCCCTCGCCGACCACACCGACCACACCGACACGGACACGGAGGTGGAGGCCGGGGCGGAGCCGTACGGCAGCGACCCGGACCTGCACGGCGACGCCGACGGCTGGCCCGAGCCGACGTTCCCGGAGGAGCTGCACCTGGACGGCCCGCCGGAGCCCGTCGACGGGTTCCCGTGGAGCGACGCCGACGCTCTCGGCGGCCCCGAGCACACCGACCAGTCGCTGTCCGCCGCCTACGACCCGGCGGCGGCGCACACGGACCCGGCGAACCCCGCGGACCTCGCCGGCTACGACGGTGTCGAGGTGCCGCTCGGCGCGGACCCGTGGAGCACCCTGCTGAGCTCCGAGGACCCGGCGACGAGCTCCCTCGCCGGCTACTGGGCCCCGCACACGTAAACCGTCCACCGTCACGCGAAAGGCCCGCCACGATCATCGTGGCGGGCCTTTCGCATGCCCCCCGGGTCAACCCGGGGGCTGTGCCTAGTTGAACGCGGTCATCAGCAGGATCACGAACAGGACCGCGACGAGGACCAGCACCACGATGATGACGGCGACCCAGTTCCGCTCGCCCTCGTCCGCCGCCTGCTGCGGCGCGGGCTGCGGCGCCGGGCGGGTCACCTGCGGCGGGAACGGACCCGGCCGGGCAGGCTGCTGCACCGGCGCCGGCGACACCGGCGGACGGTACGGCTGCTGCACGGGCGGCTGCTGCCGGACCAGCTGGACCGGCGGCGGCTGCTGGACCGGCTGCTGCCGGACCAGTTGCACGGGCGGCTGCTGCTGCACGGGTGGCTGCTGGCGGACCAGTTGCACGGGCGGCTGCTGGCGGACCAGCTGGACCGGCGGGCGCTGCTGCACCGGCGGCGGCTGGATCGGCGGCCGGTTCATCGCCGGGGACACCGGCACCGCCGACACCGGCCGCTGCTGCTGGACCGGCTGCTGCATCGGCCGTGGGGTGACGGTCTGCGGCGTCCCCGACGCGCGGGCCGGCGCCGACGGCGCGCCGATGCACAGGGCGCCCTCCACGACGACGGTCTCCGGCTGCTCCAGGGTCGTCGGGGCCACCCCGAGCTCCGTGTGGATCAGGTGCGCGGCGAGCGGGATCCGCGACGAACCACCGACGAGGAAGATCCCGACGAGGTCCTTCGGCTGCAGCCGCGCCGACTCGATCGCCCGCCGCAGGCACGACACGGTCCGCTCCAGATACGGCTTGACGAGCGTCTCGAGCTCTTCCCGCGTCAGGTGCGCGTCGACCTCCAGCGACGGCAGGTGGATGTCGGTCGACGCGGTCCTGGACAGCATCTCCTTCGCGCCGCGGACGTCCTCGTACAGCAGCCGCCGCTGCCGGCGCGCGTTCGCGTCCGGCGGGTTCGCGATCGACGCCCACTTCTCCGCGTGGCTCTCCGAATACACCTTGCCGAGGTGCTCGACGATCGCGTGGTCGAAGTCGAGACCACCGACGTCGGCGAGGCCGTCCTCGGCGAGGACCTCGAACCCGGACTGGGTGCGCCGCACGACGGTCGCGTCGAACGTGCCGCCGCCGAGGTCGTAGATGGCGAGGCTCCGCCCGACCGGCACCGCCGAGCCGAGCACGGCCGTGAAGTACGACGCGGCGCCGACCGGCTCGGCGATCAGCCGTGGCGTGCCGAGACCGGAGATGCGGGTGGCCTCGATGAGCAGCGACCGGCGCCGCTCACCCCACCGGGCGGGGTGGGTGAGCCGCACCTCGTCGGGGGCCGCGCCGAGCTGCCGCCGGGCCTCGGTGTTGACCAGGGACAGCACGTGCGCGAACAGTCGCGGGACCGGCAGCGGATGGTCACCGATGAACACCTCCCCGTCGTCGATGCGACGTTTCGGGTTCGGCTCGAACCGGGCCGGGTCGAGGCGCGCGTTGCGCTCGGCGTCCCGGCCGACGAGGACCTTCCCGTCGGTGTTGAAGTACAGGGCTGAGGGCAGCAAAGGAGAACCGTCGAACAGCAGCGGCCGCATCCGTGAATCCGGGGTCCGGATCATCGCGACCGTGTTCGACGTGCCGAAGTCGATGCCGAGCACGCGCATGTGCGTCACCCTACCTGTGCCGATCCACACCCTGCGTCGCCCGGCAAGCCCTGAGACAGCCCGATGTCGGCTTCACGCCAGCCACAGGTAACCCGCCGTTACGCAACCGCAGCAGAAGATCACGACATACTGTCGGCGTGGCCTATCTTGACCTGCCAGGACCGCTCGGTTTCGCCCACCGTGGCGGCGCCGCCGACGGTGACGAGAACACGACAGCGGCGTTCGCCCGCGCGGTCGAGCTCGGCTACCGGTACATCGAGACCGACACCCACGCGACCGCCGACGGGGTCGCGGTCGTCTTCCACGACGACACCCTGCACCGGCTGCTGGGCCGCCCGGGCCGGATGAGCGACGTGCGCTGGGCCGACCTGCAGACCCTGCGGGTCGGTGGCGCGGCGGCGGTACCCCGCCTCGACGAGGTCCTCGACGCGTGGCCGCAGGTCCGGTTCAACATCGACTGCAAGTCCGACGCGGCGGTCACCCCGACCCTCGACGCCGTCCGGCGTGCCGCCGCGCAGGACCGGGTGCTGCTCGCGTCGTTCTCCTCCGCCCGGCTGCGCCGCATCCGCGCCGCCGCGGGCCCGCAGGTCGCGACGTCCGTCGGGATGCGGGAGGTGACCGCCCTGTACGCCGGGTCGCTGACCGGCCGGCCGGTGAAACTCCCGAGCAGTGTCGTCGCCGTGCAGATCCCGCCCAGGTACGGGCGGCTCACCCTCGCCGGGCGCCGGTTCATCGACTACACGCACCGCCTCGGGTTGCAGGTGCACCTGTGGACGATCGACGACGCCACCCAGATCGGGCACTTCCTGGACCTCGGTGTTGATGGCATCATGACCGATCACATCGAGGTGCTCCGCGACGTGTACCAGCGCCGCGGCATCTGGCCCAGCCCCGCCTAGGAGAGGCCGCCGTGTCCGCTGCCGAGACACCAGAGACGCCCGCGCTGACCCCCGACCCACCCGAAGGGTCGCAGCTCAGCACGAAACGTGAACGGGTCGGCTGGTACTTCTACGACTGGGCGAACTCGGCGTTCTCCACGACCGTCGTCACCGTCTTCCTCGGCCCGTACCTGACGTCGATCGCGGAGAAGGCCGCCGGCTGCGTCGACGACGCCTGCGACGACGCCGTCATCCACCCGCTCGGCATCGCCATCGCCCCCGGCGCCCTGTTCCCGTACACGGTGAGCCTGTCGGTGTTCCTGACCGTGTTCGTCCTGCCGGTCGTCGGCGCGGTCGCGGACCGGTCCCCGCGCAAGAAGCAGCTCCTGGCCCTGTTCGCGTACCTCGGCGCGGCGGCCACGGCGGGCATGCTGTTCCTCACCGGCGACCGGTACCTCCTCGGCGCCGTCCTGTTCCTGATCGCGAACATCTCCTTCGGCGCGTCCGTCGTCGTCTACAACTCGTTCCTGCCGCAGATCTCCTCCGAGGAGGACCGCGACCGGGTGTCGAGCTTCGGGTGGGCGTTCGGCTACCTCGGCGGTGGCCTGCTGCTGCTGCTCAACGTCGCCGCCGTCCTCATGAAGGACTCCCTCGGCATGACCACCGGGGAGGTCGCCCGGTACAGCATCGTGTCCGCCGGCCTGTGGTGGGCCGGGTTCACCACGATCCCGCTCATCCGGCTGCGGAACCGGCCGCTGCTGGACCCGCCGCCCGCCGGCGTGAACCGGCTCACCGACGGGTTCAAACAGCTGTGGCACACCCTGCGTTCCCTCAAGGCGTACCCGCTGACGTTGTTCTTCCTGGTGGCGTACCTCGTCTACAACGACGGCATCCAGACCGTGATCGCCCTGGCCAGCCAGTACGGGACGAAAGAGCTCCTGCTGTCCGACGACGTCCTCGTCCCGACGATCCTCATGGTGCAGTTCCTCGCGTTCGCCGGGGCGCTGCTGCTCGGGTGGCTCGCGAAACGGTACGGGGCGTGGAAGACGCTGCTCGGCAGTCTCGTCCTGTGGACGGTGATCATCGTGATCGCGTACTTCCTGCCGGCGAAGGAGCCGCTGCTGTTCGTCGCGCTCGGCGGCGGTATCGGCCTGGTCCTCGGCGGCAGCCAGGCACTGTCCAGGTCGCTGTTCTCGCAGCTGATCCCGAAGGGCCGCGAAGGAGAGTACTTCGGCATCTACGAGATCTCCGACAAGGGCACCAGCTGGCTCGGGCCGCTGCTGTTCGGGCTCGCCTACGACATGACCCGCTCGTACCGGGTCGCGATCATCTCGCTGCTGGTGTTCTTCGTCGTCGGGTTCGTCGCGCTCCTCGCGGTGCCGATGCGCAAGGCGATCGAGCAGGCGGGGAACACGCCACCGGCACGCCTGTAGCGATAGATTCCCCTGGTGCGGTACCGGCTGCTGGGTCCCCTCGCGGTCGACGTCGGTGTCGGCGCGGACGGCCGGCAGGTCGAGGTGCCCGCGGCCCGCGACCGGGTCCTCCTCGCGATGCTGCTGCTCACCCCGAACCGGGTCGTGTCCATGGCCCGGCTCGTCGACGCCGTCTGGGGTGACGCGGCACCGGCGACGGCGCGGGCGCAGCTGCACACGTGCGTGTCGCGGCTGCGCCGGCTGCTGCCGGACCTGATCCGCACCGACACCGCCGGGTACCGCGCCGACGTCGCCGACGGTGACCTGGACACGGTCGCGTTCACCGCCCTGGTCGCCGCGGCCCGTACCGCCGCCGCGGCCGGGGACCTGAAGGAGGCCCAGACACGGTTCCGGGCCGCGCTGGACCTGTGGCGCGGCCCGGCCCTGGCGGGTGTGGACAGCCCCGCGGTGCAGGCGCACGCCGTCGCGTTCGAGGAACGCCGCGACGCCGCCCTGGAGGACTGCGTCGACGTCGAGCTGCGCCTCGGCCTGCACGCGGAGCTGATCGGGCAGCTGACCGCCCTCGTCGAGCAGTACCCGCTGCGGGAGCGGCTCACGGGGCAGCTGATGACGGCGTTGACGAGGGTCGGCCGGACCGCTGACGCGCTGGCCGTGTACCGGCGGCTCGCCCGGGCCCTCGACGACGACCTGGGTCTCGCGCCCAGCGACCAGCTGCAGCGGCTGCACCACGACCTGCTGCAACCGAACCCGGACGCGTCCACCCCACCGAACGGCCTGCCGGCCGCCGCCATCGCCGCGACCGCACCAGCCGTGGCGGTGCCGCCGCGGCCGTGGACGCTGCCGCGGGAGGTCGCCGACTACGCCGGCCGCGACGACCTGATCGCCGAACTCGTCGCCGCCACCACCGGCAGCGACACCGGCAGCGACACCGGGTCTAGGGGGATGCCGGTCGTCGTGTGCGTCGACGGGATGGCCGGGGTCGGCAAGACCAGCCTCGCCGTCCACGTCGCGCACCGCGTCGCCGGCCGCTACCCCGACGGCCGCCTGTTCCTGGACCTCCGCGCCCACAGCGACCGGCCGCCGCTGCCACCCCACGACGCGCTCGGCCTGCTCCTCGGCCACCTCGGCGTCGAACCCGCCCGGATCCCCGCCGACCCCGACGAACGCGTCGCCCGGTGGCGCAGCGAACTCGCCGACCGGCGGGTCCTGGTCGTCCTCGACAACGCCGCCGACCCCACACAGGTCCTGCCGCTGCTGCCGGGCGCGTCGGCGAGCCTCGTCATCGTCACCAGCCGCCGCCGCCTCGCCGGCCTCGACGCCGTCCACCCCGTCTCCCTCGACGTGCTCACCCCCGCCGAGGCCCACCGGCTGATCACCGCCGTCGTCGGGGCCCGCGCCGTCGCCGACCCGGCCGCGACCGCGCAGGTCGCCGACCTGTGCGGATACCTGCCGCTCGCGTTGCGGCTCGCCGCCGCCCGGCTCGCGCACCGCCCGTCGTGGACCGTCGCCGACCTCGCCGACCGGCTCCGCCGCGCCCAACCCGCCCCCGTCGACCTCAACGTCGACGGCCGGTCCCCGCACGCCGCGTTCGAACTGTCCTACCGGCAGCTGCCGCCACCGGCGCAACGGCTGTTCCGGCTCCTCGGCGTCCACCCCGCCGGGGAACTGTCGCTGCGGGTCGCCGCCGCCCTCGACGCGTCCGGCGACACCGACGACCTCCTCGCGCAGCTCGTCGACGCGCACCTGCTCAACGAACCCGTCGCCGGCCGGTTCCGGTTCCACGACCTGCTCCGCGAATACGCCGCGCACCTCGCCGGCACCGACCCCGAACGGGACCCGGCGACCGTCCGCATGTTCGACTTCTACCTGCACGCCGCCGCCGCGGCGACGAAGGTGTGGGAGAACAACCGGGACCGGGACCCGGTCGACTTCACCACCGTCGGCCCGCACGTCCCCGTGTTCACCGGCATGCTCGACTCCCGCCAGTGGCTGCACCTGGAATGGGGCAACGTCGTCGGGGTCGCGCACCTCGCCGACCGGCTGCACCGGCACCGGTACACGGTCCTGCTCACCCGCGCCCTGTGGGCGTACCTGTTCCGCAACTCGATGAACGACGTGTCCCTGGACCTGCACCGCCGCGCCCTCACCGCCGCCGAAGCGCTCGGCGACGCGGACCTGACCGCGATGAGCCACAACTATCTCGCGTCCGCGCTCGCCCGCGGCGGCGACCTCAACGCCGCCGCCGCGCACCTGCAACGCCTCGTCGGCCACCCACGGTGGGGGGTCCGCGCCGAGTCGAACCTCGCGTTCGTGTACCTCAACGTCGGCCGGTTCCATGAGGCGCTCACCCTGACGCAACGGTCCCTGCACGCCGGTGAGGACCGCTGGCAGGTCAGCGTCCAGTGGACCGCCCTCGCCGGGCTCCTGCGCGCGCTGGGCCGCTTCGACGAGGCGGTCCTCGTCGCGCAGCGGATCGTCGCGTACGGCCGCGCGAACCGGATCACCTGGTCCAGCGCTGTCGGCGCGGTCGAACTCGGCACCACCCGCGCCCGTCTCGGCCAGCACCGGCAGGCGGTCCGGATCCTGTCGTGGGCGCGGCGGCAGCTCGGCGACGACGCCGGCCCCGGCGCGGACATCGAGGCCCGCGCCGGCATCGGCGCGTCCCTCGTCGCGCTCGGCGACGTCGAGGAGGGCCTGGAACTGCTCCGCACCGCCTACGACGACGGGCAGCACCTCGACCCGACCGCCGCGTGCCTGTCCGGCAACACCTACGGCGAAGCCCTGCGGACCCTCGGCCGGCTCGAGGACGGCAAACTCGTCCACGCCCGGGTCCTGGAACGGGCGATGCGCATCCAGCACCGCTACGAGCAGGCCCGCGCCTACCGGGGTCTCGGCCTGTGCACCACCGACCCGCGGCTCGCCCGGGACCGGCTCACCACCGCCCTGGACCTGTTCGAGGCGATGGGCACCCCGGAACGGCACGAGGTCCGGGCGGCGCTCGCCGCCCTGCCACCGCCGTAGCGTTTTAGTAGGGTGCCTTCCCGTGACGTCCTCCGTTCCCGCCCTCGACGACGAAGACCCAACCGCCTGCATCGCCGCCGGTGACAGCCGGCTACGACGCGGTGGCTCCCTGAAGTTCTTCTACGGTCCGATGGACTGCGGCAAGTCGACCCTCGCCCTGCAGATGGACTACAACCACGCCAGGCAGGGCCGCCGCGGTCTCGTCCTGACCACCATCGACCGGGCCGGCCCCGGCCGCCTCTCCACCCGCATCGGGCTCGGGAAGGAAGCCGTCGACGTCGGCGCCGACCTCGACATCCGCGCCCTGGTCCGGCAACGCTGGTCACAGGGCATCCGCGTCGACTACCTCATCTGCGACGAGGCCAGCTTCTACACCGTCGCGCAGATCGAACAGCTCGCCGACCTCGTCGACACCTCCGACGTCGACGTGTACGCGTTCGGGCTGGCCACCGACTTCCGCACCAGCCTGTTCCCGGCGGCGCAGCGGCTGTTCGAACTCGCCGACGAGGTCACCCGCGTCCAGGTCGAGGTCCTGTGCTGGTGCGGCCGGCCGGGCCTGCTCAACGCCCGCGTCGTCAACGGCGGCATCGCCCGCGAAGGTGACCAGGTCGTCATCGGCGACACGTCCAACGACGACTCCCCCGACGCCTCCCCGCAGGAGACCGACGTCCGCTACCAGGTCCTGTGCCGCCGCCACCACCGCGTCGGCGACCTCGGCCCCGCAGCCCGGGCGGAGGGCCAGCTCCGCCTCGTCTAACCCTATTACCGGACGGTAACCTTCGGGGATGACGCGATTCGTGCAGGCCGGTCCGGCACTACGGGACCCGTACACCAGCGACTGGCAACTGCAGGGCTGGCTGGACCGGCTCCTCGGCCCCGCCGGGCACGCCGCCGCGAAAACCCGCCTCACCGACCTCGCCGCCGACGTCCTCGGCCCGCTCCGCGCCGCCCACCACGACGCCGAAACGCACCCACCGACCCTCACCCGGTTCGACCCGTGGGGCGCCCGCATCGAACGCGTCGACGTCGCCGCCGGATGGGAGACCCTGCGGGCGTCGGCGGCCCGGCACGCCGTCGTCGCACTCCCGTACACCAGCGACGCCCACCACACCTGGGGCGCCGGCACCCGCGTCGTCCAGCACGCCCTGCTCCACCTGTGGGGCCCCGAATCCGCGACGTTCTCCTGCCCCGTCGCCATGGCCGACGGCGCCGCCGCCCTCCTCACCACCACCGACCCCGGCTCGCCATGGCTCACCCGGCTCACCTCCACCGACCCGTCGACCGCCGTCACCAGCGGCCAGTGGATGACCGAAACCCAAGGCGGCTCCGACATCGCCCGATCCACCACCCGCGCCCGCCGCCACCCCGACGGCACCTGGACCCTGACCGGCGACAAATGGTTCTGCTCAGCGATCGACTCCGCGATCGCCGTCGCCCTCGCCCGCCCCGACGGCGCCGGCCCCGGCAGCCGCAACCTCGCACCGTTCCTCGTCCCCCGATACGCCACCGCCGGCACCGGCCCCGCCGACGGGCTGCAGATCCTCCGCCTGAAAGACAAACTCGGCACCCGCGCCGTCCCCACCGGCGAGGTCCGCCTCGACGACGTCCCCGCCATCCCCCTCGGCGACCCCGAAACACCCGGCCTCGCCAGAATGATGACCCTCGTCGTCGTCACCCGCCTCCACAACGCCGCCGCGGCCGCCGCCGGCATGCGCCGCGGCCTCGAACACGCCCTCAGCTACGCCACGAACCGGCAGATCGCCGGCGGTGCCCTCGCCGGCAACCCGCTGCACCGCGCGACCCTCGGCGGGCTCGCCGTCGACGCCGCCGGCGCCTACGCCCTCGCCGCCCACGCCTTCACCCTCCTCGGCGCCGACCCCACCAGCGCCGAACTCCGCATCGTCGCGCCCCTCGCCAAACTCGTCACCGGCCGGCTCGCCGTCGCCTCCGCCAGCGAATACCTCGAAGCGTTCGGCGGCGCCGGCTACGTCGAGGACACCGGCATCCCCCGACTGCTCCGCGACGCGCAGGTCCTGCCGATCTGGGAAGGCACCACCAACGTCCTGTCCATCGACGTGCTCCGCGCCCTCACCGGCGACGGCGCCCGCCCGCTGCTGCACCGCGCCGAAACCGCCGCCGGCGCCGCAGCGTCCCGCCTCCCAGGAGTCGCCGACACCGTCGCCGCGGCGACCCGCCGCCTCACCGCCGACGTCGCAGCAGCCGCCGCCGACCCCCGCTCCGAACGTGTCATCGCCGCAGCCCGGGAACTCGCCCTCCGGCTCGGCAACACCCTCACCGCCGCGCTCCTGCTCGAACACGCCACCTGGGCCGCCGACCGCGGCGACGACCGGCCCGCGCTCCTCGCGTCGCTGTGGACGCAACGCCGGCTCAGCGGCACGGACGCCTCAGCGGACCTGCACACCCACTTCGATCAACTGATCTGAGCCGTCGCCCACGCCACCCGCAGCTTCACCGGCGTCCCGCACAACCTGCCCGGCACCCCACCAGCCGAACCGACCCGCTCCGACCCGACCAGCACCCCGCCACGCGCCCGGTAGAACCGCTGCGCGGCGGTGTTCTGCTCCAGCACCCACAGATACAGCCGCTGCGCCGCCGCCCCGGCCCGCACCGCGTCGCCGGCGGCGCGCAGCAGCACCGTCCCGATCCCGAGATGGCGGTGCCCGTCAGCGACGTGCAGATTGTCGACCAGGCTGCCCCACCGCGGGTCGTCGTCGAACCGGACATGCACAAAACCCCGCAAATCCTCGTCCTGCCCACCGACCACCAGCGTCACGGTGCCCGACCGGTCCCCGAACCTCGACCGCCACACCGCCCGCCGGTCCGCGACCACATCACCGTCGAGAAACGCGTCACTGTACGCCCCCCGGTAATGCCGCCGCCAACTGTCGGCGTGCAACCCCGCGATCCCGTCCACATCCGCGTCCGTCGCCTCCCTGACGACCACCCCGCCGATCACCCCGCACCTCCCCGCCGCGCCCGCGCCGCCGCGATCATGTACGCCGGATCACGGTCCAGACTGTGCCGGTCCCGGTCATACCGGCGGGTCGTCCGCGGATCAGCATGCCCCATCGCATCCTGCACATCCTCCAACGGAACCCCCTCGTCACGAGCCGACGTCGCGAACGCATGCCGCAACGAATGCGGCGACAACCGCGCCCACGCCGGCACCCCCGCCTCCCGCGCCAACCGCCGCACCAGCCGAAACACCGCATGCCGGTCCACCCGACCACCCGTCGACGTCGTAAACAACGGCCCCGCACCCCCCGCCCCACCGCCCAGATACGCGTCCAGCGCCGCGACCACGTTCGGGGTCAACGCCCGCCGGCGCGGCTTCCCGCCCTTCCCGACGAACCGGACCGTCCGATGCCCCCGCTCCACCCCAAGATCCGCGTGGTCGAGCGCCACGACCTCCCCGACCCGCAGCCCCAGATCCGCGAGCAACGCCAGGATCGCCAGATCACGCGCCGCGTTCGGACCCGACTGCGCCGCCGCCGCCGCCAACATCGCGTCGACCTCCCCACCCGTCAACCCCACCGTCGCCGACGAATCCCGATCCACCCTCGGCCGGTCCGCGCCACCCACCGGATTCACCGCGATCGCCTGCAACCGCAGCAGAAACCCGTACCAACTCGACAACGCCGACAGCTTCCGCGCCACACTCGCCGGCGCCAGCACCTTCCCCGTCCGCGCGTCCACCGTGCCCTCCAGATCCCGGGCATACGCATTCACCTGCAGAAACGACACCCGCAACGGATCCAGATCCCGGCCCGCGCACCACGCGAGGAACTGATGCACATCACGCCGATACGCCGCCCGCGTATGCGCCGACAACCGCCGGTTACTCAGCCACGCGTCGGTGAAATCCCCCTCCGCCGCCGCGACCTCCGCCGGAACCCGCCTTACAGGGTCGGCCGCCACACCGTCGTCCGCTTCATCGACGCATCCTCCAACGTCTGCGGCACCGGCACGTCATACACCGCGACCAGCTCCAGATGCTCCCTCGGCAGATACGCCCGCCCCGGATCACCGACCAGACACGACCCGCCCCGAGCCCCGACCCGCCCCAGAAACTCCAACACCTGACCGGTCATCTCCCGGCTGTAGAACACATCCCCCGCCAACACCACATCAGCGTCACCACCATCGCCCGGCAGGACATCCTCCAACCGCGCGTCGACCACCACCTCATTCACCGCCGCATTCACCACCATCGCCGTCACCGCCAGCGGATCGATCTCCACCGCCGTGACCCTCGCCGCGCCCGCCTTCATCGCCGCGATCGCCACCAACCCCGACCCCGCCGCCACATCCAGGACCCGCTTCCCACGCACCACGCCCGGATTGTCCAGCACATACCGCGCCAACGCCTGACCACCCGCCCACGCGAACGCCCAGAACGGCGGCGGCAACTGCACCCCACCCGCGAACTTCTCCGTGTCCTGCCACAACTCGATCGCCTCATCAGCCAACCGCAACCGCACCTCCGGCACGAGCGGCACCGGGGCGAGACTGGTATGCGCCAGGACGAATGCGGTGGACATCGGCACGGACCCTATGTCACCCGCGCGTGCGACGCCCCGCCGGGGCCCACATCGGTACCGTCAAATCCATGGGGGCAACAACCTGGATCATCCTCGGCCTGGCGGTCGTCGTGCTGATCCTCATCACGCTCTACGTCGACTCACTGCGCCGCTGACTATCGTCGACCCGGTGACCGTCCACATCACCGACACCCAACGCCGGGCCAGACTCGCCTGGCGGCACAACCTCGCCCAACCCGCCCCCACCGCCGAGACCGCCACCGAAAACCTCGTCGCCCTGCACGCCACCGACGCGGCAACCGTCCACCTCGCCGCCCACGCCAGAACCCACGCCGGCATCGACGACGCCCTCTATACCCGACGCACCCTCCTACGCATGCTCGGCATGCGCCGCACCATGTTCGTCGTCCCCACCACCACCGCCCCCACCATCCACGCCGCCGCCTCCACCGCCATCGCCGCCGAACAACGCCGCCTCCTGATCAAACACCTCCACCAATGCGGCGCCGGCGACGCCGACTGGCTCACCGACGTCGAAACCGCCACCCACACCGCCCTCCTCGCCCGCGGCGGATCCGCCACCGCCGCACAACTCGCCGCCGACGAACCCCGCCTCCGCACCGAACTCGTCTTCCCACAAGGCAACCAGTACGTCACCAGCCGCGTCCTGCTCCTCCTCGCCGCCCAAGGACGCATCGTCCGCGGCCGCCCCAACGGCACCTGGACCAGCAGCCAATACACCTGGCACACCCTCGACGGCTGGCTCCCCGGCCCACTCCCCACCATCGACCCCGCCACGGCCCGCGCCGCCCTCGCCCACCACTGGCTCTCCCGATACGGACCCGGAACCATCCACGACCTCAAATGGTGGACCGGATGGACGACGACCCACACCCGCGCCGCCATCGCCGCCCTCGACGTCGAAACCGTCACCCTCGACAGCGGCGCCACCGGCCTCGTCCTCGCCGACGACCTCGACAACGTCCCCGAACCACCCCGCTGGGTGGCACTCCTACCCGCCCTCGACCCCACCATGATGGGCTGGGCCGGCCGCGACTGGTACCTCGGCCCCCACGCACCCGCCCTCTTCGACCGCACCGGCAACCCCGGCCCCACCATCTGGATCAACGGCAAAGTCGCCGGCGGCTGGGCACAGACCACCACCGGCCACATCGCCGTCGAACTCCTCGACCCCACCACCACCACAGCAGCCGACGCAGCCGACATCCGCGCCGCCGCCGACCAGCTCGCCGCATGGATCGGCACCGTCCGCGTCACCCCACGGTTCCGCACCCCACTGGAGCGGCGACTCGCGGAAACTGTCACACCACCCAGGTAGGTTCGGCGACATGGTCACGGCGGTGGTGTGGTGGGGCACAGCAACGATCCTGGCGGTCTACACCGCCGTCCGGCTCACCGGCATCGAACGCGGCTCACCCCTCGTCCAGCTCATCGCCTTCACCCCATACGCCGCACCCACCGCGCTCCTCGCCGCCGCAGCCGCCGGCACCGCCGGCGCCACCGGCCCATGGATCATCTGCCTCCTCGCCTGGGCAGCACTCACCGCCACCATCGCACCACGCCTCCTCGCCACCAAAACCCCGACCGGCGGCGCCCGGCTCCGCGTCCTGACCGCCAACATCCTCTACGACCAAGGCGACATGCCCGCCCTCGTCGAGCGCGTCAAACTCGACGACATCGACGTCCTCGCCGTCCAGGAGCTCACCACCCGGGCACTGCACGCACTCGACACCGCCGGCATCGACGGACTCCTGCCCTACCGCGTCGCACACCCCGCCGGCTCAGGAAACGGCTCAGGCCTGTTCAGCCGCCACCCACTCACCCCAGCACAAACCCGGCGACACCCCTGCGGCATGCTCCAGGCCGCCGCCACCATGCACGTGCCCGACGCCGGACCCGTCCGCATCGAATCCGCACACCCCTGCGCACCACGACCACGACAGGTCACCTGCTGGGCACAAAACCTCGCCGACCAACCCCACGCCGGCGGACCCATCCCACAGATCCTCCTCGGCGACTTCAACGCCACCCTCGACCACGCACCACTGCGCCGCCTCCTACGCACCGGCTACCGCGACGCCGCCGCCACCCGCGGACTCGGCCTCGCACCCACCTGGCCGTTCCGCCGATGGCGCCGGCAACGGATCGTCCCCTGGGTCACCCTCGACCACATCCTCGCCGACCAACGGATCGGCATCGGCGAAGTCCACACCCGCACCATCCCCGGCAGCGACCACCGCGCCGTCCTCGCCGAACTCCACCTCCCCACCCCATAACCACCAGACACATCAACCGAGGAGCACCACCTTGTTCGACCTCGCCCCAGACACCCGACCCAACCGGATCACCGTCACCGGAGCCAGGCAGAACAACCTCAAAAACATCACCGTCCACATCCCCAAACACGCCATCACCGTCTTCACCGGCGTCTCCGGATCCGGCAAAACATCCCTCGTCCTCGACACCATCGCCGCCGAAGCACAACGCCAACTCAACGACACCTTCACCGCATTCGCCCGCACCCGCCTCCCCGACCACGCACGACCCGACCTCGACAGCATCCACAACCTCTCCGCCGCCGTCATCGTCGACCAGAAACGACTCACCGGCGGCCCCCGATCAACCGTCGGCACCGCCACCGACATCAACGCCACCCTCCGCCTCCTCTACTCCCACGCCGCACACCCACACCCCGGCCCCGCCAACACCCTCTCCTTCAACGACCCCCGCGGCATGTGCCCCCACTGCCACGGCACCGGCCACACCCCCTCAACCACCAAAACCCCACGACCCCGCACCACCACACCCACCTGCGACACCTGCCACGGCACCCGCCTCAACGAAGCAGCCCGCAACTGCCGCATCGACGGCTACGCCATCACCGACCTCACCGCCATGGAAGCCACCGAACTCGTCGCCGTCCTCCGACTCCTCACCGACGAAACCACCGCACCCATCACCACCGCCCTCCTCACCCGCGTCCGGCACCTCATCGACATCGGCCTCGGCTACCTCACCCTCGACCGCGACACCAACACCCTCTCCGGCGGCGAGGCCCAACGCGTCAAAACCGTCCGCCACCTCAGCAGCGCACTCGTCGACATGCTCTACATCTTCGACGAACCCAGCACCGGCCTGCACCCACACGACATCACCCGCCTCAACACCCACCTCCGCGACCTCCGCGACAAAGGCAACACCGTCCTCGTCGTCGAACACGACCGCGACGTCATCAACATCGCCGACCACATCATCGACCTCGGCCCAGGCGCAGGCATCCACGGCGGCGAAATCGTCTACGAAGGCACCCTCGAAGCACTCCCATACGCCCGCACCCCCACCGGCCGGCACATGCGCCACCGACCACCACTCAACACCACCGTCCGCACCCCCACCGGCCACCTCACCATCACCGACGCCACCGCCAACAACCTCAAAAACATCACCGTCGACATCCCCACCGGCGTCCTCACCGCAATCACCGGCGTCGCAGGCTCAGGCAAAAGCTCCCTCATCAACCACGCATTCCTCACCCAGCACCCCACCGCCATCACCATCGACCAGACCCCGCTCGCCACCAGCAACCGATCCACCGCCGCCACCTACACCCGCATCATGGACCCCATCCGCGCACTCTTCGCCAAGACCAACAACACCGACCCCGCACTCTTCAGCGCCAACTCCAAAGGCGCCTGCCCCACCTGCCAAGGCCTCGGCACCATCCACACCGACCTCGCCTTCATGGCACCACTCAAAACCACCTGCCAGGACTGCGCCGGCCGACGCTACAAACCCGAAGTCCTCCAACACCACCTCCGCGGCCGCACCATCGCCGACATCCTCGACATGACCACCGAAGAAGCCGCCACCTTCCTCACCGAACCCAACATCCAACCCGCACTACAAGCCCTCACCGACGTCGGCCTCAGCTACCTCACCCTCGGCCAACCACTCAGCACCCTCTCCGGCGGCGAATGCCAACGCGTCAAACTCGCCACCCACCTCACCACCACCGGCACCGTCTACGTCATGGACGAACCCACCACCGGCCTCCACCTGGCCGACATCACCCACCTGCTGCGCATCATCGACCGGCTCGTCACCCGAGGCAACACCGTCATCGTCATCGAGCACCACCTCGACGTCATCAAACACGCCGACTGGATCATCGACCTCGGCCCCGAAGCCGGCACCGCCGGCGGCACCATCACCTTCCAAGGCACCCCCGAAACCCTCACCCGCACCGGCGACTCCCACACCGCCACCGCCCTGCGCCGCGACCTCGACACCCACTGACCCCATGGACACAAACGAGCACCACGGCACACCGTCCCCCGGCGGATGGACCGCACCCACCGGCACCATGCCCGCCTGGAACTGGACACCACCCGGCGGCATCCGCCCCCGCCTCGAACGCGTCCCACGATGGGTCCGCATCTGGCACCGCACACCCATCATCGACCGATACGCCCACGTCTGGATGTGGCACCACGGCGGCTGGGACGTCGACACCCCACCAACCGCCGACCCCACAGGCGTCAACCAACCACGACCACCACCGACCACCAAGCCAAAGGCCGGGGAACACACCCCCGGCCCCTGACCACAGCAACGCCTAGATCGCCGGACGATAGAAGAACGTCCGCCGGCGCGCCACCCGACCGTCACGGACCTCGAACCAGTCCGCGAACAGCTCATTCAACGGCACACCCGCATGCGTCACACCCTCGAACCGGCCCCAGCAGAACACCTGACCGTCGTCCTCCACCCAGCGCTCCACCGAGTGCCGGCCCGACGCCACGATGCACCGCCGCCGATAGAACTCCACGAACGCCGCCGCACCCTCGATCGGCGGACAACCCGGCCGGTGGTACACCACATCATCGGTGACCAGACCCGCCAGATCACCCCAGTCACGACGGTCGACCGCCGTCAACATCGACAGGACAAGCTTCGACCGCTCCACCACCACGCTGTGGTTACTCATCCACCCATCGAAATGCGCCCGAAGACCCCCGGTCAACACATCGGCGCAGAATCTTACACTCCGAAACCGGACCGTAACCCGCTAACCCATCCGCGCCGCCGCCGACGTGCCGAACCGCGCCGCCACCAACCGCTTCAACCCATGCGGAAACGCCGACTTCGCCGCCACATGCGGCCCCACCAACCGCAACTGCGCCGCCGCATCACCCTCCCACGCCGCCACACAATCCTCCGCCGCCACATTCGCCACCGCCAGGATCGCCCCAGCCGCACCCAGCATCCCCGCCGCCGACACCAACGCCGACGACCCCACATACACCGCGCCGTCCCACTCCACCAGCAACCGCAGCAACCGCTCCGGATCCCCCGTCGAATCCTTCAACCCCGCCACCGGCAGCGACGGCAACACCTCCAACGGCACCGCACCACCCGCCACCCCCGGAAAGTGATACGCCAGCACCGGACGACCGTCCGCCGCCGCCACCACCTGCTCGTAGAACACCCGCAGATCACCCGGCCGGCGCGGCGGCGCCACCAGCACCGCATCCGCACCCACCGCCACCGTCGCCGCCGTCAGCTCCGCCGCCGGACCCGACCACGCACCACCGGCACCCGCGATCACCGGCACCCCCAGACACGCCTGACGCACCGCCGACACCAGCGCCACCCGCTCACCGTCGCTCAGCGCGTCCGCCTCACCCGTCGACCCCGCGACCAGCACCGCCCGCACACCCGACGCCACCAACCGCTCGGCATGCGCCGCGGTGGCCGCCAGATCCACCGAACCGTCCTCCGCGAACAGCGTCACCAACGCGACCGCGACACCCCGCCACAACGTAACCGGCTCCTGAGTCATACCAGAACCCTAAGCTGGAACCGGGTGCGCAGGCCGTCGGCGTGCCAGCGCACCCACCCACACGCAAAGAGGCGCCGCCGACCAACACGGTCGGCGGCGCACGTCTCAAGCGGGGATCAGCGCTCCCCGGTGGTGCTCTGCCGGGCCGCGGACTCAGGCGCCACCCACTGCGCCCTCGACCGCATCGTCGTCTCCAACCGTCGACCAGGTCACCTACACCCGCGACAGTGCCCGACGCCCGGCTCGTACACCCGCAGCTACACCGTCACGTCCACGTGCTCGGCGGCGGTCACGCTCTTCGAAGCCTCGGCGTCCTCGACCGGCTGCGCGGCGGTGCGCGACGCGGCGAACGCCATGATGAACGACCAGGGCGGCATTCCGCCGACGTTCGTCACCGCCCCCGTCGGGGACAGGTGATACCCGGTGAGCCCGGAGATCGCCGCGCGATCACCCGGTGTCAGCTGACTCAGCACCTGCTGCGACCCTGGCAGCCCACCTTTCGGCGGCGGTGCGACCGGCTCGACGGCCGGCGTGTTCGTCGTCTTGTTCTGCACTGCGGCGTGCGTGCCCGACGACAACTGTCGAATCTCCATGTGGTGCCTCCCGAAGCGTCCGTGCTCCACGCTGATCCTCCCGTACATCACAGCATTTGCGCAGGTGAACGGGCAGCCCGTAGACCGCAGCGACAAGTCCGGCCGATCGGATGACGCGGGTCCCACGCGTCCGTCCGGCCTCGCGCTCCCCTGTCGTAGACAGGGGTTTTCAAATGTGCCGTCAGGCACATCGTCCAAGGCGTCCTAGGATGCTAGGATTAGAGTGTGGAACCGCTGGTGGCACCAGACGAGACGACGACCATGCACACACTCCGGCGACACCGCCCCGACCTGGCCGACGCCTACGTCGCGGCGCTTCCCGCGGCCCGCGCCGGCGTCATGCGCCGCCTGTGGGGGGCCCTGTGGCGGGAGCGCCTGGTCGCCGCGGAGCGTCTCGGTTCGCCGCCCCCGCTGATGCACGGGCCGGTGCCCGCCGAAGTGGTCGCCGACGGCCAGGGGTTCACCCATCCCGCCCGGCTGATCGAGTCGCTGCGCCCCGCGGGGGACACCGACCGGCTGGTCCGGGAGCTGGACAACAGCGTGGCCAACCTCGCCCTGGGCCTCGCCGCCGGCTCTGCCGGCTCTGCCACGGCGCGCGACGACGATCTTCCCTCGGTCGAGCAGTCCGTCGTCGACGGGCATCCGCTGCATCCGTGCTGCCGCACCAGGATCGGGATGAGCACCGCCGACGTCCTGGCGTATGCGCCGGAGCACCGTCCGACGGTCCGGCTCCGCATCGTCGAGGTCCCCGCCGGCAGGTGGCGCACCGGCGGGGCGCCGAGGCCGCCGCTGCTGCCCGTGCACCCGTGGCAGCTCGAGCGGGCCCTGGCCACCGGGCTCGTCCGCGACACAGGACACGACCTGCCGGCCCGGCCGCTCATGTCGCTGCGCACCCTGGCCCCGTTCGACACCCCCGGCGAGCACCTCAAGACCGCCGTCGAGGTGCAGATGACCAGCGCCGTGCGGACCCTCTCCGCGGCCGCCGTCCACAACGGGCCGCTGGCCTCCGACCTCGTCGCCACCCTCGCCGCCCGCACCACCGGCCTGCGTGTCCTGCGCGAGACCACCGCCGCGACCGTCCTGGACGACCACGGCGACCCGCAACGCGCCCTCGGCGCCGTCTGGCGGCAGGCACCACCACCCGGCGCGGTCGTGCTGCCGCTCGCCGTCCTGCCGCACCGCCCCGACCTGCTCACCCCCACCTTCTTCGGCCACCTCGTCCGGCTGCTGCTGCCACCACTGTTCGACCTGCTCCGCGACGGCGTCGCCCTCGAGGCCCACGGGCAGAACACGCTCGTCGAGCTCCGCGACGGCCGGCCGGCCACGATCTGGTATCGCGACCTCGGCGGCATGCACGTCCACGCCCGCCGCCTCGTCCACGCCGGCGTCGAACCACCGCCGCTGATCGGCGCCCTGCCCACCGACGACGAGGACGAGCTCCGCACGAAACTGTTCGCCGCCGCCCTGTCCACCGTCCTGACCGAGCTCGTCCACTCCCTCGCCGTGCACCACGGCGACCGGCACGCGGGGGCGGCGTGGGACGTCGTGGCCCAGACCGTCCGCGCCACGGTCACCGACACCGACGACCGCAAGGCCTGCCTCGCCGACACCTGGCCCCTGAAGGCCACCACCGCCATGCGCCTCGCCGACGACCCCCTCCAGGACCTGTGGTGCCACATCCCCAACCCCGTGCGCTGACACCCGACTCGCCGACGCCGCCGACCTCGAAGAACTGCCGGCGCCACCGCATCTCGCCGTTGCGGGGCAACGAGCTGCCAACGCCCCGAACGGCTGCGTGACTCGAACCGCTGCGTGACCCAGTCGCCAGCAGTTCGGGACTCCGGCGGGTAAGGGCGGCGGCGAGTGCAAACCCGACCGGTTCGCCCTGCCGGTCCAGCACGCCGGCAGCCGCGGAGAGGGCCCGCGCCGCGGTTTTCCACCTTGCCCGCGCAACGCCTTCTCCGCTGCGCGCCCGGGACCGCCACGACCTGGTCGCCTGGATGCGCACCCACGACACTGTCCCGCAACAGGGTGGACCGCGCCCACGTCTACGCCCGCTTCTCCGTGCGGATGACGCACCGGGCCGCCCTGCCCCCTCACGCCGACGGACGCACGCCGTGCTCGGGACCATCGTCCACAGCTGACAACCACCGGCGAGCAGCCGGGTGCCGGCGGCTTCCTCCTCCGCTGCGGCGCATCCGGGAGGTGTTGCGGGAGCGGCAGGGTGATCATCGCCACCGCGGAACGGCAGCAACTCTCCCCTTACGGAAGGGTAGGGTCGGTGGGCGGGAGTCGGAGAGCGTGCCCTGTCCGCGACGACACCGGAATCGATGGCGTGTCCCGCCGCGATGCGGCGGGTATCCGCGCGCCACCGTGCGCGCATTTTGAGAGGAATACGCGTAATGCCGGAAATCGCTGTGCGGCGCGGGTCGCGGCCGGACTGGCTCTCCTCGCCGAAGGTGCTGCGCACCGAGGTGCTGGCCGGCCTGGTCGTCGCCCTGGCGCTGATCCCCGAGGCGATCTCGTTCTCCATCCTGGCCGGCGTCGACCCGAAGATCGGCCTGTTCGCGTCCTTCACGATGGCCGTCACCATCGCGATCTGCGGTGGCCGGCCGGCGATGATCTCCGCGGCGACCGGCGCCATCGCCCTCGTCGTCGCACCCCTGGCCAAGAACCACGGCCTGGACCACCTGGTCGCCGCGGTGATTCTCGGCGGGCTGCTGCAGGTCGCACTCGCCCTGATGGGCGTGGCGAAGCTGATGCGGTTCATCCCGCGCAGCGTGATGGTCGGCTTCGTCAACGCCCTGGCCATCCTGATCTTCACCGCCCAGCTGCCGCACCTGATCGACGTCCCCTGGCTGGTCTACCCGCTCGTCGGGGTCGCCCTGGCGATCATGTTCGTGCTGCCACGCCTCACCACCGCCGTGCCGGCGCCGCTGGTCGCGATCGTGCTGCTGACCGCGTTCGTGCTGATCGCGCACGTCACCGTGCCCAATGTCGGCGACGAGGGCACCCTGCCCGACAGCCTGCCCGTCTTCGGCATTCCCGACGTGCCGTTCACCCTCGACACCCTGCGGCTGATCGCACCGTACGCGCTCGGTATCGCTCTGGTCGGCCTGATGGAATCGCTGATGACCGCCAAGCTGGTCGACGACGTCACCGACACCCGCTCCGACAAGACCCGCGAATCCTGGGGTCAGGGCGTCGCGAACATCGTCACCGGCTTCTTCGGCGGCATGGGCGGCTGCGCCATGATCGGCCAGACGATGATCAACGTGAAGGCGTCCGGTGCCCGCACCCGCCTGTCGACCTTCCTCGCCGGGGTGTTTCTGCTGATCCTGGTCGTCGCCCTCGGCGACGTGGTCGCGCTGATCCCGATGGCCGCCCTGGTCGCCGTCATGATCATCGTGTCGGTCGGCACCTTCGACTGGCACAGCATCGCCCCGGCCACCCTCAAGCGCATGCCCGCCGGCGAGATCATCGTCATGCTGGTCACCGTGGCCGGCACTCTGAGCACCCACAACCTCGCCGTCGGCGTCGTGCTCGGCGTCCTCGCGGCCATGGTGATCTTCGCCCGCCGGGTCGCCCACTTCACCGAGGTCGCCCCGGAGACCACCAGCGGCGGCGGCACGAGGACCTACCACGTACGCGGCGAGCTGTTCTTCGCCTCCAGCAACGACCTGGTCCACCAGTTCGACTACGCGAACGACCCCGACCGCGTCGTGGTCGACATGAGCGGCGCCCACATCTGGGACGCCTCCTCCGTCGCCGCCCTGGATGCCATCACCACCAAGTACGCCGCCCGCGGCAAGCAGGTGGAGATCGTCGGCCTGAACGAGGCCAGCGCCAGCTTCCACGAGAACCTCGCCGGCAAGCTGGGCGCCGGCCACTGAACCGCGGCGGGCACACTGTGGGAATGGCGGGACGGCACATGCAGATCGGCGAGGCCGCCGAACGGGTGGGACTGAGCATCCGCACCATCCGTCACTATGAGGAAGCCGGCCTCGTCGTGCCGTCGGCGCGCAGCGAAGGCCGGTTTCGGCTGTACACCGAAACCGACCTCGACCGGCTGCGCGTCATCAAGCGGATGAAGCCGCTCGGCTTCACCCTCGACGAGATGCGCGACCTGCTCACCGTCCTCGATGCCCTCAGCGACCCGGCCGCCGGCAGCGACGACCGGGCCGCCCTGCGGGAACGCCTTGCCATGTTCCACACCGCCGCCGAGGACCGGGTCCAGGCGCTGCGCGAGCAACTCGCCATGGCTGAGGGCTTCGCCGAGCAGATGAAGGAGCAGATCCACCGCCACGGCGCCGGACGAAGGTGACGCCCCGCGTTCCTGCGGTTTGCCCAGAGTTGATTGTCCGGGACGGCGCAGCCGACCGGACAACGGCGGGCGAACGCACCATCGGGAGAGCCGCGGCGGGCCACGCCGCGCGTCTCACGAAAAGGACCACCATGCAACGACGCACCCGAACGCTCGCCGCGCTGCCGCGCATCGCCGTGATCATGTCGTTGCTCGCCGGTTGCACCGGTGCGCCGCCGGCCAGGACGCAGGCCGCTGGACGGAGCTCCACATCAACGTCACCCGCTGCGGACCGTACGTGCCGGTGGCTGCCCGGGCCGGCCGGCAGCGAGGCGATCGTCAAGGACGTCGGCACACCCCCGGCCCCGGTCCCCGCCGGCGCCGTCGCGACCATGACCATGACCACCAACCTCGGCGTCATCGAGATCACCATGGACGCCAAGGCCGCACCGTGCGCGGTGGCGAGCTTCGCGTACCTCGCCGGCAAGCGGTTCTTCGACGGCACCTCCTGCCACCGCCTCACCACGGGCGGGGTGTCCGTCCTGCAGTGCGGCGACCCGTCCGGCACGGGCAGGGGCGGTCCCGCATACCGGTACGTGGAGGAGAACCTCGGCCCCAAGGCCGGCTACCTCCGCGACACGGTCGCCGTGGCCCGCACCACGGACCCGGCCACCAGCGGCAGCCAGTTCTTCATCAACTACGCCGACAACCCGCAGATCCCCGCGGACTACACCCTGCTCGGGATCGTCGCCAAAGGCATGGACATCGTCGACAAGGTCGCCGCGGGCGGCCTCACCCCCGGCTACGGCCCCAACGACGGCACCCCGAAGATCAGCGTCGTCCTGCAACAGGTCACCTTCGCCTACAACTGACACCCCCGCCGGCGACCGCTGCACGGTCCGCGCGCGACCTGCATCCTGGGGTGACGGAGCGGGCCGTGGCACGGTTGCCGAGGGGTTGCAGATCGGACTGGTCACCCAGTCACGCGCCACGGCTGTGTCCGGCGAGGAGGTGCTCAGCGCGAACCGGAGCCTCGCCGAAGCACGGGCCGAACACGTCGCCGGCCGGATCCCGGAAGCGTTCGTCGACCGGTGCCGCACTGCAGAGCGCGCATTCGCCACCGCCGCCCGAGCCGAGCTGGGCGGCACGCCCATGGAATGGGCCGGCCTGCCCATCGGCGGCACCGACCTGCCTTGACCGGAAGCGCGCTCAAGCCGGGCACGGTCCCCCGGCGTCCTGCTTAAGGTGGGCGGTATGGGGTTGCGGCCGGTGCAGGTGAATCTGAAGGCCCGGGACGACGTGGCGGTGGGCCGGTTCTGGGCGGCGGCGCTCGGCTGGGTCGCCTCCACCGGCGGGCACGGCGCGACCAGCGCCGCGCCCGCGGGGTTCGTCTGGACGGACGCCGACGCGCCCGTCGTCGTGGACGTCATCGCCGTCCCGGACCCCGCGACGGTCCGCTGCCGCGCGCACCTCGAGCTCGCCACGACGTCCAGGGCTCACCAGGCGGGACTGGTCGAGCGGCTGCGCGACCTCGGCGCGACACCCGCCGAGGGGCCGGGCACGGTCCTGGCCGACCCTGAGGGCAACGTGTTCTGCGTCGCGGAGCCGGACGAGCGCCACCACGACACCGGGCCGATCGCCGCGGTGGTCGTCGACTGCGGCGACCCGCGGGCCATGGCGCGGTTCTGGGGCGAGGCACTGGACTGGACCGTGCGGGAGGCCACCGACGACCACGCCCTGCTGCGCGCCGCGGGAGGGCCGTGTCTGCGGTTCGTGCGCCACCCGCACCTGGCGCAGACCCGGCACCGGGCGCATCTGGACGTGGTCCCGTACCGCGGCGGCGACCAGACGACCGAGGTCGCGCGGCTGCGGGGGCTCGGCGCGACACCCGCGGACGTCGGGCAGGGCGGCGACGTGTCGTGGACCGTCCTGGCCGACGTCGAGGGCAACGCGTTCTGCGTCCTCGCCCCCGGGGCCTGACGCGCCGGGGGCGGGGAACGGCAGCGGTCAGACCCTGCCGAAGATGGCGGTGAGGAGGACCTCGTTGATGTCGAACGCGGTCTTCGACGTGTACAGGGTGCCGCCGCTGACGCGGGAGATCTCCTGCAGCGACGCGAAGTCGGCGTCGTTGCCGTAGCCGACGGTCACGATCGGGACCTTCTTGTCGCTCGTGGCGTTCGCCTCCAGCTTGGGACGCAGCTGGTCCAGGGTGAGGCCGCCGGTCGGGTCGTCGTTCTTGCCGTCGGTCATCAGGACGACGAGGTTCGTGGCGCCCGGTTTGTACGCGTCGACGACGGCCTGCTGGGCGGCGGCCGCCGTGTCGTACAGGCCGGTGTCGCCGACGGGAGCGAGCTTGTCGATGGCGGTCACCAGCTGGTCTCGGCGGGGCTTGCCGTTGAGCTGGTCGGCGACCCGGCCGATCGGGATGAGCTGCTTGTAGTCCTGCTGGCCGTTCTGCCGGGTGGAGAACACCCACAGGCCCGCGTCGACGTCACCGTCGAAGAGCTGGACGGCCTCCCGGGCGGCGTCCTTGGCCAGCTGCATGCGGTTGCGGCCGGTGCCGGGGACCGGCTCGGCCATGGAGCCGGAGATGTCCAGGACGAGCAGAACGTTGGTGGGGCGGGTCAGGGCCGTCCACGAGTCCATCGACTGTTTCACCGACTCGGGCAGCAGCACCGCCCGCGGCACGGTCTTGATCTTCGCGCTGAACGCGGTGTTGCCGGTGAGGGCGGCGCCCGCGTCGCGGTTCGGGTCGCGGAACCCCGCGTCGAGGAACGCCTTGCGGCCCTCGGCGCCGCGCAGGTACGCCAGGAAGCTCCGCGCGACGTCCTGCTTGTCCTTCTCGGCCCAGGGCGCGTCGAGGATGAGGTACGGGTTGTCGGCGTCGGCGCTGCCGTTGGACGGGTACACCGCGACGAGCGGCACCTTCGGGTTCGTCTTGTTGTAGGCCAGGACGTCCTGCTCGAGGGCGGGGAACGCCGAGATGTACTGCAGCGCCGCGTTCTGGTCCTGCTTGTCGGCCTTGCCGAGGTCGGTGAGCAGCTGCGCGGTGGTGTCGGTGTAGACGGCGCGTTCCTGCTTGAGCTTGGCGAGGGTGGCCTGCTCGTCGGCGGTGACCTCGCCGTCGTCGTTGCCGTCGAGGATCGCCATGAGGGCGAGCAGGCCGGCGGTCGACTGCAGCGGGTCGCTCATCCCGAACTTGAACTTGCCCCACTCGGCCTTGCCGTACTTCGCCCAGCCCTGCGGGTCGGCGGCGACCTTGTTGATGACGTCCTGCCAGGACAGCTCGCCGCCGGGCCAGCCGAGCGCCTCCGCCATCGGCTTCGGCATCGCGAGGACCGACGGGGTGCGGGCCAGCATCGGCTGCAGGTCCGGCATCATCCGCTCGGCGATCGCCGCGGTCGACGCCCGGCGCACCCAGGCGGTGGAGTCCGGCACCCACACGTCGGGCGGTGAGCCGGCCTTCGTGTCCCAGTCGGTGCCGAGGGCCTGCGCCATCGACGCGGTCTCCTGGCCGGTGACGTCGACGCGGGCGCAACGCCCCGCGACGGTCGGGTCGCTGTCGGTCCACGACTTGGCGAGGGACTGCAGCAGCGGGGCGGTGCTCGGCGACGCGACGACCTTCGCGGTGATCGTGCCGTCACAGGACGCCGCGACGAGCCGCGTGACACCGTAGGCGGCGCCGCCGGCGACGAGCACGGCGACGACCGCGCCGATGATCAACGACAGCCGCCGTGATCTGCGCTGAGCTGGGCTCTTGCGGTGTGACCGCACGTCCGCCCTGTCGGCCTGGTAGGCCATGGGTGTGCCTCCGGGGGTGGGAAGTCGGCACAGTTTAGGCCCTCGTCAACGATCGTTCACTCCGGCCCGAAGTAGCCTGTGACGTGTGACGATCCGACCCATCCGCGTGCTCGGCGACCCAGTCCTGCGCACCCCCTGCGAGACCGTGACCACGTTCGATGCCGAGCTGCGGGCGCTGGTCCGCGACCTGCTGGACACCGTGACCGGCGAGCCGGGCCGGGCCGGCGTCGCCGCGCCGCAGATCGGGGTCGGGCTGCGGGTGTTCTCCTACGCGGCGAACAAGCAGGTCGGCTACCTGATCAACCCGACGATCACGGCCGTGGACGGGCTGCAGGACGGCGAGGAGGGCTGCCTGTCCATCCCGGGCCTGTGGTTCGCCACACCGCGGGCGATGCACGCGACCGCGGAGGGCGTCGACGAGCACGGCGAGCCGGTCACGGTGTCCGGCAGCGGCCTGCTCGCCCGGGCGTTGCAGCACGAGACGGACCACCTCGACGGCACCCTCTACGTCGACACGCTCAAGGGCGACACCCGCCGTCAGGCGCTGCGCGCGGTCAGGTCACAGTTCACACGATCATGAACTGCGGGTGGGCGTGCCGCAGGAAGTCGTGGTGCGCCACCTCCCACCCGTACGCTCCGGTGTTCGCGAAGACCAGCACGTCGCCGGCCCGCACCGACGCGACCGCCGCGTCACGGGCGAGGACGTCCCGCGGGTTGCACTGCTCCCCGGCGACGTCGACCGTCGCGCCGGCGACACCCGGCCGGTCGAACGGGTAGGGCCACGCGTCGACGGGCAGGACCGTGAACGGGTGGCTGTAACCCCACGACGCGGGCAGCCGGAAGTGGTGGGTGCCGCCGCGAACGACGACGAACCAGCGGCCGTGGGTCCGCTTCACGTCGATGACCTCGGTGCCGTACCAGCCCGCGGCCGCCGCCACGAACCGGCCCGGCTCCACCACGAGCGTCGCCCCGGCCAGGTCGAGGCCCCGCAGGCCGGCGGCGAACACGTCCAGGTCGAAGCGGCCGTCGCCGGCGATGTCGACCCCGAACCCGCCGCCGGCGTTGATGATCGGCGCCGGCACGTCCCAGCGCGCCGCCGCGCGCAGACCCCACCCGACGGCGTCGCGGACGAACGCGGCGTGCGCGGCCGCGTCGAGATTGTTGGACACGGCGTGCAGGTGGAACCCGACGACGTCCGCGCCGCCCGCCGCCGTCAGGCCGAACGCCGCCGGCAGCAGCGACTCGTCGAGTCCGAACGCGGTCGGGACACCCGCCATCGCGTGCGTCCCCGGCAGCGCCGGGTGGGTCCGGTTGACCCGCAGGCAGACCTTCGCCCGCCCGTACATCATGAGCCGCCGCAACTCGTGCAGGCTCTCGACATTCACGACGGCCCCCGCGGCCACCGCGGCGCGCAGGTCCGCGTCGGTCTTCGCCGGACCGCTGAACAGGACGAACGGCTCACCGGCCACCGCTGCCAGCTCGCCGCCCGACGCCACCTCGAAGCCGTCCACATGGCCGCGCAACGCGTCGAGCACCCGGTCGTCGCCGTTGGCCTTCATCGCGTACGCGACCTTCGCGCCCGGCGGCAGCGCCGCCCGTAACGCATCGACGTTCGCCCGCAGCGTCCGGCGGTCGTACACGTACACACAGACGGGACGATCCGCGGCGGTTATGGCGGCCGCCACGTGAGGGGGAACCACCATCCGACTCCACTCCATGCACCGGTAGGCTTGCCGGCGATGCAGCTCGACTCCTCTGACCCGATCGCCCTGTGGCAGTACGCGGAACGGTATCTCGGTGTCGGGACCCGCACCTACAGCCCCTACGCCGGCGACCTCGACATCGACGACGTCTATCATCCGCAGCTCGGCGCGCCGTCGTTCCAGCTGCCGACGTTCCAGGTCCCGGGGGCGGTCCACGTCACCGCGTCGGCCGTCGATTCGCCGTTGCCGCCACTGTACGAGGGTCTGCTGCCCGTCCACCCGAACGCGCTGGACGCCCCGGACCTCATCGGCCGGTCGGTCCTGTCGTCCTGCGCGCCCGGTCCCGAGCTCACCGTGGTCCCGTCCGCGAACGCCCGCACGGTCTTCGTCACCGCGATCGACGGCACCCCGGTCGAGCCGCACTTCGTGAAGCTGCACTACCCGCGGCGCCTGTCCCGCTTCACCCGCCGGCTGCGCCGCCCCGTCATCGAGCTGCAGCTGTGGGTGTCCGACGAGCTCGTCCGCGTCGGCGCCCCGGTCCTGCCGGAGGTCGGCGGCGGCTGGTTCGGCGACTCCGCCGAGGACGCCTGGGGCTTCCTGCTGCGCGCCGCCCGGCCCCTCGCCCCGGCCCCGTCGTGGACGGTGCCGCTGTTCGCCCTGTACGGCCGCGACCTGCACCACCCGTCGGACCCGACGCTGCTGGAGCAGCTCGTCGCCGCGTTCGACGAGGACCCGGCGACCTTCGTCACGGACCGGATCATCGTGCCGATGGTCCGCCTGTGGGCGTCCGTGGCCCGCGGCACCGGCTGCCCCCTGGAGACCCACGGGCAGAACACGCTCTTCGCGTTCGACGTCGCCCGCCGCGAGACCCGCATCCTCTACCGCGACTGCGCCATCTACGTCGACGCCGCGCTGCGCGCCCGACTCGGCCTGACCGGCGCCCTGCCCCCGACGAACGTCATCCCCCGCGACGTGCCGATGGCCGCCGACGAGGTGTTCAGCCTGACCTACGACAGCTTCATGGGCCACCACGCCCTGTCCTACGTCGCGGCGCTCGCCGCCGACCGGTTCGGCGTGCCCCCGGCGACCCTGCACGCCGCGGCCAGGGCCGCGTTCACCGCCCAGGACCTCCTGCCGGACACCGTCTTCTACTACGACAACGTCCTGTACGAAAACGGCGACTGGAAACTCGTCGACACCGGCCAGACCCCCGACTGGCGTTGAGGGCGGGTCGGAGCTCCACGCCCGCTCGGACGTGGCGTGGAAGCGCAGATCGATGTAGAGGTTGCGGCTGACGCAGACCAGCTTCGCGTCGTCGCCGAGGTCGGCGATGACGTCGCCGACGAACCCTGCACTGTTGCCGAAGTCCGCGCCCTCGTCGTTGTACCGCTCCACGACGCTGTCGACGGTGACGAAACGCCGTCCCGGCCGGACCTGAGATGTGCAGCCCGGTGCTGCGGGCGCTTCCTGCGAGGTCGTCGGGCCAGGCTCGTCAGGCGGACAGGGCGGCCTTGATGGGGGCGGTCTTGGCGGCCGCCTCCGCCACCTCGGCGGCCGGGTCGCTGTCCCAGACGATGCCGCCGCCGGCCCACACGTGGGCGAGGCCGCCGGCGACCGCGACCGTGCGGATGGTCAGGCCCAGGTCGAGGTGGAGGCGGCCGTCCGGGGTGTGGCCGATCCAGCCGGCGGCGCCCATGCTCGGGCCGCGGCCGACCGGTTCCAGGGCACTGACGACGTCGATGGCGGCCAGCTTCGGGGCGCCCGTCACCGAGCCGCCCGGCCAGACCGCGGCGAGGAGCTCCCGCAGGCCGACGCCGGGGGCCAGGTCGGCGCTGACCGTGGACTCGGCCTGCCAGAGGCGGGACCAGCGGCGGATCGCGAACAGTTCGTCGACGCGGACGGTGCCGGTGCGGGCGACACGGCCCAGGTCGTTGCGTTCCAGGTCGACGATCATGACGTGTTCGGCGCGTTCCTTCGCGGAGGCGAGGAGCTCCGCGCGGCCCTGGCCGGTGGCGGGGCGGGTGCCTTTGATCGGGCGGGTCACGGCGCGGCCGGCGGACACCTCGACGAGGGTCTCCGGGGAGGCGCAGGCCACCCACCAGGAGTCGCCGGACAGCACTCCCCCGTAGCGGGCGCCGGGCAGGGCGGCGACCCGGGCCAGGGCGGCACGGGGGTCGCCGGTGAACGGGGCACTGGCGTGGCCGACGACGTTGGCCTGGTAGACGTCGCCCCGGGCGATCGCGGCGCGGACCGACTCGACGGCGGCGGCGTGTGCCGCGGTGGTCCAGCTCGGGGTCCACAACCCAACCCGCGGGGCGGACCCGGGCGCCCCCGGAGGTGCGGCGGAGCGGCCGCCAGGTCGTACACCTGCGGACGGCGAATGCGCGTAGACGACGGCGACGAGGTCGGGCACGGACGGGGCCGGTGACGCGACCATCGACGGCGGTGCCAGAAGGATCGCCGCGCCACACACCGGGTCCGTCACCGCGTGTGATCGGGACAGATCGGAGACGGGAAGTCCGGCATCGATCAGGAACGCCGAAAGGATGGCGAGCGGGTCACCCCCATCGCGGGAATGCCACTCGATGCGGGAACGCTCCCATAGATGTGGTCTGCACGCTGGAGCCGACCCGGGAGGGTGAAGATCCACCGACCCGGGCCGGCACCCGACGACCGGTCCTAATGTGCTCATACGAATGGCGGATTATCTCCAAGTTGTGCCGTGACGCGTTCGGAAACGTGTCGTTGGCCGTAGTAGCGTGCATCACTGGTCATGTGAACAACCACACAGGCCCCAACGGAACCCTTCAATCGGAGAACCCCGATGCTCTGCCAGCACCAACCACCCTGTCCCTCAGCCGCCGATCTCGACCACGAAGCCGCCAGGATCCTGGCCGCGCACCCCGAGCAGGGGTGGAGCCTCCTGTGCAACGGAGTGATCGTCTTCGAGGACACCGGCGAGCTTCTCCCGGACTGCAGCGTGATCGAGCCGCACCGCGGCCCGGCCAGGCACGTCCTCGTCAACGCGGCCTGACCGGTCACGCTCCGTATTCAGTTACTCCTCAAAGGCGGACGCCGGCGGGCACGAGCAGACCAGGTTCCGGTCGCCGTAGCTGTCGTCGATCCGCCGCACCGGCGGCCAGTACTTCGCCACCGTCACCCCGGCCGGGTAGGCCGCCACCGAGCGCGGGTAGGCGTGCGACCACTCGTCGGCGGTGACCACCGCGGCGGTGTGCGGGGCGTTGCCGAGCGGGTTGTCCCCGGCCGGCCATGCACCGGACGCCACGCGGTCGATCTCCTCACGGATCGCGATCATCGCGTCACAGAAACGGTCGAGCTCGGCGAGGTCCTCGCTCTCCGTCGGCTCGACCATCAGCGTCCCCGACACCGGGAACGACATGGTCGGCGCGTGGAAGCCGTAGTCGATCAGCCGCTTCGCGACGTCCGCGACGCTGACCCCGGTCGCCTTCGTGATCGCCCGCAGATCGAGGATGCACTCGTGCGCGACGAGGCCCTCGCTGCCGCTGTACAGCACGGGATAGTGCCCCCGCAGCCGCGCCGCCACGTAGTTCGCCGCCAGGACGGCCGTCGCGGTCGCCTTCGCCAGGCCGTCGGGGCCCATCAGCCGCAGGTAGGCCCACGGGATCGGCAGGATCCCCGCCGAGCCCCACGGCGCCGCCGACACCGGCCCGACCGGGGCGCTGCCGGCCAGGATCGGGTGTGACGGCAGGAACTGCGCCAGGTGGGCGCGGACCGCGACCGGGCCGACGCCGGGGCCGCCACCGCCGTGCGGGATGCAGAAGGTCTTGTGCAGGTTCAGGTGCGACACGTCCGCCCCGAACTGGCCCGGCTTCGCGTAGCCGAGCAGGGCGTTGAGGTTCGCGCCGTCGACGTACACCTGGCCGCCGGCCTCGTGGACCTTGGCGCACAGGTCGGAGATGCCGGTCTCGTACACGCCGTGCGTCGACGGATACGTCACCATGATCGCGGCGAGCCGGTCCCGGTGCAGCTCGATCTTCGCCTCGAGGTCGCCGAGGTCGACGTTGCCCAGCTCGTCGCAGGCCACGACCGCGACCCGCATGCCCGCCATGACGGCGCTGGCGGCGTTCGTCCCGTGGGCGCTGGACGGGATCAGGCACATGTCGCGCTGCGTGTCGCCCCGCGAGTGGTGGTAGGCGCGGATCGCGAGCAGACCCGCCAGCTCACCCTGCGACCCCGCGTTCGGCTGCAGCGACACGGCGTCGTAGCCGGTCACCTCCGCCAGCCACCGCTCCAGGTCGCCGATCAGCTGCCGGTACCCCTGGGTCTGCGCCGCCGGCGCGAACGGGTGCACGTTGGCGAACTCGGGCCAGGTGATCGGCTCCATCTCGGCCGTCGCGTTGAGCTTCATCGTGCACGAGCCGAGCGGGATCATGCCCCGGTCCAGGGCGTAGTCCATGTCGGAGAGGCGCTTGAGATACCGCAGCATCGCCGTCTCCGACCGGTGCGAGCTGAACACCGGGTGGCTCAGGTAGTCACCGGCCCGCCGCAGCCGCGCGGGGACCGCGTCCGCGGTGTCCAGCGCCGTGACGTCGACGTGCTCCAGCCCGAACGCGGTGAGGACGTCACGCAGGTGGCCGAACGTGGTCGTCTCGTCGCACGCGATCCCGACCCGGTCGTCGTCCACGTGCCGCAGGTTGATCCCGCGCTCCGCGGCCTTCTGCGTGATCTCCCGCGCCCGGCCCGGCACCACCGCCGTCACGGTGTCGAAGAACGCCTCGTGCTCAGTCGTGACACCGCCCGCGCGCAGGCCCGCGGCGAGCCGGACCGCCATGTCGTGGGTCCGCGACGCGATCTCCCGCAGCCCGTCCGGGCCGTGGTACACCGCGTACATGCTGGCCGTCACGGCGAGGAGCACCTGCGCGGTGCAGATGTTGCTGGTCGCCTTCTCCCGGCGGATGTGCTGCTCACGGGTCTGCAGGGCCAGCCGATACGCCGGGGCGCCGTCCGCGTCCTTCGACACGCCGACGAGCCGGCCCGGCAGGGTGCGCTCCAGGCCCTTGCGAACCGACATGTAGCCGGCGTGCGGCCCGCCGAAGCCCATCGGCACCCCGAACCGCTGCGCGCTGCCGACGGCGACGTCCGCACCGACCGCGCCGGGCTCACGCAGCAGGCACAGGGCCAGCAGGTCCGCGGCGAAGGTGACGATCGCGCCCTTCTCGTGCGCCGCCGCCGTCAGCGCCTCGAGGTCACGCACGGCGCCGGAGGCACCCGGGTACTGCAGGTGCAGGCCGAAGAACTCCTCCGGCAGCCGGTCCTCGTCGACGTCGACGGTCAGCACGGTGATGTTCAGCGGCTCGGCGCGGGTCCGGATGACGGCGAGGGTCTGCGGGAGGACGTCCTTGTCGACGACGTACACGTCGGCCTTGACCTTCGACGAGCGCCTCGCCAGGGTCATCGCCTCGGCCGCGGCGGTCGCCTCGTCGAGCAGCGACGCGCCCGCGACGGGCAGGCCCGTCAGGTCGGTGATCACCGTCTGGAAGTTCAGCAGCGCCTCGAGACGCCCCTGGCTGATCTCCGGCTGGTACGGCGTGTACGCCGTGTACCACGACGGGTCCTCCAGCACGTTGCGCACGATGACCGGCGGCGTGTGCGTGCCGTAGTAGCCGAGGCCGATCATGCTGACCAGGGTCCGGTTGGCCGCCGCGAGAGCGCGCAGCTCCCCCAGCACCTCGGCCTCGGACGCCGCCAGCGGAAGATCGAGCGGCTGGTGCCAGCGGATCGAGCCGGGGATCGCGGCGGTCATCAGCGCCTCGACGGACTCATATCCGACGGTCTTGAGCATCTCGGACTGATCGTCCGGCGACGGCCCGATGTGCCGGCTGGCGAAACTGGTCATTGGCCACACTCTTTCGGATCCGGGGTCGGGGGTGCGCGTCCCTCCCCCTCTGTCGTGTGGCCTCCAGAGGTGCCAACCCGTCGCGGTCCTTCTGCCTGAGAGGTTCCGGGGAGGATTTGCCCCTTCGGCGTCGCCTTACGTTCAGACGATCTCTCCCGCGCGGGTATTGCCGGCGTTGCCTAATCTACCGGTTCTTCGACTATGGTCACGCGCCCGTGGTCCACACCACACGCGCCAGGGCGTCCTAGGAAGCTAGGTCCATGACTCAGGGGCGGCAGCGGGCGGAGTTCGGATCCACCATCAGCAGGGAGCTGTCCACGGCCTCGAAGTCCTTGCCGGACAGGGACTTCAACGCGTTCAGCTGGTCGTTGCTCCACTTGTCGTCCTGGGTCCCCGAGAAGAACCACGGCGAGCCGTTGTCGGCCAGGATCGCGCCGTACTGCTTGAGCGCCTGCGCCACCGTCCGGGCCTGGGGAGGGAACTTGGAGATGTCGACGGACGCCTTCAGGCGGAAGCGGGCCCCCATCGGCGGCAGCGCGGCGTCGCCGGACGAGGACGCCGCGTGGCGGGCGGGCCAGATGTAGGCGTTCTTCGTGCGCGGCGCCGTGAAGCGGATCGCGTGGCCGATCTTCCCCGCGCCGGCCTCGTCGGCGCGGGCCAGCCCGGCGAGGATCGACAGGCCCGCCGCGTCGGCGGAGGTCCAGCCGGCCTTGCGCAGGTCGTTGCGGCGCAGGTCGTAGACGGCGCCGGAGCCCGCCTTCCAGGAGCCGTCCGCGTTGGGGTGCGCGTCGAAGAGCTCGTAGGACTTGCACGCGGCCGTGTCGTGGACGATGACGTGCCGGTCGCCGTCGGCGTTCGCGCCGCCCTCGATGCGGGCGCTGCGCGGGATCGGGTAGGGACCTTTGTCGCTCTCGTCGGCGTAGTCGAAGCCGACCTTCACGCCGGCCTGCCCGGCGCCGACGGTCGTGATCGGGATGCCGAACGGCGCGCCGTCGATCAGGCCCGCGCCGAAGTCGGGGTGCGCCTTCGCCGACGCCCCGATGCTCGCCACCCACGCCGCCGAGTCCCGGTGCACCGGCAGCTTCGACACGTCGGCCCGCCACACGTTGTCGGCGGGGAAGACCGTGCACGGGCCCTTCGCCGAGGCGGACGGGCTCACGGACCCCAGCCCCCCGGCGCCGTCGGGCGCGGCCGTCTGCGACACCTCGGACGCGGCCGCCGCGGGCGCCGCCTTGGGCTCCTTCGACGAGCCGCACCCGGCCACGCTCACGGCACACACGACGACGACAGCGAGCGCGGCACTGCGCTTCAACGAATCTCCTCGGGTCGGGGCCCTCGATCCTCACGGACCAGTCGGCACCCTACCCGGACGGCCTGTCCGACGCCCGCGGTCACCGGCCAGGGGTGGCTGGTGTCGGGGTGGGGCGGGAGGCGGGGTCGCCGTCCGTCGCCGGGCCGGCGGCGAGGAGTGCGGCCACGGCCGCGCCGGCGAGGGCGGTGCCCGCCGCGGTGAGCACGGCGGCCGCGACGGTGCCGACCGGGGCGGCCAGGGCGCGCACGCTGCGGACGTTGCGGACCCGGTCCCACGAGTAGCCGGCCGCCCGGGTCAGCCAGCGCTCCCACAGCAGGCTCAGCACGCCGGCGAACATGACCAGCTGGCCCGTCCGGATCAGCACCGCGAAGAGCAGCTCGCGGCCGGACACCGGGGACAGCACCGACGACGCCCCGCCGGACCGGGCGGACAGGTCGAAGATCGGGAGCAGCTCGACACCCAGCAGGGCGACCGCGAACGCGGCGGCCTTCGTCACCGGGGCGGTGCCGCGCAGCAGCGGGTACAGGAAGCCGAACATGAGCGCGTACACGAACCAGCGCGCGGTGTGTGCCGCGATCTCGGCCAGCTCGGCGAGGGTGCGCGCGCGCATCGCCGACGCGCCGGCGTCCGGGGCGAGCAGCGCGAACGTCTCGTAGCCGACGAGCAGCACCGCGACCGGCGTGGCGTAGGCGACGGCCCGCACGGCGTTCGGCCACGGCGCGGCGCCACCGCCGGTGGACAGGGCGTCGGCGGTGGTGATGCCCTGTCCGGACGGCGCGGGGAGCCGGGCGGCGTGGTCGAGGTCCCGCTGCGCGACGTCGTACGCGGCCAGCCCCACCTCCTGGCCGGCGAGTCTGGCGCGGGCCTTGCGGTACAGGTCGTGCGCGCTCGCCTCGGCCAGCCGTCGCCGGGTCTCCTGCCCGACGAGCTCGCGGTGGCGCTCGGCGTCGACGCCGGCCAGCCGGACCGCCTTCGCCCGCCGGTCGACCGGCACCAGCCAGCGCCAGGCGAGCACCAGCCAGCCCACCGCGACGAGGTGCAGCCAGCCGAACGGGAACGGGTCGGTCGCCACGACCAGCACCACGAACAGCCGTGACGGGGGTGTTCGCCGGGCCGAGCGCCACGAACCGGCCCAGGTCCGCGCCGGTGACCTCGCGGAACGCCAGGAGCTCCAGCAGCGGGTCGCTCGCCGGCACCCGCAGCTCGTAGGAGACGGCGACGCTCAGCCGCTCGGCCGTGCCGCTGATCACCACGTCCATCGCCAGGTCGCGGTTCGGCTGGGCCGGGTCGAGCGCCCAGCCGGGCACGCTGGCCCCGTCCACGGCAGGCGCGGACCGGAACTGGACCAACGGCTCGGCGTCGGCCAGGGTCAGCAGCCCCAGGAAGCCGAGCAGTGACAGGCCGAGGGCGAGCACCACGAGCTTCGGGTTCGGCGGGCGCATCACGCGAATCTATGCGTGCCGCGCCCCGGCGGACATCGATCTTCCGGGTTACCCCGCGCGCGGTTCGAGCGTGCCGGGGGTGGTCAACGGGCGACGGCCAGGTCGTACGAGGAGGGGGTGACGTCGGGGAAGATGTTGGTCAGCGAGCCGACGCCGCAGCGGCGCTGGAGGAGCTCGCCGATGACCGAGCGGTAGTCGGTGGTCGAGGCGAGGTCGCCGGCCGTCAGCTTCGCCGGGGCGAGGCCGGGCCAGACGCCGTGGACGCGGCCGCCGCGGACGTTGCCGCCGAGCAGGAGCATGGCGTTGCCGTTGCCGTGGTCGACGCCGCGGGAGCCGTTCTCCGCGACGCGGCGGCCGAACTCGCTGAGCGTGACCAGGGTGACGCGTTTGAAGGCGTCGCCGAGGTCGGCGGCGAACGCTTCCAGGGCCAGGGCGAGCTCGGTCAGGTGGTCGTGCATCCGCTGGCCCTTGGCGGGTCCGCCGAGGCCCTCGTGCATGTCCCAGTCGCCGAAGTCGACGGTCGCCGCCATCAGGCCGACGTTCGACTTCACCAGGCGGGCCACGTCGCACAGGGCCTTGCCGAGGGCGGTCGCCGGGTAGGTGGCCGCCGGCGTGTACTTGCCCAGCGTGGCGACCGTGCCGAGGGTGGCGTTGACGGCGCGGGCCGGGTCGGCCATGACCGCCGGGGCGCCGTCGAAGAGTTTGGCGATCGTCGCGGCCATCGGGGTCTTCGCGTCGTTGCCGGACAGGGCGAACCCGTCGACGGACGACATCGACACGTCCGGGGACGGCCCGGCGAACGCCCGCGCCGGTGAGGTGGCGCCCATGGCGACACCGGCGGTCGGCGAGACCGCGCCGGCGACGCCCAGCATCCGGTCCAGCCAGCCCGTGCGCACGGAGGTGCCGGCGGCGGCGCGCTCCATCTCCTCCATCGCCTGGAAGTGGGAGCGGGACGGATTTGGCTGGCCGACGGCGTGCACGGCGCCGAACGTGCCGGCGTTCCAGCGGGCCAGCAGCGGCGCGAACGCCGGGTGCAGGCCGAACATCCCGTCCCCGGCGATCACCGACGCCTTCGGCACCGCGATGCCCGGCCGGGCGGCGTAGTAGTCGGGGTCACCGATCGGGACGACGGCGGACAGCCCGTCGAACCCTCCACGCAACGACAGCACGACGATGGTGTCGCCGGTGTACGGGGTGCCGGCGAACGCCAGCCGGGTGGCGAGGCCCTCCCCGACCAGGCCGGTGAGCGCGGCGCCCGCGCCGATGACGGCGGCACGGCCCAGCAGTCCGCGGCGGGACAGACCTTCGCCGGACTCGGCGGAGCAGCAAGCGTTCAACACAGTCACCTGGCCAGGAAGTAGGGCGAGTCGAGGATGAGGGCGATGAGGTGCGGCAGCCTGCCGGTCACGGCGGGGTCCTTCGCCTTCAGGGGACTTGTCGGCGTCTTGCCGAGGAAACTGAGCAGCGCGTCGCGGTGCGCCGGTTGCAGCGTGGTGCCGACCAGCCGGGTCGACAGCGCGTCGACGAACGCGCCGTGCGTCGGCGGCAGCGCCGGCACCAGCGACGCGAGCATCGACGCGGGCCGGACCAGCTGCTTCGGGTACCACCCGGCGGCCAGGTTCAGGTGCGCGTTCCAGCGGATGAGCAGCCCGGACGGCGCGGTCCAGGCGGCGGCGACGTCCGGGTACCCGTTCGGCGGCGCCCACCGCATCGGCGCATGACCGGCGGCGACGAGGTAGTTGTACAGGGCGCGGACGCCCTCGGTGCCGGCCGCCTCCGGCTGCAGGCCCAGGACGCGGACCGTGCCGATGAGGTCCTCGAACGGGGTGCGGACCTTCGCACCCACCGACGCGGCGAACTCCGGCGACGTGAACAGCGCCCGCAGGACCGGGGCGATCGCGGACTTCTGCTGCACGTACACCTGCTGCAGGCGCTGGACGAGCGCGGCCGGTGGATCGTCGGAGACGAACCGGACGCAGAGCTTGCGGGCGACGCGCTCGGCGGTCGCGGGATGCTGGGCGAGCATCTCGATGAAGGCGAGCGCGGCCGCCTCGCCACCACCGGCGGTGGCGTTGTCGTGACGCCAGCCGAGGATGGTGACGGCGCCGGTCGCGTGCTGCGTGGCGTCGAACTTGTACAGGCCGGTGCTCTTGTCGACGGTGAGGCCGGTGAGCAGGCGCGCGGCGTCCTTCACGTCCGCCTCGGTGTAGATGAGGCCGACGGTGTGCAGCTCCATGAGCTCACGGGCGTAGTTCTCGTTCGGCTTCGCCTTCGTGGAGCTGCGGTTGTCCAGGTACGACAGCATCGCCGGGGAGGTGGCGCTCGCCTTGAGCAGGTCGGCGAACCGGCCGAGCGCGTGCGTGCGGATCAGCGCGTCGTACGAGCCGCGGCTGTCCCACACGTCGCTGGACGGGCAGGTGACGTTGAGGTGGTTCGACCACACGTCGACCATGACCTCGAGCAGCTGCCGCTTGCTCCACGCGGCCCGGGCGACGGCGGCGGAGCCGAGCTCCTGCATCGCGTCCCAGCCGCCGTTCTTCATGGCGCCGGCCTTCACCCTGGCCCGGACGGCGGTGATGTCGAGGCCGATCAGCGGGAACCGGGTGAGCAGCTTCGCGCACGCGGTGTCGTCGATGGTCGCCGGGGCCAGCTGCCGGTCCAGCCAGGCGGTGACGCCGAGCGAGCGCAGCTCGGCCTCCGCGGCCGGGGTCGGCCCGTAGGTGGCGCGGCGCAGCAGGTGCAGGACCGGGTCCTGAGGGGTGAAGACGGTCACGGGTCGAACGTCGACACGGCGGCGGCCGGTCTGACGGAGGTGCCCGCCAAGCTCCTGCCCGGCAACCGCACCGCACCGCCGCGCCCTTCGGTCCGGCCTTCTGTCCGGCCTTCTGTCCGGCCTTCTGTCCGGCCTTCTATCCGGCCTTCTATCCGGCCTTCTATCCGGCCTTCTATCCGGCCTTCTATCCGGCCTTCTATCCGGCCGCTGTACGGACGGCGGCGACGAACGCGGCGATCGACGGGTGCGCGCCGGTGCCGGCCCGGTAGGCGAACCTGGTCCGCCGTCTGGTGCCGAGCGGGGTGAGGACGACACCGTCGACGACCCCCTGGTGCAGGATCGGGCGCAGCGCCAGGGACGGGACGACCGCGACGCCCTGACCGGCGGCGACGAGGGTCAGGACGGTGACGAAGTCGTCGGCGTGGTGGCGGGCGCGGGGCAGGAACCCCGCGGCCTCGCACGCCCGGACCGTCATCGTGTGGCACAGCGTGCCGGGCCCGGCGAGGATCCACGGCTCGTCGCGGCACTCGCGCAGGTCGAGGGGGCGGGTCGCGGCGAGGTACATCGTCTCCTCGAGCAGCGGCGCGGTGTCCAGGGCCGGGTCGGGGGCGATGGGGACCAGGTCGTAGTCGTGGACGAGGGCGACGTCGAGCGTGCCGTCGCGGAGGCGGGCCGGGACGTGCGCCGGGTCGAGCTCGTCGACGGTGAGGTCGAGCGCCGGGTGCTCGCCGGCGAGGGCGACGAGCGCGCCGGGCAGCAGGGTCCGCATCGCCGTCGGGAACGCGCCGATGCGCAGCGGCCCGGACAGGCCGGTGCGGGTGGCGGCGAGCGCGGCGGTCGCGCGTTCGAGGGCGGCGAGGACGTCCTCGGCGTGCGCGGCGAGGACGGTGCCGGCGGCGGTGAGGGTGACGCCGCGGCCGGTGCGGGCGAGCAGCGCCGTGCCCGCCTCCCGTTCCAGGGCGGCGAGCTGCTGCGACACCGCGGACGGGGTGTAGTTGTGGGCGGCCGCGACGGCGGCGATGGTGCCCCGGTCGGCGAGGTCGCGCAGGAGGCGGAGCTTGCGGGCGTCGAGCATCAGTTCATCTTATGCTCGCGTGAACGAATGTGAACTGGACCTTCCGCTCGGCGGCCGCGACAGTGGTCGCATGGAGCTTTCGGGGATCTTCGTGCCGCTCGTGACGCCCTTCGCCCGCGACGGGTCGGTGGCGTTGGCCGCGCTGTCCGCGCTGGCCCGGCAGGTCCTCGACGAGGGCGCGGCAGGGCTGGTCGCCCTCGGCACGACCGGGGAGCCGGCGACGCTGACCGCGGCGGAGCAGGCCTCGGTGGTGTCGACGTGCCGGGAGGTCTGCGCGGCGTATCGGGTGCCGTTGCTGGTCGGGACGGGTGGCAGCGGCACGGCCGCGACGGTCGAGGCGGTGCGGCACGTCCGTGGGGACGCCGCGATGGTGGTCGTGCCGCCCTATACGCGGCCGGGCGCGGCGGGGGTCGCCGCGCACCTGGAGGCGGTCGCGGCCGCTTCGCCGGTGCCGGTGGTGGTCTATCACGTGCCGTATCGGACCGGGCAGGCCCTGGACGTCGGGTCGCTGCTGCGGATCGCTGCCTTGCCGAACGTGGTGGGGATGAAGCTGTCCGACGGGGCGGTCACCGGTGACACGGTGGCGCTGCTCGGGGCGCTGCCGAGCGGGTTCGCCGTGCTCGGCGGGGACGACACGGTGATCGGGCCGCTGCTCGCCGTCGGCGCGGCCGGCGGGATCCTCGCGTCGGCGCACGTGGCGACGGGCCGGTTCGTGGCACTCGCCGAGGCGTGGCGGGACGGCGACGTCGCGCGGGCCAGGGCGCTCGGTGCGGGACTCGCGGCGGTGTCGGCGGCGCTGTTCGCCGAGCCGAACCCGGCGGTCATCAAGGCCGTGCTGCACGCGACCGGGCGGATCCCGACCCCGGACGTGCGGCTGCCGCTGCTGCCCGCGTCGGGCGCGGCGCTCGACGCGGCGCTGAACACGATCGACACCGTCCACGACCCGGCAGGGGTGGGCCGTCCGGCCGGGTGACGGGACCGGCGGTCATCGATGCATCGTCACCGGCCGGTCACCCACAGACGCGGATGTCATGCATGCCCCACGTCAGCACATACCGGGCGGTTCGACCAGCTTGTCACGGTGGCACGTTCGGGGGATTCCACTCAACCCAACAGGCCGTACCGTCGATGATGTCACCAAGCGTTAGCAACTGAGGGGGAACTCCCATGAGCGACTTCGACACCGGCGCCGACTACGGCCACGTCGAGGCTGGCCAGGAGCACGAGTCGCTGGACCAGCTCCACCAGGTCGAGGGCAGCGAAAACGACTACAACTCGAACTTCGGCGTCTACGAGCAGGACCACGCCTCGGCCGAGTCGACCAGCTTCGACCAGGGTCACCACGTCGAATACAGCGACCCGAGCGGTGCGCACTACGAGGAGTCGAACTTCACCTCGTACGACCACAACGCGGCCGAGACCGATCACATCTTCGCCGCCGAGGGCTCGGAGTCCTCGCACGCGTCGGAGTTCGGCCAGCTCGACGCCCTCCAGCACCAGCTGGACACGCAGTTCGCGTCCGCCACGGAGCTGCACACCGACGGTGGCGGCCAGCTCGGCGTCGCGTCCAACTAGTTCTCCTCCGCACGTCACGACGGCGTCAGTCAGCCCCGCAGCTGACCGGCGCCGTCGTTGTCCGTGCGGCCGCTATGCGGGCGGCGCGCCGGCCTGGACGCGGGAGCGAAGGCGCCGCCGGGTTGCCGACACGTGGCGGTGCTTACAACCACCCGGCGCCGATTGGACCGCGCCGCCGTGCCGGACCGCGCCTAGCGTCGAGGGCATGGAAATCCTTCGGTACAGCGCGTTCACCACGAACCCCAAGGGCGGCAACCCGGCCGGGGTGGTGCTCGACGCCGCCGGGCTCGACGACCCAGCGATGCAGGCCATCGCCGCCGACGTCGGGTATTCCGAGACCGCGTTCCTCTTCCATGACGACGGCCGGATCAGGGTGCGGTACTTCAGTCCCCTCGCGGAGGTGCCGTTCTGCGGCCACGCCACGATCGCGACCGCCGCCGCGTACGCCGAACGGTTCGGGCTCGGGCCGCTGCGCTTCGAGTCACGCGTCGGCACGATCGAGGTCGAGACGCGCGTCGGCGTCGACGGGCTGACCGCGACGCTGCGCAGCGTCCCGCCGCACACCGAGCCGATCGACGCGGACACGCGGGCCGCGCTGCTGCGCGCGCTGCGCTGGGACGCCGAGGACCTCGACCCGGCGCTGCCGGTGCGGGTGGCGTACGCGGGGGCCCGGCACCCGGTCGTCGCCGCCGCCACCCGGGCCCGCCTCGCCGACCTCGACTACGACGTGCCGGCGCTGACCGCGCTGATGGCGCGGCACGACTGGACCACGGTCGACCTGGTGTGTCGGGAGTCGGCGACGGTGTTCCACGCCCGCAACCCGTTCCCGCCCGGCGGCGTCTACGAGGACCCGGCGACCGGTGCCGCGGCGGCCGCGTTCGGCGGGTACCTGCGCGAGCTCGGGCTCGTCGACGTGCCGGCGACGCTGCGCATCCACCAGGGCGACGACCTCGGCCGGCCCAGCCTCGTCACCGTCGAGCTGGACGCGGACCCGGGCCGGGGCGTCGCGGTCACCGGCACCGCCGTGCCGATCGGATAGCCGGCGAAAACCCGCCTGGAACGCGAGAAGCGTTGGCCGGTGCGCCGCGGGGAGGGCTGATCCACCGCGGACATCGGCCAACGCTCTACGGGTCGAGGCAGGCGGTGCCTCTACTGTCGCGTCAGCAGCTGGAGGCGAACCCGATCACGGCGACCGAGTTGCACGACACGTTGATCGGCATCTGGACGGTGGTCGAGGACTGGTTGCCGTTGAAGAACCCGGCGTTGTAGCCCGAGGTCCAGTTGCCGCCGTTGCTGTTGTACGCGTACGCGCCGCCGCCGCCACCGTTGCCGTTGCCGTTGCCGTTGCCGTTCCCGTACGAGCTGTTGTGGTAGCTGTTGTTGTTGCCGTACGAGTTGTTGTTGGCGTGGTGCTTCTTGTGCTTCTTCTTGTGGCTGTTGGCGTTCGCGTTGCCGTTGCCGTTGCCGTTCCCGTTGCCGGCGCCGCTGTAGCTGCCGCCGTCGCCGTTGTAGGCGTAGGCGCCGCCGGAGCAGTTGGCGTTCGCGAAGCCGACGATCGCCACGGCGTTGCCGCAGACGTTGACCGGCACCTGGACCGTGGTCGAGGACTGGTTGCCGTTGAAGAACCCGGCGTTGTAGCCCGTGTCCCAGTCGGCGTGGGCGGCGGTGCCGGTGAGCGCGAGGCCACCCAAGGACAGCGCGGCGATCTGCACCGACCGGATGAGCCAGCGATTCATGATGACGACCTTTCGACGAGTGATCGACGGTGAACGTCCGTCGCGACCCCCACTAAACCCGAAATGCGAGTCCTGGACGGATATTTCACGAAAAACAGTCACGCAATGCACCCGCAAGGTTACGTAATGTAGTCCTCTACGGCGTGGCGCCTTGGGGTCAGCGACAGATCTCGATCAAGGCGAGGTCCGGCGGCGGCGGCGCCACAGGTACACCAGCGGCAGCGAGATCAGCACGAGCGCGCCGACGATCAGGGCCGGGGTCTCGTAGCGGTGCACCAGGGCGCGCAGGCGGTCGAGGTTGCCGCCGGCGAAGGCGCCGATCGAGACCCACAGGGCGGTCCAGAGGGCGCCGCCGATCGCGTCGCGGATCGCGTACACGCGCCAGGGCAGGGCGATCGCGCCGGCGATGAGGCCGTTGGTCTGGCGCAGGCCGTCGATGAAGCGGGCGACGACGACGATGTTGCGGCCCCGGCGGGCGAAGAAGCGCTCGGCGCGGTCCAGGCGCGGCTCGGTCAGCCCGACCCGGCGGCCCCAGCGCAGGATGACCGGGCGACCGGCCTTGCGGCCGAGCCAGAAGCCCAGGTTGTCCCCCGCGACGGCGGCGGCGAAGGTGATCACGACGACCAGGGGCAGGCTCATCGAGCCGTGCCCGGCGAGCACGGCGGCGGCCACCACCACGCTGACCGCCGGGGTGGGGATGCCGATCCCCTCCAGCAGCACCAGCAGGGCGAGGGCGGGATAGCCGTAGCGCTCCAGTTGCTCCACGGGACAATGAGATCATGTCGAGTTGGTACGAGTCGCACATCGACCGGCAGATCCGCGAGGCACAGGAGGCCGGGCAGTTCGACGATCTGCCGGGCGCCGGGAAGCCGCTGCCGGACCGCGGGGAGCTCTACGACGAGGACTGGTGGATCCGCGACCTCGCCCGGCGGGAGGGGTTGCCGGGTGGGGTGCCGCCGACCCTGCGGCTGCGCCGCGAGGTCGAGGACCTGCCGGAGCGGTTGCCCGCGCTGCGGACCGAGGAGCAGGTCCGGGCCGTGGTCGAGGACCTCAACACCCGCATCGAGCAGGCACGACGTGGATTGATGGACGGCCCGGCGACGCTCCTGCCGCCCCTGGACGCCGACGCCGTGGTGCGCGACTGGCGAACGGGCCGTTGACACGGTGGCGTGGCGCCGCTTACGTTGCTCCCGCAACTGTTAGTCAATCTGCCTATTAGTTGGAGGAGGCAGCAAATGCCGCTCGGTGGTTCCTCCAAGCTGCTCAAGGCACTCAACGAGGCGGCCGCGCTCGGTCACCTCCTCGACCACGGGCAGCTCACCCGCGCCGAGCTGCGGACGCTGACCGGCCTGTCCAAGCCCACGATCTCCGAGGCGATCCGCCGCCTCGCCGACGCCGACCTGGTCGTCGGCGCCGGGCACGAGACCGGCCGGCCCGGCCCCAACGCGGAGGTGTACGCGGTCAACCCCGACGCCGCGTATGCCGTCGCCATGTCGGTGCGCGACGGCGCACCGTCGCTGACCGCGTCGCTGCACGACCTGCGCGGCGTCCAGCGGGCCAGGCTGGCCGTCCCGGCCGACTTCGCGCACACCGACCCGGCCACCGCGGTCACGTCCGCCATCGACGCGCTGTGCGCCGCCGCCGGGGTCGACCGCGGCCCGGTCGCGCACGTGCAGCTCGCCGTCGCCGGCTCGTTCGACCCCCGGGACCGGGTCATCCACCACGTCGATGTGCCCGGCTGGAGCCGCCGCGGTCTCGTCGATGACCTCGCCACCGCGGCCGGCGTGCCGGTCGAGGTCGACAACGACGTCAACCTCGCCGCGCTCGCCGAACGCGCCCACGGCGCCGCGCGGGACCTGCCGGACACGGACGGGTTCGCGCTGCTGTGGCTCGGCGAGTCCGGCCTCGGCCTCGCCATCGACCTCGGCGGCGGCAACCTGCTGCGCGGCGCCCGCGGCGGCGCCGGCGAGATCGGCTACATGCCCGTCTCGGCCGAGGGCGCCCGCGACTTCCACGACCTGGTCAGCGGCGCCGCGGTGCGGGCCCTCGCGGACGAGCGCGGCGTGCCGGTCACCGACGCGGCACTGCTGCGCGAGCTCGCCGGCCGGATCGTGCTCGGCCTCGCCGCGGTCGTCGCGGTGCTCGACCCGCCGCTCGTGGTGCTCGGCGGGGAGATCGGCCGGGAAGGCGGGACCGCGCTCGGCGAGGCGGTGGCGAAGGCGATGGCGCGGGCCGCGCCGCTGGAGACCGAGATCGCGGTGAGCACCGTCGAGGACGACGCTCCCCTGCTCGGCGCCGCGGACGCCGCGCTGTCCGCCGTGCGCCGGGTCCTGCTCGACAGGTTGCGGCAACCGGGCGCCTGACGGCGCCCCCTCGAACCGCGGACGCCGGCCGATCTGGCGGCATCGACCGGCGTCCGCGCGCTCCACACACCATCCCTCATGCAAGTGACATCGGTCAATGCCTTCGGCGTGACCGCCGCTTCCGCACGCTTCGTTCCGACCCCCAGGAGGAACCCCTTGCGTCGCTTCATCCCCCTCGTCGCGGTGGCGCTGCTCGTCACCGCCTGCACCCCCGGACCGAAGAACAAACCGATCGCCGACCCCGGCGCCGACGTCTCCGGCACCGTGGAGTTCTGGCACTTCTTCACCGACCGCGAGGCCGAGGCGATCGACGCCGTCGTCGCCGACTTCCAGGCCACCCATCCGAAGATCAAGGTCGTGGTCAAGTCCGGCCAGGACGACTCGAAGATGACCCAGGCGATCGGCGGCGGGCAGGGCCCCGACGTCGGCCTGTCCTACTCCACCGACATCGTCGGGCAGTTCTGCGCCAGCGGCGCCTGGCTGGACCTCGGCCAGTACCTGACCCGCGACAAGGTGTCCCTCGACGGCTTCCCGCAGACCGTCAAGGAGTACACGCAGTACAGGAACAAGCGCTGCGCCATGCCGGTGCTCGCCGACGCCTACGGGCTGTACTACAACAAGAAGCTCTTCACCGAGGCCGGGATCGCCGGGCCGCCGAAGACCCTGGAGGAGTTCACCGCCGCGGCGAAGAAGCTCACCAAACGCTCCGCCGACGGCACCATCCAGGTCGCCGGGTTCCTGCCGCTGTGGGGCTTCTACGAGAACGCCCCCTCGCACCTCGGGCCGATGGTCGGCGGGCAGTGGCTCACCGGCGACGGGAAGTCCGCGATCGGCGGCGACCCCGCCTGGCAGACCCTGCTCAAGTGGCAGAAGGACCTCGTCGACTGGTACGGGTACGACAAGCTCGAGGCCTTCCGCGCCTCCCTCGGCGACGAGTACTCCGACGCGAACGCCTTCCAGAAGGGCCAGGTCGCGATGAACTTCGACGGCGAGTACCGCATCGCGTTCGCCAAGGACCAGGCGCCGGACCTGCAGTTCGGGGTCGCCCCGATGCCCACCGCCGGCCCCGACCGGTACGGCGCCGGCTACGTCACCGGCAACGTCATCGGCATCTCCCGCACCGCGAAGAACCCCGAAGCGGCGTGGGAGCTCATCAAGTACCTGACCACCGACACCAAGGCGATCGTCAAGCTCGCCAACAGCCTCAAGAACATCCCGTCCACGAAGGAGGCCCTCGCGTCGCCGGACCTGCACCTGGACGCGGAGTTCAAGACGTTCGTGGACATCTTCAACCACCCGAAGACCACCACCACGCCGCCGTCGTCGGCCGGACCCGCGTACCAGGAGACATTCCAGACGTTCTGCGACTCCTGGCAGAGCGGCGCCGCCACCGACCTCGGCAAAGGCCTGTCCGACGTGGACAAGCAGGTCAACTCGCTGCTGACGCTGGGCGGGTAACGTGCACCACAAGCTCCGCCACACGCTGACCGTCGCCTCGTTCATGGCGCCGGCGACGGTCGGCATCGTGGTCTTCTTCCTGTATCCGCTGCTGAGCGCGGTCTACTTCTCGTTCACGAAGTTCGACCTGCTCAGCACCCCGGAGTGGGTCGGGCTGCGCAACTACCGGCACCTGTTCGACGACCCGTTCCTGACCCGCGCCGCGGTCAACACGCTGTGGCTGTGCGCGATCATGGTCCCGGCCCGGATGATCGGCGGCCTCGCCACCGCCTGGCTGCTCACCACCGTCAGGCGCGGCGGCGGGCTGGTCCGCACGATCTTCTACCTGCCGGCCCTCGCCCCGCCGGTCGCCGCCACCCTCGCCTTCGTGTACCTGCTCAAACCCGGCGTCGGCCCGGTCAACACCGCCCTGGCGCAGGTCGGCGTCGACGGGCCGCTGTGGTTCAACTCCCCCGACTGGTCCAAACCGTCGCTGGTCCTGCTCGGCCTGTGGGGCGTCGGCGACATCATGGTGCTGTACCTGGCGGCGCTGCTGGACGTGCCGCAGGCGCAGCTCGAGGCGGCCCAGATCGACGGGGCGAACGCCTGGCAGCGCTTCCGCAACGTGACGCTGCCGCACATCTCGCCGGTCGTGCTGTTCACCGCCGTCGTCGGGGTCATCGGCACCCTGCAGTACTTCACCCAGGCGGCGGTCGCGGCGTCGGCGGCCAGCGGCCAGGCCACGACCGGCGCCGGCATCTCCTCCACCTTCGGCTACCCGGAAGGCTCCACGTTCACCTACCCGCTGTGGCTGTACGTCGTCGGCTTCCGCTACGGCGCCCTCGGCTACGCCAACGCGATGGCGGTCGTGCTGTTCCTCGTCGCCTTCGCCGTCTCGCTGCTGCTCCTGCGCCGCTCATTGAAGGTGACATGAACCGCTGGTTGTTGTGGACGGCACGGCACAGCATCACCGTCGCGCTGTGCGTCATGTTCGTCGCGCCCGTGCTCTTCCTGGTGCTGACCTCGCTGATGACCGACTCGCAGGCGCTGACCTCGTCCTACTGGCCGCGGGAGTGGCGCTTCGCCAACTACGCCGACGTGTTCGGCAAGACGCCGCTGCCGCGGTACCTGCTCAACACGGTGCTGTACGCGGTGGCGGCGACCGTGTTCATGCTCCTGGCCAGCGTGCCCGCCGCCTACGCCCTCGCGAAGCTGCGCTGGCGGGGGCAGGGGGTCTACCTCGTCGTCATCGTCTGCATGATGATGATCCCGCCGCAGGTCACGACGGTGCCGCTGTACCTGATGTGGGCGAACTACGGGCTCACCGGCACGCTGTGGCCGCTGGTGCTGCCGATGCTGCTGGGCGACGCGTTCTCCATCTTCCTCCTACGGCAGTTCCTGCTCACCATCCCCACCGAGTACCTCGACGCGGCCCGGGTCGACGGGTGCGGCGAGTGGCGGACCCTGCTGAGGATCGTGCTGCCGATGGCCCGGCCCGGGATCGCCGCGGCGGCATTGTTCCAGTTCTTCTACGCCTGGAACGACTACTACGGGCCACTGCTGTACACCAGCGAGAACGAACGCAACTGGACCCTCTCTTTGGGCCTCGCGTCCTTCAGGACCCTGCATCATGTGCAGTGGAACCTCGTCAGCGCCGCCACCATCCTCACGATGGTGCCCATCGTGGTGCTGTTCTTCTTCGCCCAGCGCGCCTTCGTGCAAGGTGTCACGTTGACAGGAGTCAAAGGTTGAAAATCGCCGTCGTCGGGGGCGGGTCCACCTACACCCCGGAGCTCATCGACGGGTTCGCGCGGCTCGCACCGTTCGCCTCGGAGATCGTCCTGCTCGACCCGCACCGGGAGCGCCTCGACGTCGTCGGGGCGTTCGCCCGGCGGCTCATGGCCGCCCACGGGCACCCGGGGACGCTGCGGTGGACGTCCGACGTCGACGACGCCCTCGAGGGTGCCTCGACCGTGGTCATCCAGCTGCGGGTCGGCGGGCAGGCGGCGAGGATCAGCGACGAGACGTTCCCCCTCGCCTGCGACTGTGTCGGGCAGGAGACGACGGGCGCCGGCGGCCTCGCCAAGGCGCTGCGCACGGTGCCGGTGGTCCTGGACATCGCGCGGCGGGCGGACCCCGGCGCGTGGATCGTCAACTTCACCAACCCGGTCGGGATCGTGACGCGGGCGTTGCTCGACCACGGGCACCGGGCGGCGGGCCTGTGCAACGTGGCGATCGGCTTCCAGCGCCGGTTCGCGGCGACCCTCGGTGTCGCGCCGTCCGCCGTGGTACTGGACCACGTCGGGCTCAACCACCTCACGTGGGAGCGCGCGGCGTACGTGGACGGCGTGGACCGGCTGCCGTCCCTGTTGACGGACCACCTCGGCGACATCTCGGCCGAGGTCCAGATCCCCGCGCCGGTGCTGGCGTCGCTGGGCAACGTGCCGTCGTACTACCTGCGGTACTTCTACTGCCACGACGCCGTGGTCGCCGAGGAGCGGGGGCAGCCGACCCGCGGCGCCCGCGTGGCCGAGATCGAGTCGGAGCTGCTGCGCATGTACGCCGACCCCGCCCTGACCAGGAAGCCCGAGCTGCTCGGGCAGCGGGGCGGCGCGTTCTACTCCGAGGCGGCGGTCGGGCTGATCGCCTCGCTGCAGCACGACGACGGCGGCATCCACGCCGTCAACGTCCGTAACGGCGGCACCATGCCGTTCCTGCCCGACGACGCCGTCATCGAGGTCACCTGCGAGGTCGGCGCTTCCGGTGCGACCCCGCTGCCGGCCCCGCCGCTGGCCGCGCACCTGCGCGGTCTCGTCGGCGCGGTCAGCGCCTACGAGGAGCTCGCCGTCGACGCCGCCGTGCGGGGCGGCCGGGACCGGGTGTACCAGGCACTGCTCGCGCACCCGCTGGTCGGCCAGCACGACCGGGCGGCCCGCCTCACCGACGACCTGCTCGCCGCGAACCGCGACCACCTCGCGTGGCTGTCGTGACGGCTCGGCTCTACGCCGCGGTCGACGGCGGCAACTCCAAGACCGACGTCGTGCTCGGCGACTCCGACGGCAGGATCCTCGCCCGCATCCACGGTCCCACCGTGTCCCCGCACGTCATCGGCCTGCCCGGCTGCCTCGACACGCTGGGCGGCCTGGTGCGGCAGGCCCGGGCGGCCGCCGCGTTGCCGGCCGGGCTGCCGTTGAGCCGGCTGTCGGCGTACCTCGCGGGCGCCGACCTGCCCGTCGAGGTCGACCGGCTCAACGAGGGCGTGGCGGCGCTCGGCCTGGCCGACGCGGTCGCCGTCGACAACGACCTGTTCGCCCTGCTGCGCGCCGGCACCGCGGACCCCGACGCGGTCGGCGTCGTCTGCGGCGCCGGGATCAACGCCGCCGGGCGTCGCCGCGACGGGCGGACGTCGCGCTTCCCGGCGCTCGGCCAGCTGTCCGGTGACTGGGGCGGCGGTCAGGCTCTCGCCGCGCTCGCCCTGTACTACGCGGTCCGCGGTGAGGACGGTCGCGGCCGGCCCACCGCGCTGACCGGCGCCGTGACCGACCTGTTCGGGCTGCCGAGCGCCGAGGCGGTCAGCGTCGCCCTGCACCTGGGCGACGTGCCGCCGGGCCGTCTCGACGAGCTGTGCGAGGTCCTGTTCACCGTCGCCGCGGCCGGTGACGCCGTCGCGTCGCGGGTCGTCGCCCGGCTCGCCGACGAGATCGAGGCCCTGGTCAGGGTCGCCGCGGACCGGCTGGGGCTGCTGGGCGCCGCGTACACGGTCGTGCTCGGCGGGGGCGTGCTCACCGCCCGGCACCCGCAGCTGCACACCGACGTCCTGGCGCGGCTCGCGGCGCTGTCACCGCGGGCGTCGGTGACGGTGCTGTCGTCGCCGCCGGTCGCGGGGGCGGCGCTGCTCGCCCTCGACGCGCTGCACGGCGGCCCGGTCCCCGCCACCGTGGAGGCCGCCGTCCGAGCAGGCCTGTAGACATTCAGCTCCACCGCTATGGTCGAAGTCTGACGGACAGGGGGATCCGCGTGACTCGGCGAAGCACGGTGTGGCTGGGTGTGGTGGCGTGCGCGGTCGCCGCTGCCGTGGCGGTGGTGTGGGCGGCGCACCCGGACCTGACCCGCGTGCCGATCGACTACGTCGCCGTGGCGCGGGACACCGACGGGCGCACGCTCAACGTGCACCTGACGTTCTCCAGCTGCCAGGAGTTCGACCGGATGGCGGGCGTCGAGAGCTACCGGAAGGTGGCGCTCGCCGCCTACGTGCACGACCTGCCCTCGTGCGGCACCGTGCCGACGACGTCGCAGGTCGTGGCGTACCGGCTGGACCTGCCGCTGCAGGACAGGCCGATCGTGGACACCGGCGGCAGCCCGCTCACCGTCGCGAGCTGACACTAGGCTCACACCCGGCGGTCGCCCGCCGATGGGGTGTGTGAGGTCGGGCACAGAACTGGCCGATCGGTCAGGTTCTGACCGATCGGTCAGGCATGCTGGCCGTCGGAGGTGACCCCCATGGCCCGCAGCAGGACCCGCGACGAGATCCTCGCCGCCGCCAGCCGCCAGTTCGCCGAGTCCGGCTACAAGGGCACGTCGCTGCAGGACATCGCGGCCGAGGTCGGCTGCTCCAAGGCCACCCTGCTGTATCACTTCGACGGCAAGGACGCGATCCTCCGCGAGCTGTGCGCGCCCGCCATCGCCGAGCTCAAGGACCTCCTCGACGAGGTCGGCGCCGCCCCCGGACCCGCCGCCGCGCGCAAGATCGCCGTGGAGGGGTTCGTCGAGCTGGCGATGCGCCACCGCCGCGAGATCCAGGTCATCTACGGGGACCTGCCCGCCCTGCTCCTGCAGCCGGCGCTCCGGCCGGTACACGAGCTGACGGAACAGCTGCACGCGACCCTCGCCGGCACGTCCGGCACCGCGCAGTCGCGGCTGTCGGCGAAGTTCGTCCTCGCCGGGCTGCCCGCGGTGATCTTCGCCTGCACCGAGTTCGACGACGCGACCCTGCGGGCGGCGCTCATCGCCACCGCCGGCCGGGCCCTTGAATCGCTCTGAATCGCTCTGAATCGCTCTGAATCCCTCTCCGACAACCCCTGACCCAGTTAAGGACGACCGACATGGCAACCGTGCTCTACCGGCTCGGGCGAGCATCCTTCCGGCACCGCTGGCTCGTGCTGATCATCTGGGTGGTGATCCTCGGCGGGCTCGGTGGCTCGGCGCTCGCGTTCCGCGGCGCGACCTCCAGCGACTTCACGATGCCCGGCACCGAGTCGCAGCGGGCGATCGACGCGCTGAAGTCGCAGTTCCCGGAGGCCAGCGGCGCGACCGGCACGATCGTCGTCGCCGCCCCGGAGGGGCAGAGCCTCCAGACGTCCAAGAGCACGGTCGACGCGCTCGTCGCGGAGGCGGGCAAACTGCCGGGGGTCATCGGCGCGCTCGACCCCTTCCAGACCGGCGCCGTGTCGCAGGACACCCGTTACGCGCTGATCACCGTCCAGTTCGCCGAGCGGGCCGACAAGGTCACCGACGAGCAGCGCTCCGCCTACGAGGCGAGCGGCGCCGCCGCCGAGCAGGCCGGCCTGCGGGTCGAGCACGGCGGCGAGGTCATGAACAGCGAACCGGAGGTCGGCGGCACCGAGGGCATCGGCGTGCTCATCGCCCTGGTCGTGCTGGTCGTGACGTTCGGCGCGCTGGTCGCGGCCGGCATGACGATGCTCAACGCGCTCATCGGCGTCGGCGCCGGCATGGCCGGGCTCTACGCGCTGAGCGGCGCCATCCAGCTCACCAGCACCGCACCGGTGCTCGCGCTCATGCTCGGCCTCGCGGTCGGCATCGACTACTCGCTGTTCATCACCTCCCGGCACCGGCAGAACCTGGTCGACGGCATCGCCCCCGAGGAGGCGGCCGGGCGGGCCGTCGGCACCGCCGGGTCCGCGGTCGTCTTCGCCGGCGCCACCGTCGTCATCGCCCTCGCCGGCCTGTTCGTCGTCAACATCCCGTTCCTGACCGTGATGGGTCTCGCCGCCGCCGGCACCGTCGCGGTCGCGGTGCTCGTCGCCATCACCCTGCAGCCGGCGCTGCTCGGCTTCGCCGGACTGCGCATCCTGCCGAGGCGCCTGCGCAAGACCGTCGACGCCGTCCCCACCCACGCCGAAGGGTTCGGGTTCCGCTGGGCGCGGGCGATCACCCGCTTCCGCATCCCCGTGCTGCTCGTCGGGGTCATCGGCCTCGGCGCCCTCGCCATCCCCGCCGCGGACATGCGCATCGCGCTGCCCGGCGCCAGCGCCGGCCCCACCGACTCCCCCGCCCGCAAGGCCGCCGACCTCATCGAGCAGGGCTTCGGGCCCGGCTTCAACGGCCGGCTCGCGCTGGTGGTGTCCACCGACTCGCCGGACACGACCAAGGCGAAGGCGCAGGAGGCGCTCGGCGTCCTGCAGGGCACCACGAACCTGCTCGCCGCGACCCCGCCGAACTTCAGCCGCGACGGCAAGACCGCCCTGCTCGCCATCATCCCGAAGACCGGCCCGACCGACGAGGCCACCGAGACCCTCGTCCACGACGTCCGCGCCAAGGTCAAGCAGGTCCAGGGCGCCGACATCGCGCTCACCGGGCAGACCGCCGTCGGCATCGACGTGTCGGAGAAGCTGTCCGACGCGATGCCGCGCTACCTGCTGCTCGTCGTGGGCCTGTCGGTGCTGCTGCTGATGCTGGTGTTCCGCTCGATCCTGGTGCCGCTCAAGGCCGCCGCCGGGTTCCTGCTCACCGTCGGCGCCACCTTCGGCATCACCGTCCTGGTGTTCCAGAAGGGGCACCTGGCGTCGCTCGTCGGGCTCGACACGCCCGGGCCCCTCGTCAGCTTCCTGCCGATCCTGCTCATCGGCATCCTGTTCGGCCTCGCCATGGACTACGAGGTGTTCCTCGTGTCCCGGATGCGGGAGGACTACGTCCACGGCGCCGGCCCGCAGGAGGCCACGATCAGCGGCATGGGCCACGGCGCCCGGGTGGTCACCGCGGCGGCGCTCATCATGACGTCGGTGTTCGCCGGCTTCATCCTGCTCGACGACCCCGTCATCAAGTCGATGGGCTTCGCCCTCGCGATCGGCGTCGCCATCGACGCGTTCGTGGTCCGCATGACGATCGTCCCGGCGGTCGTGTCGCTGCTCGGCCGGTCCGCGTGGTGGCTGCCGGGCTGGCTGTCGAAGATCCTGCCGAACGTCGACATCGAGGGCGAGAAGCTCCGCGAGCACCTCGCCGCCGAGCCCGAGCCGTTGCCCGTCCGGGTCTGACGCCCCGCCGGGGGCCGGGTGGCGGGCGAATCCGCTCGCCGCCCGCTCCCGGCATCGGCACACTGACGCGATGACCCGGATCCTGGTGACCGCCGACGACGCGTTGCTGGACGGTGCGGCCGCGGTCTGGGCGTCGGCGACCGCCGCCCGCGACGGCGGCCCGGTCGCGCCGCTCCACCTGGCCCGGCCGCTGCTATCGGGGTTGACGGTCGTCGTGGCCCTCGACCCGGCCGGCGCCGTGGCGGGGTTCGCCGCCGTCGAAGGCGCCGTCGAAGGCGCCGTCGTCCGCTACGTCGGGGTGCGGCCCGCCGACTGGGGCACCGGCGTCGGCCGCCGGCTGATGCTGCACCTGCCGGGCCTGCTCGCGGCGGCCGGGCACACGCACGCGGAGCTCGCCGTCTACGTGGACAACCTGCCCGCCGTGCGCCTGTACACCGGGCTCGGCTGGGTCCCGGACGGACCGCCCGCCCCGCATCCGCGCACCGGGCGGCCGGAGCAGCGGTTCCGGCTCGAGCTGCCGGCCGCGTGACCCGGCTGCGGGCCCTCGTCGGCCGCGCCCCCGGCGGGCGGGTGCTGCGTCCCCGTTCCGCGCCGGAGCTCGAGGTCCGGTCGCCGCTCGCGACACACGGCGACGGACTGCTCGCCGGGTCCCGCGCGGCGCTGCTGGAGTTCGGCGCCTGGTGCAGGGTCGCGGCGGTCAGCCCGCACAGCGTCGTACACCTGCCGCTGCCCGGACCCCTGGACCTGGTCGTCTCCCGTGCGCTGCGCCCCTCGGCGTGGAAGGCGTGGGGGGGGGGGGGGGGGTCCCCCCCCCCCCCCCCCCCCCCCCCCCCCCCCCGCTGCACTCACCCGCGCCGCGCCCGGCCCCGCCCGACGACCGGGCCGCGCCGCCGCCGCGGGTCGCCGAGCACGCGGCGACGCTGTTCCTGCTCGGCACGCCGGCGGCCCTGTTCCGGCTCGGCGACGACGTCACCGCGGCGTGCGCGGACGTGCCGCTGCTCCGCGACGTCCGCCGGCGCGGGGAGGCCCTCCTGCTCGGCCTCCCCGGCCTCGACATGGACGTGCTCGTCAGGGACGACCGGTTCCGTCGCCGCTGAACAGGTCCACGTGCTCCTCGAGCCAGTCCCGCAGGGTCAGCGCCGGCCGCCCGGCGATCCGCGGCACCGTGTCGAACACCGCGTTGTCCCACGCGCCCGACTGCCGTTTGAGCTCCAGCAGCGACTCCAGCCGGGGACCGCCCCGGCCGCGGGCCTCGGACACCGCCCGGGTCTGCGCGACCGTCCGGACCGCGAGCCGCACCCGCGCGCCGATCACCGCACCGACCAGGTCCGCCTGGCGCCGCGGCGACAACGCCTCCGGGCCGGTGATCGTGTACTCCCGGCCCGCGTGCCCGGGCGTGGTCAGCACCGCCGCGGCGACGGCGGCGACGTCGAGGGGGTGCACCATCGCGGACACCGGGTCGGTCTCGGTGACCGTCATGGTGCGGGTCGCGGCGATCCCGGGTGCGTACTGCTCCAGGTACGTCATGAACGTCCCCGGCCGCAGGATCGTCCACGGGATCCCGGACCCGCGGACCACGTCCTCGCCGGCGCGGTGGCCGGCGGAGATCGCGTCGGTGGCGCCGAACGTGACCCCGCTGGTGGACAGCTTGACCAGGTGCCGGACCCCGGCGGCGCAGGCGGCGTCGACGAGGGACCGCTCCTGGACCGGGCCGCCGGGTCCGTGCCCGGGGACGAGGACGAACACGGCGGTCACGCCGTCGAGGACGGCGGGCAGTGTCTCGGGCCGGTCGAGGTCGCCGTAGACCTCACCGGGGAGCCTGGGTCTGCGGGTCATGGCCCGCACGGCGCCCTGCCGCGCGAGCAGGGGGACGAGCTCGGAACCGATGGTGCCGGTGGCACCGGTGACCAGAATCATGATCTTCCAAGGGTGATCGCGGCGCACACCTGGCGCCGGGCGAGGACGTACAAGGGAGCGGCGCCGCACGCATAGCGCGGCGAGGTGCAGACCTCGATCGCCGGTCAGCTCCCGACCGGGACCCCATCTCCGTCTTGTCGTGTCTCGCGACCACGTCCCTTCCTCGGTGCGCCGACTGTACCGCACCCACCGGCGCCGTTCAGGCAGGCGGCCGGGCTTTACAAAAACAGTAAGGAAACTTAATAATGGCGAGCACCGTCGATGGAGGTCCACCCCCATGAAGCGCATCGCGCTCATCCTCGGCGCCGCGATCCTGCTGGTGACCGGTCTGCTCGTCACTACGAACGCCTATGCCGCCAATCTGTTGACCAACCCCGGCTTCGAGAGCGGGAACCTGTCCGGCTGGTCGTGCACCGGCACCGGATCCGGGGTCGTGACCACGCCCGTGCACGGCGGGTCCTACGCCCTCAACGGCAACGCCACCGCGTCCGACACCGCCAACTGCACCCAGACGGTGACGGTCCAGCCGAACACCGCCTACTCGCTCACCGGCTGGGTCCGCGGCTCCTACGTGTACCTCGGCATCACCGGCGGCGCGTCCACCTGGACCAGCGGGACCGCCTACAGCAAGCTCACCGTCCCGTTCACCACCGCCGCCGGCCAGACGTCGGTGCAGGTGTTCATCCACGGCTGGTACGGCACCGGCGCGTACCAGGCCGACGACATCTCCCTGGACGGCCCCGGCGGCAACCCGACCACGTCGCCGACCACCAGCAAGAGCCCGAGCAGCAGCCCGAGCCCGAGCAAGAGCCCCAGCGCGAGCCCCAGCAAGAGCCCGAGCACCAGCCCCAGCACCAGCCAGCCGCCGGTGACGGGCCTGCCGAAGCACGCGCTCATCGGCTACCTGCACGCCAGCTTCGCCAACGGCTCCGGCTACGTGCGGGTCGCCGACATCCCCGCCGCGTGGGACATCATCAACCTGTCGTTCGGTGAGCCGACCTCGGTGACGTCCGGCGACATCCGGTTCAACCGCTGCCCGGTCGCCGAGTGCCCCAACGTCGAGTCCGACGCCGAGTTCCTCGCCGCGATCAAGGCCAAGCAGGCCCAGGGCAAGAAGATCCTGATCTCCATCGGCGGGCAGAACGGGCAGGTGCAGCTCACCACCACCGCCGCGCGGGACGCGTTCGTCAACTCGGTCAGCGCGATCATCGACCGGTGGGGCCTGGACGGGCTCGACATCGACTTCGAGGGCCACTCGCTCTACCTCAACGCCGGCGACGCCGACTTCCGCAACCCGACCACGCCGGTCGTGGTGAACCTGATCGCCGCGCTCAAGACGCTGAAGGCCAAGTACGGCACCAAGTTCGTGCTGACCATGGCGCCGGAGACGTTCTTCGTGCAGCTGGGCTACCAGTTCTACGGCGGCACCACGCAGGGTGACAACCGGGCCGGCTCCTACCTGCCGGTCATCCACGCGGTCCGGGACTTCCTCACCGTGCTGCACGTCCAGGACTACAACTCGGGTCCGATCACCGGGCTGGACAACCAGTACCACACGATGGGCGGCGCGGACTTCCACATCGCGATGACCGACATGATGAAGGCCGGCTTCCCGGTCGCGAACACCGGTCAGACGTTCCCGGGCCTGCGCGCGGACCAGATCGCGTTCGGCGTCCCGGCCGCGGTCAGCGCCGGCAACGGCTACGTCGCCCCGGCGGTGGTCCAGGCCGCCGTCAACTGCCTCGTCAAGGGCACCGGCTGCGGTGGGTACACCCTGCGCGGCGGCACCTCGCCCAACTTCCGGGGCCTGATGACCTGGTCCATCAACTGGGACCGGTACTACTCCTGGGAGTTCATGAACACCCAGGAACCGTTCCTGAACGCCCTGCCGTAGTTCCGCGGCCGCGCTGCCGTAGGTTCGAGTGCGTGAGCGCCCTTGATCTCGTCAGCACCTGGCCAGTCACCACCGCATCGGTCGCGGTCGTGGGTCCCGAAGGGATCCGCGACCGCACCGGTCCGGACGACCCCCTGCCGTGGGCGTCCGTGACGAAACTGCTGACGGCGCTGACGGTCCTCGTCGCCGTCGACAAGGGCGACGTGACGCTCGACGAGCCCGCCGGCGCCGAGTCCCCGCAGGGCGCCACGGTCCGCCACCTGCTGGCCCACACGTCCGGGGTCGCGTTCGACGACGACACGCAGGTCGCGCAGCCCGGCCGGAAGCGGATCTACTCCAACCGCGGGTTCGAGCTGCTCGCCGACTTCGTGCTGACTCGCACCGGCGGCACGTTCGCCGAGCTGATGACCGAGTCGGTGCTGCGCCCGCTCGGCATGGGCGGCACCACGCTGCAGGGCTCCCCCGCCGCCGGTGCCAGGGGCCCGCTGTCTGACCTGGCCCTGCTCGGCCAGGAGCTGCTCGACCCGTCGCTGGTCCCGGACCTGATGCCGGAAGCGACGACCGTCCAGTTTCCGGGGGTCTCCGGTGTACTGCCCGGCTTCGGCCGTCAGGACCCGAACGACTGGGGGCTGGGCTTCGAGATCCGTGACGGGAAGTCCCCGCACTGGACGGGCTCCCGCAACTCACCCGCCACGTTCGGCCACTTCGGCCGCTCGGGCACCTTCCTGTGGGTCGACCCGGTCGCCGGCCTGGCGTGCGCCTGCCTGACCGACCGCGACTTCGGCGAGTGGTCCGCGGAGGTCTGGCCGGTCCTGTCCGACGCCGTCCTCGGCTGAGCGCCCGTCAGTCGTCGTCGGCGATGCGCACCCGCGGGTCTGCGCCGGCGGGTTCGCCGGCGGGTGCGGCGGCCGGGTCGTGCAGGGTGGGCTGGAGCGTGAGCTTCACGGTGTGCACCTGGGACCTGGTGTGGTCGACGCCGCCGCCCGCGGTGACCACGCTCCAGATCGCCAGCTTGCCCTCGGCCTTGCGGACCGTCGAGACGGTCATCTGCAGCTGCACCTCGACCGCGTCGACGGCGAACGTGAGCCGCTCGCCGTCGGCGTTCTCGATCGCGGCCAGCAGCTGGCCGCGCAGGCTCTCCATGGCCTCGGGGATGCTCAGCGGTTCGTTCGCGGAGATGGGCTGCACGGCGGGTCCTTTCCCGGTTGCGGTCGGTCAGAAGTCGCGGATGCCCGCGTCCTCGGCGATGAGCAGGTCGTCGTGCACGTACCGGCGGACCTCGTCGTGGGTGATGCCGTTGACCCGCATGATCGCCCGTGCGGCACCGGACGCCGGGTGCCGCACGAGCGCGAGGGCGAGGGCGTCGGCCGGGATCGGGCGCAGCCCGAACTCGCGGCTGAGCCGGCCGAGCCAGACGAGGGCCCGCTCGAGCGTGGCGGTCATCGACACGCCGGCCCACTCCTGCCACGCGATGTCGTCGCCGTCGAGGTCGGCGGCCTCGACGAGCCTGGAGGACTCCGGGTCGAAGGGCCAGACGCGCTCCCAGTTGCCGTAGGCGTCGGCCTGGATCAGGGCGCCGAGCACCCGGCCGGTGCCGAGCAGCTCGCCGCCGGGCAGGTCGCGGGCGGCCGCGTCGAGGGCCGTCCTGGCCTGCTCGGCGTAGAGGGCGGGCGCCGGGACCAGCCCGTCGTCCACGGCCGGCGCCTCGGCCTCGGCGGCGAACTCCGCCGGTGCCGGTCGCAGCCGCCGCAGCAGCGCCGCGCGCAGGAACGTGACCGGGGCGGCGGCCGGTCGTGCCAGCCAGTCGTCGCAGAAGTCGCCGGTCTCCTGCCGGACGTCGATCTCGGTGCCGGCGACCTCCCAGGCCCGGATCGCCGCCCACAGCGTCGGCACCGTGCGCGGCAGCGACGAAGTGGCCATCGCCCGCTCCGACAGCAGCCGCGCGGCCGCCACCGCGGCGGTCGCGTCGCCCAGGGCGGCCGCCGCCCGCCAGCGGCTCAGTGCCGCCTCGTGCTCCCCGCCGGCGGCGAGGCGGTCACCGTCGGCCTTCAGCCATCCGGCGCCCTCCCCGGCCGGGGCCCGCAGCCCCTCGGGCCAGAGCCGCCGCGCCAGGTCCTCGTCCCGCAACGCGTAGCCACCGCCCTCCGCCACGAGCAGCCCGGCGGCCGCGGCCTCGTCGAGGAACCGGTGGATGCGCCACGGCGCCCGCCGCGTCAGCGCCAGCCCGGCCCGCAGGACCTGGAAGCGCAGCCACGGCAGGCCGGCCAGCCGCCGCACGCCGGTGTACAGGAGATAGCCGGCGAGCGCGGCGACGCCCACCCGCAGATATCCGGGCGTCGCGCCGGTCACCGTCGTGCCGGCCTGCGCGGCCAGCCGCCGGTACACGGGCAGCAGCACGGCGATGAACAGCCACCCCACCGCGCCGATGCCGAGCACCTGCCCGGCCAGGACGGCGAGGCGGTGTGCTGCCGCCCTGCGGTGCTGGGCCAGGACCCCGCGGGACGTGTCCTCCGGCGGGACCGCCTGCCAGCCGAACAGGTCCTCCGCCACGACACCGGCCGCCAGCACGAGGGAGACCACGGCGATCGCGGCCGCCGTGCCGCCGACGAGGTCCGTGAACCTGCCGAGCTGCTCGCCGAGCCAGTCCTGGATCGCCTCGTAGTACCGCAGCCGCGCGCCGTCGACCAGCTTGCGGTTCGCCCACCGAGTGAAGGGCGGCGCGCCGAACCACAGCCCGGTCACCACCGCGGCCACCAGGACCCACATGACCGGGAGCATGACGGCCGCCTCGCCCGGCCGCACCGGGGTGCGCCGGAGCCAGACCGCCGACGGGGGCTGCCCGGGCGCACCGTCCCGCGGCGGCGGGCCCGGCCTGCCACCCACCGTCTCCCACCAGCGCCAGCGGTGCCGGCCATGCCGCGCCAGGCCGGTCACGACGTGCCGTAGCCACCGCTCGGCACGGGCCGCGGGCCACCGGGACGGCAGCGCCGCGACCGCGGCGGCGACGTCGTCGGGTGCGGGCATGCCGCCATGGTGCCGGTCCCGGCGGCGGGTTGGCAGTAGCACGAAGGCCGTGGATTCCACGACGGTCGGGACATCGATACACCGCGAGTGGTTTGCCGTCGGTGAGTATCGGTTGGCACAGTGTGTGCGTTCGGTGGACTCGCCGGCCTACGCCGCGGCCCGCCGCCCTGCCTACGATCGCCGCGTGTCCGATCGGGAGCTTCTGCTCGCCGCCGCGGCGGTGACCCTCGCCCTGCTGATCTGGGCGTGTGTGTCGCTGTCCCGGCTGGCCAGGTCTGCCGGGCAGACCAACCAGGAGCTGCGGCACGCCGCGCGGCAGCTCGCGCTCATGAGCCGCGCGGTCAGCGGTTCGGCGCTGACCGCGCAGGAGGACCGGCTGGCCCGGCAGGCGCGGCGGCTGGCGCTGACGGTGGTCCAGCAGTACACCGGCGAACCCGCGGCGGACCTGCCCGGTGCCGTCGTCGTGCGCGTCCACAACGCCAGCGACGACTTCGCCTACGACCTGCTGGTCATGTACTCGCCGCCGGACGGCGAGCCCCAGTTCGACGCCAGGGCGCTGCTCCCGCCGCATCACACGTACGACGCGACGTTCGCGTTGCACGGCCCGCCGGCGAAGGCCGAGCAGCTGCTGCTGCGGTACGTCGACAGCCGCGGGACGTCCTGGGCGCAACGGGCCGGCTCGCCGGTCGCCGTACGCCTCGATCCCGACCCGTCCGCCGACCAGAACGCCGCACGGGAGGCCGCGTGATCCCACGCCCGGAACAGCTCGTCGAGATCCTCCGCGAGCCGGGCCGGCACGGGTCGGGTGCCATCATCGCCCCCGGTCTCGTGCTCACCGCCCGGCACGTCGTGGACGGCTGGGACGGCGACCCGTCCAGGGTCCGCGTCCGCCGGGCCACCGCCACCGGGGCTACGCCCGCCTGGACGGTGGCGACGGAGGTCCACGTGGCCGCCGACCCGGCGATCGACGTCGCCCTCATCCGGCTCGCGGTCTCGGACCGGACCGACCAGACGCTGACGATCGGCGTCATCGACGTCACCGACGGGCTGCCGTTCGCCGCGACGGGCTTCCCCGCCGCGCAGGCGTACGGCCCCGGCCGCAACCCGGAGACGGTCCGCGGGGTGACCAGCGAACTGTCCGGCCCGCCGGACGTGCTGTCACTGGACGTCGAGTCGGCCGTGGCGGTGCGGGCCGCCGACGGCAACCGGCCCGGCCGGCCGGGCTGGTCCGGGCTGTCCGGCGCGGCGGTGTTCACCGTCGGCGGTCACCTGCTCGGCGTCGTGACCGACGACCAGCAGGCGTTCGGCGGGCACCGGCTCGAGGCGGTGACCGCGCAGCGGCTGGCCGACGATCCCGGGCTGCGCCCGTGGCTGCCACCGCAGTGGGAGGTGACCGGCCGGCACCAGCTCAGCCACCTGCTGACGTTCGACGTCGGCGGGGAACTGCGGGTCAAGGTCTCCTCGCCGCGGCCACCGGCGAACGAGGAGGTCCGGCGGCTGCTGCGGCGGTCGTGGCTGGCACCCCTGAAGGCGAAGTACCAGGTGGTGCCGTTCACCGGCCGGACGGCGGTGCTGAGCTCGCTCACGGACTGGCTCGAGCGGCCGGAGCCGGCGATCAGCTACGCGGTGGTGTCGGGGCCGGGCGGCAGCGGCAAGAGCAGGCTCGCCGGCGAGCTCTGCCAGTACGCCCTCGACCGGGGCTGGGTCGCCGGGCTGGCCTCGCTCGAGCCGGGCACCGGCCGCCCGACGCTCGGCACGGTCCGCCGGCCGATCCTGCTCGTGCTGGACTACATGGACAACAACGCCGCCGTGGCCGCCGACCTGATCAGCGGGCTGCGCGGGGTGGAGCGGTCCGAGCCGGTGCGCATCGTGTTCCTCGCCCGCTCGGCGGCGGTGTTCCTGCGGCGGCTGCGGACCGCGTTCGACATGGACTACGAGTCCCCCGCGGTCGAGGTCGACCTGCAGGACACGGAGGACTCGGCGGACGAGCGGGTCACGCAGTACCTCGCCGCCCGGGAGGCGTACGCGGCGCTGCACGCCATCGCCCCCGGCGAGGCGCCGGCGAAGGCCGCGATCGAGGAGCGGCTCGTGGTGTTCACCACGCCGCTGCTGGTGCACGCCCGCGCCCTGCTGGACGTCCTGGACGGCAACACCACCACCGACGTCCCGGCCACCGCGGAGGACGCCGCCGGCGAACTGCTCGACCTGCTGCTGGACCGCGAGGACAACAAGTTCTGGGCGCCGGTCATCGGGGACCTGGCCACGAGCCCGTCCGTGCGCAGGCAGGTGATGGCCGTGGCGAGCTTCGTGGACGCCGTGGACGCCGACGACGCCGGTGAGCTGCTCACCGTGGTGGAGACGCTGCGGCACGACGCCGGGCGCGCGGCGACGATCGCGGCGCAGCTGCACGACCTGTACAGCGACGGCGCGTACCTGCCCGCGGTCCAGCCGGACCTGCTCGGCGAGCGGCTCGTCGTGCGGCACCTGTTCGACCGGGACCGGGCCGGGCGGCTCTTCGCCGTCGCCGGCACCGCCGCGCAGCGGTCCCGGATGCTGGAGGTGCTGCTGCGCATGTGCGGGTCGCCGTACACGTCGACGGCCGGCCCGGCGCTCACCGTGCTGACCGGCGCGCTCGCCCAGCACCTGCCGGAGCTCGTCGCGCAGGCGATCGGCACCGCCACGCACACCGACCCGCACTCCGACGCGATCGTCCTGCCGGACCGGGTCGCGTCGGCGCTGGCGCTGGTCACGCTCCCGGAGGCGGCCGCGGACGCCGCCGAGCAGACCTTCCCGGCGGACTCGCGGCTGCAGCACCTGTCGGCGGTCGTCTACGAGCAGGCGGTCCAGCACTGGCAGGCGCTCGGCGACGTGGAGCGGGCCGTGGACCTGCTGCAGAAGACCACGCAGGCGTATCTGAACGCCGGCCGGCTCGAGTCGGCGCTGCCGTCCTCGACCGAGGCCATGACCTACGTGTCGCGGTTCCCCGCGATGAGCCGCAACCCGCGGCTGGGCAAGGTCCTCGCGTCGCACGCCATGGTCCGGGCCACCACCGGCAACACCGCCGCCGCCGTCGGCAACGCCGAACGGGCCGTGCGGATCGCCGTGGACGCCGCCGCAGACGACCCCGGCCGCTACGCCGCGCAGCTCGCGGAGGCACGTTCGAGCCTGTGGACCGCGTACGTCGCCGACTACGACATGCCGGCGGCGCGGCGGGTGGCCAAGGACGCCGCCAACGTCGCGGACACGCTCCCGGCGCTGCTGGCCGCGCAGGCCCTGGCCCAGCACGGCTTCACGCTGATGATCGCCGGTGAGGTGGCGGAGGCGATGCTGGAGATCGAGCGCGCCCGCGGCCACCTGACCACGTCGTCCCCGCAGAGCTGCATGTACACCGGGTATCTGGCGACGCTGCGGGAGGCCAACGGCGAGCTGGAGGAGGCGCTGTGGCTGGCCTCGCAGAGCGTCGCAGAGGCCGACGGGCTGCCCGACCCGCACAGCGAGACGTCCCGCGCGGCCCGCGCCCAGACCCGGATGAGCGCGGCCGTCGTCTACACCGACCATCACGACGCGGAGGCGCTGCGCCTCGTCGAGGAGGCCCGCGGCATCTACCGCGGGCTCTACGAGGACGCGCCGGCGCTGTTCGGCACCCAGTACGCCATGGCGTGGCTGTACCTCGCGGAGCTGCTGTCGATCCTGGGTCAGCAGGACCGCGGCGTGCGGGAGGCCGCGCTGGCCTACGCGCTCGTCGAGGACCTCTACCAGCAGCGGCCGAGGCTGAACTACGGCCTGCTGGTCCCGGCCGCGCTGGCGCGGGTGACGACGCTCGCCGCGGCCGAACGGTACCCGCAGGCGCTGGAGGCGTTCGACGCGACGATCGCGACGCTGCGCCGGCTCGACGCGCCCGCAAGCGCGGCGCTGACCGAGACCCTGCTGGTCATGCGGGCGCTGCTGCTGCTGGACCACATCGAGGACCCGGCCGGGGCGCTCGCCTCGGCGCGGGAGGCGACCAGCACCGCCCGGGTGCTGGCCGAGCGGGCGCCGGAGACCGGCCTGGCCGAGCTCGTCGGCTGCCTCATCCTCACGATGCGGGCCGCGATCGACGCCGAGCTTCCCGACGACGCGCTCGTCGCGGGCAACGAGGCGGTGCGGCAGGCGCAGCGGCGGGTCGAGGTCGTGCCGAACGACGCCAGCCGCCGCCAGCACGCGCTGGTCCTCGCGTTGCGCGGCGAGGTGTACCAGCTGCTGGACCGGCCCTCGGACGCCATCCGGGACTACCGGCTCGCCCGCAACCTGCTGAACGTCGTCACGGTGATGCCGGGCGACCACGAGGACATCGTCTTCCTGGAGGCCCGCACCGCGGAGTGCGCCGCCGCGATGACCGGCGCAGACACCGGCGACGCCCAGCGGCGCGGCGCCGTCACGCCCTCCGCCGCCGGCGGCGACACGGACACCCTGGCGGCCCTGGTGGTCGGCGAGCCCTCCGAGCACGACCCGGCACCGTTCCTGCACCGGGTCGTGCTCGGCACCTACCGGCAGGAGCGCATCGCCGCGGAGCAGTTCCGCCCGGTGCTGGTCCTCGGCCCGCAACGCAGCCGCAAGACGACCAGCCTCGTCACGCCGACCCTGCTGGAGTGGCACGGCCCGGCGCTGGTCACGTCGGTGCGGACCGACGTGCTCAGTGCCACCGTCCGCAAGCGGCGCGGCATGGGTGAGGTCTCGGTGTTCGAACCGGCGGCGAGGATGGTGCACGGCAGCGCGGTCAAGCCGTGGAACCCGCTCGACGACTGCCACACCTGGGAAGGCGCGATCGTCACCGCCCGGTCGCTGACCGAGTCGACCCGGGTGGCCGGCATGAGCGGCGTGACGGACTCGCAGTACTGGTACACGGCCGCGACGCAGTTGCTGCAGTCGCTGCTGTTCGCCGCGGCCCGCACCGGGCAGAGCATGGCCGAGGTCGTCCGGTGGGTGCACTCGATGGAGAACGCGGAGGTCCGGGCCCGGCTGAACGTGACCCGCGAGGTCGACGCGATCGCCGGCTTCAGCGGCATCCAGAGCCTCGCCGACAACACCCGGTCCAGTGTCTACGGTGTCGCGGCGACGCTGCTGTCCGCGTACGACTCCAGCGCCGTGCAGCGCAACTCGATGTCCGGGTTCGACGTGGCGGGGTTCTTCGACGGGGAGCCGAACACCCTGTACCTGTGCGCGCCGCCGGAGGACCAGGAGCTGCTGGCCCCGATCTTCACCGCCCTCATCCGGCGGGTGATCGCGGAGGCGTACCGGCGGCAGGCGCTGGGCGAGACGCTGCTGCCGCTGCTGTTGCTGCTCGACGAGGCCGGCAACATCGCCACGATCGAGAGCCTCGACACGCTCGCCACCACCTCCGCCGGCACCAACATCCAGCTGGTCACGGTGTTCCACGACATCGCGCAGATCAAGGGCCTGTACAAGGAGTCACGGGCGTACAGCATCGCCAACAACCATTCCGCGTTGCTGCTGCTGCCCAACAACCGGGACCCGGAGACCAGCCGGTTCCTGCGGGAGATCCTGATCGACGACCGGACGGGGACCGCGCCCAGGTCGTTGCGGCGGATGCCGGCCGGCACCGCGATGTGCGTCTACGACAACCTGGCGGCGGACACGATCGTGCTGCGGTCCTCCACGCACGACGAGGAGCTGATCCGCGACGCCGGGCCGCCGATCGAGGGCGACCCGGAGTTCGACGGTTTCCTCGCGTTCGGCCGGCAGCCGCTCTGACGGTGCCGGCCCCGCGACGCGGGCGGGGCGCCCTCGGTGTCCGAGAGCGCCCCGCGGTGCGACAGGCTACGACCAGCTGGACGTCGACCAGTCGTCGGCCGACCAGTAGTGGCCGCTCCAGTAGTGCCCGGACCAGTAGTGGCCGGTCCAGTACTGCTCCGACCACTCCGGGTCGCTCCACGAGCCGGTGCCGGTCCACGGCGAGCCCTGCCACGAGGCGGCGGCCCAGGTCCGCGACGCCGACGGCGGGACCCAGCGCTGGTTGTCCTGGCTCTGGCAGTCCCAGATCTGCAGCTGGGTGCCGTTGGCGGAGTTCCACTCGCTCACGTCGAGGCACTTGCTCGACCCGACGTTCACCAGCTGGCGGGCGCTGTTGACCCGCCACTGCTGGGCCGGGGTGCCGTTGCAGTCGTAGAGCTGGACCTTGGTGCCGTTGGCGGTGCCGGCGGCGGTGACGTCCATGCACTTGCCGAGCGCCTGCGCGGTGCCGTCCGAGGCGAGCACCCAGTACTGCGCCGGCGTGTTGTTGCAGTCGTACAGCTGGATCTGGGTGCCGTTGATGTTCTGCCGGTTCTGCACGTCGATGCACTTGCCGGCGTAACCGGTGATCTGTCCCGTGCCGCCGGTGCCGCCGGCGCCGGTCCAGGTGTCGCCGGCCATGCGGTAGCCCATCCACATGCCGCCGTTCCAGCTGGTCTTCTGTCCGGCGAGGTTGGCCCACGCGGTGCCGTTGAACGGGCCGAAGATGGACTGCTCGCCCTTGAGCTCGATGTTGTTGAACGACAGGTGGTTGCCGCCGCGGGTGGTCTCGAGCGAGCCGGTGCCGTTGCCCTTGGTGAGGGTCTGCGTCGCGGCCGGGGTGGCCGCGGCGACGGCGGCGGAGACGTTGAGCTCCTTGAGGCCCTGCGTCTTCGCCGCGCCCGTGGTGAGCGCCGTCGCGGTGCTGGTCAGCAGCTTCTTGACCTGGTCGGGGGTGAGCGACGGCCGCTGCTGCAGCAGCAGCGCCACCGCGGAGGCGGTCACGGCCGCGGCCTGCGACGTGCCGCTGCCCTTGAAGCCGGTGTCGCCGACCCGGGCGCTCGGGTACTGCTGGTCGACGTTGGAGCCCGGGTCGCGCAGCGACACGATCGACGTGCCGGGCGCCAGGATGTCGACCTTGCGGGACTGGTTGGAGTTGTTGGTGTACGTGGCCAGGTCGTCGTCGGTCGTGGCGATGGTGTTGTTGGTGGTCGACGCGCCGACCGCGAGGACGAACGGGTCCATCGCCGGGTTGGTGAGCGCGGTGGTCGTGTTGCCGTCGTTGCCGGCGGCGACGACGACCACGATCCCGGCCTGCCACGCCTGCTCGACGGCGTACATCAGCGGGTCGACGGTCGAGGACGACATGCCGCTGGTCCCGTAGGACAGGTTGAGCACCCGGATCGGGCTCGACGGGTCGTGGTTGCGGTTCTGCACCACCCAGTCGATCGCCGCGATCATCTGGGACACGTCGTTGGCGCCGGTGGCGGTGCCGACCTTGACCGAGGTCACCTTCGCCTTCGGGGCCAGGCCGATCGTGCCGGACGCCGCGTCCTGGCCGACCATGATGCCGGCCATGTGCGTGCCGTGCCCGAAGGTGTCCAGGTACCGCAGCTGCCCGGACTGCGACTCGAACGACAGGTCCGGGCCGTTGACGACCTGCGCGGCGGGCAGCCCGGCGACGGGCGCGACCCCCGTGTCGATCAGCGCGATGCCGACCCCCTGACCGGTCAGCGACGCCGCGGCGCCGCTGTCGGCCTTGACGATCGACCGCACGCTCTTGAGCGTGGTGCCGGCACCGGCCGGCCACTCGTCGGCGGACCAGCCGCCACCCAGGCGGCTGCCGCCCGGCTCCGGGCTGGTCGCGGCGGCGGCGGGACCGCCGAGCCCGAGCAGCCCCAACGACGTCGCGACGGCGACCAGACCCGACGCGCCTGCGCGCAGTCGACGACGGCCCGTCATCGGCTTCCTCATCCGCATCCCCCATCCATGGAGCACGAACGCACTCACTCCGTGCGTTCGAATCACCACGATGCGGTGTCATACACCGAAAGTCACGGACCGGTGACCACAATGCGCCGATCACCCGACAGGCTTTCTGACCTGCTGTCATGCCCCCGGTGCCCGGTCACCCCGAACGCCCGACGCAGCCCGCTGGCATACTTCGCCCGTGGTGCTGTCCCGGCGGTGGTCGTTGCTGTTGATCGTGGTCGCGTTGTGGAACTGGCTGATCTGGCCGCGGTTCCTCCTCGCGATCTGGGACGACGAGCGGTCGTGGACGTCCCCGCACGGCTCGGCGTTCCTCTGGGTCCACGTCCTGCTCATCGCCGTGTCGCTGCTGCTCGGCACCGCCGTCGGCGTGCTGGGCGTCCGCGGCCTGCGTGGCCGCCGTTCGGAGTCTGTAAGCGCATCGGGCGACGACGCGCCCTAGGGTTGGCACCATGGCGGAAACCGTGGACGTTGTGGTGGTCGGACTGGGTGTCGGCGGCGAGGAGGTCGCCGGGCGGCTCGCCGAGGCGGGCCTGCGCGTGGCCGGCGTCGAGGGAAGGCTGGTCGGCGGCGAGTGCCCCTACTGGGGCTGCGTGCCGAGCAAGATGATGATCCGGGCCGGCAACGCGCTCGCCGAGGCGCGCCGGGTCCCTGAGCTCGCCGGCTCCGCGACCGTGCGGCCCGACTGGGCGCCGGTCGCCCGGCGCATCCGCGACGAGGCCACCGACTCGTGGGACGACAAGGTCGCCGTCGACCGCCTGGTCGGCAAGGGCGTCACGTTCGTGCGCGGCTGGGCCCGCGTCACCGGCCCGTCCGAGGTCACGGTCGGCGACCGGGTGTTCCACGCGACCCGCGGGATCGTCATCGGCACCGGCACCGAGCCGGCGGTCCCGCCGATCGACGGCCTCGCCGGCACCCCGCTGTGGACCAACCGCGAGGCGATCGAGGCCGAGACCCTGCCCGAGTCGCTGATCGTGCTGGGCGGCGGCGCGATCGGCGTCGAGCTCGCGCAGGTCTTCGCCCGCTTCGGCGTGGCGGTCACCGTCGTGGAGGCCGCCGACCGGCTCGTCGCCCTCGAGGAGCCGGAGTCCTCCGACCTCGCCCTGGCCGCGCTCACCCGGGACGGCGTCAGCGTCCACGCCGGTGTCTCCGCGGCGTCGGTACGCCATGCCGCCGGCGAGTTCACGGTGACCCTCTCCGACGGCACGGTGGTGAGCGCGCAGCGGCTCCTGGTCGCCACCGGCCGGAAGGTCGACCTGTCCAAGCTCGGCATCGAGCACCTCGGCCTCGACCCGTCGGCGCGGTCCGTCACCGTCGACGACCGGATGCGCGCCGCCGAGGGCGTCTGGGCCGTCGGCGACGTGACCGGCCACGGCGCGTTCACGCACATGGCGATGTACCAGGCCGGGATCGCCGTCCGCGCGATCCTGGGCCAGGACGGCCCGCCGGCCGACTACCGCGCGACGCCGCGGGTCACGTTCACCGACCCGGAGATCGGCACCGTCGGCCTCACCGAGGCGCAGGCCCGCGCCGCCGGGCTGACCGTCCGCGTCGGCACCGGCCAGGTCCCGTCCTCCTCCCGCGGCTGGATCCACAAGGCCGGCAACGAGGGCTTCATCAAGCTCGTCGAGGACGCCGACCGCGGCGTCCTGGTCGGTGCCACCTCCGCCGGCCCGGTCGGCGGCGAGGTCCTGTCCGCCCTGACGGTCGCCGTGCACGCCGCCGTCCCGGTGGAGACCCTCCGCCACATGATCTACGCGTATCCGACCTTTCACCGCGGCATCGAGGACGCCCTGCGCGACCTGCGCGCCTGAGCTCGCCGACGGGTGTCCGCTTCGTCTCAGGAGCGCGGGGCGGGCCGGTCACCACCCGGAACGGCGCTCAGGCAGGTCGCGTCGAGCAGGACGCGGACCGCCGCGGGATCGCCGGTGACGACGACGGCGCGCTCGTCCTCGATCCGGCTCCGGCCGATGATGAGCGCCTTCCAGGCGCGGGTGGGCGCGTCGACGCGCGCGCGGACGTCGGCGGGGGCCGGCTCCTTCGTGACCGTGGTGCCCGCCGGGCCCACCGTCGCGAGGTATGCGACCGGCTCATGACCGGCACCGCGGGAGTCGGTCAGCCGCAACGCGACGCGGCGGACCGGGTCGCCCGCGGGTGCGGGCCGCGCGTGGGCGCGCATGGCGAGCACGAGCGTGTCGGGACTCATGTCCGCGTGGAGCGGCAGCGCGGGCGAGAGCACCGCCCAGCGCGACAGTGCGGCGTTGACGGCGGCATCTTCTCAAGGGAGCACGGCGACGGCCGATAGGAGGCTCACGACGAGGATGCTGGAGGGGGCAGGTGGGCTTGCGCCGCGACCGGCTCTGGCTGGCGTTCCTGGCACTCGGCGTCATCTGCTCGGCCCTGTACGCGATGAACGTGGCCGCCGGCGTCGCGTCCGGGGTCATCGGCGGGGCGTGCATCATCGCGTGGGCGTTCGGGCCCAGACTGCACAACGCGCGGCCCCGGCGGCCGTGGCGGCTGATGACGGCCGCCGCGGTGTTCTTCCTGACCGGGATGACCGTCCGGCAGATGCTCGTCGAGCAGCCGGCGCCGGTCGCACAGGTCGGCGACATGTTCACCGTGTGCGGGTTCGGGTTCTTCATCGCGGCGCTCGTCACGTTCCTGAACCGGTGGGGCATGGACCGCCGGGCGCTGCTCGACGGGCTCATCGTGTGCATCGGCGCGGCGCTGACCTCGACGATGCTGTTCGTGCTGCCCGTCGCGGCCATCCCCGGGCGGCCGCTGATCGTGACGCTCATCGCCGGGCTGTACCCGCTGCTGGACACCGTCACGGTGCTGCTGGTGGCGAACCTGGCGTTCACGACCGCCGTGCGGCAGCCCGCGTTCATGCTGCTCGGCGCGATGATGGTGCTGATGTTCGCCGGCGACCTCGGGTACGCGATCATCGGGCGTGAGGGCGACGTGACCGGACCCCCGATCATGGCGCTGCCGTTCCTGCTGGCGTTCACGCTCGGCGGGGCCGCGGCGCTGCACCCGACCGCGAGCGCGCTCGCGCGGGCGACGCCGCTGCCGATCCAGGCGTGGTCGCTGCCGCGGATGCTGGTGATCGGGCCGGCGGTCGCCGCGCCGTTCGTGCTCACCGTCACGCTCGGCGCGGACAGCACCGCGAAGCGGCTCGCGCTCGGGCTCGGCGGCGCGGCGATCGTCGCGCTGCTGCTGGTACGGGCGTCCGACGCGGTGCAGAGCCACGCCGCCGCGCAGCGGCGCTTCGAGCACCAGGCGACCCACGACCCGCTGACCGGCCTGCCCAACCGGCGGATGCTGAGCATCATGGTCGAGCGGCTGCTGACGGAGGACAAGCCGGCCAGCGCCGCCAACGTGTGGATGTTCTACCTCGACCTCGACGGGTTCAAGCTGGTCAACGACTCGTGGGGGCACCCGGCCGGGGACCAGCTGATCGTCGACGTCGGCACCCGGCTGCGGCAGGCGCTGCCGGCGACCGCGACGATCGCGCGGGTCGGCGGCGACGAGTTCGTCGTCGTGCAGCGGTGCACCGAGCCGGAGGCGATGGCCGGCGCACGGCGGATCATGGAGTGCGTGGAGCGGCCGCTCGTGGTGGTCACGGCCGAGGGCGGCACCGCCGACGTCGTCATCGGCGCGTCCATGGGCATCGTGCAGTCGGTGAAGGGTGCCGTACAGGCGGAGGCCCTCATGCGCGACGCGGACACCGCGATGTACCGGGCGAAGGAGTCCGGCCGCAACCGCTGGACCGTGTTCGACGCCTCGATGCGCGACGCGGTCCGGGAGCGGGTCGAGATCGAGGTCGCGCTGCGCGCCGCCGTCGCCCAGGAGCAGCTCAGCATCGCCTACCAGCCGATCGTCGAGATGGGCACCGGCCGGCCCACCGGGGCGGAGGCGCTGTGCCGGTGGCAGCATCCGGTGCGCGGCTGGATCGGGCCGAACATGTTCATCGCCGTCGCCGAGGACTCCAACCTCATCTCCGCGCTCGGCGCGTGGGTGCTGCGCGAGTCCATCCGGCAGCTCGCCGTGTGGCGCGCGGAGGGGGTCGTCGACGACGACTTCTGGATGTCCGTGAACGTCTCGCCGCGCCAGCTCGGCGACCCCGCGTTCGCGGAACGGCTCAGCACCACCCTCCGCCAGGCGGGCGTGCCACCGGCCAACGTCGTGCTGGAGATCACCGAGTCGGTCATGGTCGAGGGCAGCGAACTGACCGAACGCGTGCTCCAGGAGCTCCGGGCGCAAGGTGTACGGATCTCCGTCGACGACTTCGGCACGGGGTTCTCCGCGCTGGGGTACCTGCGCCGCCATCCCGTCACCGGGGTGAAGATCGACCGGTCGTTCGTCAACGGGCTCGGCACCAGCGCCGAGGACGAGGAGATCGTGCGGGCCGTCGTCGCGATGAGCAGCGCCCTGAATCTCGCGGTCGTCGCCGAGGGCGTCGAGACCCCTGCGCAGCGTGACGTCCTGCTGGCGCTGGGGGTACCCCTCGCGCAGGGCTGGCTGTGGGGCAAGGCAGTCGACCCCGCCACATATGCGGCCACATGGGCGATCCGCGTGGCAACCCCGGCCGCGGTTCGGTCAGACTGAACCGATGACCGAGACGATCACCGCTGAGGACGCCCACCTCTGGCTCGAGGAGGTCGACGGCGCCGACGCGATGGCGTGGGTCCGGGACCGCAACGCCGAGACCGTCGCCGCGCTCACCGGCACGGCACGCTTCGCGGAGCTGCGCGACGAGATCCGCACCGTCCTGGACGCCGACGACCGCATCCCGATGATCGCCTGGCACGGCGGCCGCGTGTACAACCTGTGGAAGGACGCCGACCACCCCCGCGGCCTGTGGCGGCGCACCACGCTCGAGGACTACCGCGCGGACGAGCCCACCTGGGAGACCGTCCTGGACCTCGACGCGCTCGCCACCGCCGAGGACGAGAACTGGGTCTGGCAGGGCGTCACGTACCTGCGCCGCGGCCCGCTCGCCGGAGACCACCGGGCGCTGCTCTCGCTCTCGCGGGGCGGCGCCGACGCGTCGGTCGTCCGCGAGTTCGACCTGGACGCCAAGGCGTTCGTCGCCGGGGGCTTCACCCTGCCGGAGGCGAAGAGCGACGTCAGCTGGATCACGATCGACGAGATCTTCGTCGGCACGGACACCGGCCCCGGCTCGATGACGGCCTCGGGCTATCCGCGGCAGGTCCGCCGCTGGCGGCGCGGCACGCCCTTCGCCGACGCGCCGCTGGTCTTCGAGGGCATCGCCGAGGACGTGGCGGTGCGCGCGTCCAGCGACCCGTCGGCCGACGGTGAGCGCGCCCTGATCCGCCGCTCGATCGACTTCTTCCACGCCGAGCGGCACCTCCTCGTCGACGGCACCCTCACGAAGCTCGACGTGCCCGACGACGCCGGCATCGACCTGCACCGCGACTGGCTGCTCATCCGGGTCCGCACCGACTGGGAGACCGGCGGCGTCACCCACCCGGCCGGGTCGCTGCTCATCGTCGACCTCGCCGCGTTCCTCGCCGGCAGCCGCGACCTGGCGACGCTGTTCACGCCCGACCCGCACACGTCACTGTCGTACAGCGACTGGACCCGCGAAGGGCTGATCCTCGTCCTGCTGTCCGACGTGCAGAGCCGCCTCGAGATCGCCCGGCACGTCGACGGCCGGTGGCAGCGGACCGTCCTCGGCGGCGCCGAGCTCGGCCAGACCGACGTGTGGGACACCAACGCCGACGCCGACGAGCAGTACCTGCTGCTGTCCAGCGGTTTCGCCCTCCCGCCGACGCTGCGCCACGGCGTGCTCGGCGGCGACCCGCCGACGGTCCTCAAGCAGGGCCCGTCCTACTTCCCCGCCGACGGCATCACCACCCGGCAGTTCTTCGCCACGTCCGCCGACGGCACGCAGGTCCCGTACTTCGTCGTCGGCGACCCCTCCGCCGGGCCCGGGCCGACGCTGCTGAGCGGCTACGGCGGTTTCGAGGTGTCCCGCGTGCCGTCCTACAGCCCGATCATCGGCCGCGGCTGGCTCGCCCGCGGCGGCACGTACGTGGTGGCGAACATCCGCGGCGGCGGCGAGTACGGGCCGCAGTGGCACCGCTCCGCGCTGCGGGAGAAGCGCCCCCGCGCCTACGAGGACTTCTCCGCCGTCGCCGCCGACCTGGTCGACCGGGGCATCACGACCCGCGCCCAGCTCGGCATCGAGGGCGGCTCCAACGGCGGCCTCCTCATGGGCGTCATGCTGACCCGCTACCCGGACCTGTTCGGCGCCATCGTGTGCGCGGTCCCGCTGCTGGACATGCGCCGCTACCACCTGCTCCTCGCCGGCGCGTCATGGATGGCGGAGTACGGCGACCCGGACACCGCCGACGACTGGGCGTACCTGCGGCTGTTCTCGCCCTACCAGAACGTGCGGCAGGGGGTCCCCTACCCGCCGACCCTGATCACCACCTCCACCCGCGACGACCGCGTCCACCCCGGTCACGCGCGGAAGATGGTCGCCCGCCTGACCGAAAACGGTCACGACGTCGCCTACTACGAGAACATCGAGGGCGGTCACGGCGGCGCCGCCGACAACTCCCAGCTCGCCTTCAAGTGGGCCCTGGCCTTCGAGTTCCTCTGGCGCACCCTGGCCCCGTAGCCCGCTGCTGTTTCCGGCGCTCCGGTCCGCGGGGCGCCGGCGTTTCCGGCGTTCCGGTCCGCGGGTATCAGCGGGCATGGATCGTCACTTCGTGAAGGCGTTGCTCGTCGCGTGGGACCGGCCCGACTTCCGGGCCGGTCTGCGGCACCTGATCGACCTCGACGAGGTGACCGGCCTGCTCGCCGCCCTGAGCGTCGAGGACCACGACGACGCGGTCTCGTTGCGGGCGATGGACCTGCTCCGCTCCGGCCTGGACACCGCCGAGATCCGGCGCGCGGCGCTGCTGCTCGTCGAGGACCCGGCCATCCGGGACCACCTCGCCGCCGGGGTCACCGCCGCCCTCGCCGACCGTCCCGACCTGGCCAGGGCGGTCCGCTCCGCCCTGGACGACCCGGCCGCCCGCACCGACCTGCGGCAGGCCCTGGAGTCCGCGGCGCTGCGCGCGACGATCTGGAAGGTCGCGGAGAACCAGTTCCGCGGCCGCCGCTGGGCCCTGATCCGGGAGACCCTGATCCTCGTCCTGCGCCACCGGCACGCCCGGCGTCTGGCCTGGACCCTCCACCGCCACGGCGTGATCCGCGAGCTGCGTCGCTCCTGACGCCCGCGTCAGCCGGCGCGGGCGACCACGGTCAGGCGGGGAGAGCGTCGCCGCGGCGCATCGCGGCGAGGTGCTCCGGGGGCATGATGCGGCGGGTGGTGCGGCGGTAGCGCCAGACCTGGGCCGCGCCGAACGCCCAGAGGACGTACTGGACGGCGAACGCCCACTTGAACGCGCCCAGCGACGGGTGGGCGGCGCCGGCCGGGGTCTGCAGGTCGAGGAGCACGCCGATGCCGACGATGACGAGGATCGACGCGACGAAGCCGCCGACGTTGACGATGCCGGTCGCGCCGCCGATGCGGCCGGCCGGGTTGAACGACCGGGCGTAGTCGAAGCCGATCATCGAGCCGGGACCGTTCACGGCCAGGACGAGCACGAGGCCGGTCAGGACGGCGACGGGGGCCCGGCCGGGCCACAGCAGGACGACCGCCCACGCGGCCGCCGAGCTGGCCACGATGCCCAGGACGAGGGTCGAGCGGTGGTACGGGAGCCGGCCGCAGAAGTGGCCGACGATCGGGCCGAGCACGATGCCGCCGACGGTCAGCAGGGACAGCAGCAGCGCCGCGGTCGCCGGGGCGAGGCCCTCGCCCTGGGTCAGGAACGGGAAGCCCCACAGCAGCGCGAACACGCTGCCGGAGAACTGCGCGACGAAGTGCGTCCACAGGCCGAGCCGCGTCCCGGGATGCTCCCAGGACAGCTTGAGCGCCCGGGGGGCCGTCGCCGCTTTCGCGGTGACCCCGGGTGCGTCCTTCAAGGTCACCGCGACCAGGGCGACGGCGGCGGCGCCGAGGACGGCCGAGCCGAGGAACGTCGCCGTCCAGCCCGCGTCGCGCAGCAGCACGACGAGGGGTACCGCCGAGGACAGCGCGCCGAGCTGCCCGACCATGCCGGTGAGCTGGACCATCAGGGGGTTGCGGCGCGGTGGGTACCACATGGCGACGACCCGCAGCACGCTGATGAACGTCATCGCGTCGCCGACGCCGATGAGGACCCGCGCCGCGATCGCCGGGCCGATGTCGGCGGCGTACGCGAACAGCAGCTGCCCGGCGACCATGAGCAGCCCGCCGGCGACCAGCATCCTGCGGGAGCCGAACCGGTCCAGCAGCACCCCGACCGGGATCTGCATGCCCGCGTAGACGGCGAGCTGCGCCACGGACAGCATGGCCAGCAGCGACGTGCCGACCCCGAACCGGTCGGTGGCCTCGACCCCGGCGACGCCGAGCGACGAGCGGTGGAAGACGGCGATGATGTACGCGGTGAGCCCGATCGCCCACATGACATGACGGCGCATAGCATCATGGACGCTAGTCCCGGTGGCCCCGGATTTGGGCCTGGTGTGACGGCTCTCAAGTGTGGGCTTGCGGACACCCCATACGCTGTCCAGGTCCACTTTGCCCTCCTGTTTGAGGACATGCGCCATGAGCGACCTGATCGCCACTCCCATCCGGTGGGAGCACTCGGGTGACGGCGAGTTCCCGTATCACGCCGAGGTGGACGGGCGCGCCCTCACCGTGCGGGTCAACGACTTCCCGGCGGAGCCGCTGTACACGCTGATCGTCGACGGATCCGAGCTGCTCGACCTGGACGACTGGCCCACGGTGTGGCGGCGCCCGCCGGCCCCCGCGCACCTGCTGGACCTGGTCGCGCGGCCGATCACCACGGACCTGCTGTGGACGTGGGCGCGGCGGATCTGCGGCGTCACCACCGAGCACCCGGCGGAGGTCGCGGCGCTGCTCGGGCTGCCGGCGCCGACGCAGGACGACTTCGGGCGCCTGTTCGTGCAGCCGAGCCCGCCCGGCACCGCCCGCCTGGAGCTGTCCGTGAACGACCTGGCGGGGCTGTCCGCGGTCGTCATCCACTTCGTCGAGCCGGTGCTGACCCGGGCCGAGCTGGACGCGTGTTTCGGGCCGAGCCAGGACCTGCCGCGCATCCACTGGGACTCCGCGCACGTGACCGCGCACCGGATCACCGCCCCGGCGGCGCCGCTGTCGTGCACGCTGCTGGCGTCGTTCAGCACGGAGCCGGCGCCGCCGGTCCGCGCCTTCCAGATCACGCTGCGACGCGACCACCACTGAGCGCCCCGTCGGCGGCGGCGACCGCGGCGTCGATGTGGGCGTTGGTGAGGCGGAAGACCGCGTAGCCGCCGGCGGCCAGGGTGAGCAGGCCCGCGACGAGCATCGGGGTGCGCAGCCCCCCGGCGCCGGCGAGGACGCCACCGGCGACCGCGCCGAGGGGCATGACACCCCAGGCGACGACCCGGTAGATGCCGATGGTGCGGCCGAGCAGCGCGTCCGGGGTGAGCCGCTGCCGCAGTGCGCCGTAGACGACGTTCCAGACCAGGACCGCCCAGCCGGTCAGCGCCCACGCCGCGGCCGCCACGTACATGCTGCGGGTGGCCGAGGCGAGCACCAGCCCGAGGCCGGTGACGATCGCGGCCAGGACCATCGCGCGGCCCCGGCCGGTCCTCGCGGCGAGGCGGGCGGCGGTCTGGCTGCCCAGGAGCCCGCCGACGGAGGCGGCGAGGAGGAACACCCCGAACGCGGCCTCCGGCACGCCGAGGGTCTCGCGGGCCCACAGGGGGATCAAAGCGGTGGCCATCGCGTTGGCGAACCCGAGGACGATCACCACGGACAGCATCGCGCGGTGGACGCGGTGGCCGCGCACGAACCGGACCGCCTCGCCGATCGCCCGTCCGATCGGCGCCCTGTGCCCGGTGTGCGCCGCGCGGTACGTGCCGGGCAGCGCGACCATGAGCAGCGCCGCGATCGCGTAACAGGCGACGTTGATCCCGAACGCGCCGCTCGCCGCGACCGCGAACACGGCACTGGCCACGGGCGGGCCGATGAAGTTCTGGGCGAGCATGTCGGCGCCCTGGAACCGGCCGTTGACGGTCTCCAGCCGGTCCCGGTCGGCGACGACGGCCGGGACCATGGAGATGACCGCCGTGTCGTACACCGTCTCGCCCGCGCCGAGGACGAGGACCACGCCGTACAGCAGCCACAGCGAGACCGTGTCGGTGGCGACTGCGGCGAGGAGCACGGCGAGGACGCCGGTGCGGACGGCGCCGACGAGGAGCGCCAGGCGCCGGCGGTCGTAACGGTCGACGAGGGCGCCGGCGGGCAGGCCGAGGAGCAGCCACGGCACGTACCCGAGCGCGGTCAGCGCCGAGAACGCGACCGGGTCGCTGGTCAGGCGGGCGGCGAGCAGCACGATCGTGACCCGGTGGACGCCGTCACCGAGGTTGCCCGCGGTGGCGGCGGCCCACAGCCGGTGCTCCTTGCTCACCGCTCCCATGCCTCACCTTAAATGTCCGCCACCTCGCGTACCGCCCCGGCGACGGCACGGAAGTCCTTGCGCAGGACGGCGCCGTGGTTGCTCGGGACCTTCGCGCTGATCCTGATGTGCGGGTTGCGGGCGGTCACCGCGTCGAGGCCGGAGCGGATGCGTTCCTGCTCGTCGCCGCGGCTGCCGAACGAGGTCCCGGACGCGATCACGTACCGGGTGGGGACGGTGATCGCGTCCAGCACCGGCCCGAGCACGTCCACCCGGGACAGCTTGCCGATCTCGATGTTGCTGTCGGCCTGCTGGTCGGCGGACATCCGCGGGGCGAGACCGGTCGGCCGCAGCAGCGGCAGGAACCAGCTCATCCGCCGGAACAGCTTGCGGATGCGCTGCTCCATCGCCTCGTCCAGCCAGTCGTACGGCTGGGCGCCGTCGACGAGCACCGCGCCGATGGTGCGGTCGGGGTGCTCACTGGCCCAGTGCGCGGCGACGTTCGCGCCGTAGGACCAGCCGACGAGCAGCGCCCGGTCGACGCCCCGGGCCTGCAGGACCGCGTCGACGTCGCGGACGGCCGCCTTGAACGAGTAGTCGCCCGACCGTTTCGACCTGCCCCGGGCCCGCTCGTCGTAGGTGATGTGCCGCCAGGACGGGCCCAGGTCGGCGATGACCCGCTTCCAGTAGCCCTGGGTGGCGAACTGGCCGTTGAGGTACACGATCGGGATCCCGCTGCCGCCGGTGTCGGTGACGGCCAGGGCGGTGTCGTCGACCGGCATCATGCCGGTCCAGGTTGCGGTGGTCATGTCAGCTCCTTGATGTTTTCCGGGGTCGCTCATGTACTGGTGCGCGGGCGGGGCTAGAGGCTGCGGGCGTGGATGTCGCCGTGGCCGGTGGTGGCCTTGATGCTCAGCTCGGTGGCGCCGTTGTTCTTCAGCGCGTTGCTGACCCGGCCGTGCCCGGTGCCGGCGTCCAGCGAGGCGGACACCCCGGCGGCGGCGTGCACGGTCACGTCGCCCAGCTGCGTGCTCAGGACGACCGCGCCGCGGACGGCTTCGGCGACGGTGATGTCGCCCTTCATGGTGCTGATCTCCGCCGGGCCGGTGAGCCGGCCGACGGTGACGGCGCTGTCGTAGGCGCTCACCCGCACGCGCTCGGCCTCGTCGATCTTGACCGCGCCGTGCAGGCCCTCACCGGTGATGTCGCCGAAGCGCCCGACGGCCCGGAACTCGACCGCGGCGGCCTTGACCTCGACGCTGGAGCCGGCGGGCAGCCGCACCGTCACCTCCACCGAGCCCGACGGCCCGAGGATCGTCTGCTGCGTCGCCGGTCCGGTGACCCGCAGGACGCCGCCCGCGTATTCGGCCGTGGTCTGCTCGGCGGCCCGCACGTCGCGGCTCTTGCCGGCGTCGGCGGGACGGATCTCCACGGTGGTGTCGGCCCGGTCGGCGGCGATGACCTGGATCCGCCCGGCGGGGATGCCCAGGACGGCGGTGACGGCGGCGGGCGTCTCGAACTGCTGCATGGTCTGCTCCTCGTTGTCTTCGCGTTCCTCGTTGTTTCCGATGCAGGAAACGCTACTTTGCGTTCGCTCTTGCGGCAACATCGTTGTTGCAACGTGCTTGTTACTATGCAGCTCAGACGCAGTATTTCGTTGCAACGAGTGTGGAACTAACGCAATGCTTTGGTTCGCGGTCGTTGCATTGGCCTGATGGCGAACGCTACGATGGCCGCACCAGGAAGGGAGACCGCCGTGCCGGGAGGCAGACTCACCCAGCAGGAGCGTCAGCAGATCGCGTCAGGGCTCGCCGATGACCTCGCCTACGCGGAGATCGCCCGGGGTCTCGACCGCCCCACGTCGACGATCACGCGCGAGGTGATGCGCAACGGCGGCCCCACCGCATACCGCGCCGACCTGGCCCACCGCGCCACCGAACGCCGCGCCCAACGCCGCAGGAGCACCCCGCCGCGCACGCCCGCCGCCGGTCACGGCCGCGACGACGAGGCGGTGCGCGAGTATGAGGAGACGTTCACCACCCTGCTGATGCACCAGGGCCTGCCGAAGATGGTGTCCCGGGTGCTGACCTGCCTCTTCACCGCCGACGCGGGCAGCCTCACCGCATCGGAGCTCGTCCAGCGCCTCCAGGTCAGCCCGGCCTCGGTCTCCAAGGCCGTGGCGTTCCTGGAGGAGCAGGGCCTCGTCCGCCGCGTCCGCGACGACCGCCGGCGCGAGCGCTACTTCGTCGACGACGACGTCTGGTATCAGTCGACGATCGCCAGCGCCCACGGCATCGCCCAGGTCGCCGCCACCGCCCGCCAGGGCGTCACGGTCCTCGGCCCCGGCAGCCCGGCCGCCGCCCGCCTCGAGAACATCGCCCGCTTCAGCGACTTCATCAGCGAGAGCATCCTGCGCGCCGCCGAGCAGGTCCGCGAGATCCTGCACACCAGACCGGCCGACGGCCCCGCGCCTATGGAGGGCGGGCCGGCCGCTGCGGAGTAGGGTCTCCGGGTGGATGTCGTGCACGGGGTCATCGCCGACGGCGGCCGGCTGGCCTGCTGGGCCGAAACACCCCCAGGTCCCGCCTCGGGCCTGCGCCGCCGGCCACGACGAGCGGTCCCGCACCCGTTCGCGGTCCTGCCCCCGCTCCAGGGTGACGTCGGCACCGCGGACCTGGCCCTGCCGACGAGCGCCGCCCGCCCCCTGCCCTCCCCCACGCTCCTGCGCACCGCGCCCGCCACGTTCCTCAGCACCGCGCCGCCCACCGACGGCACCGCGGACTCCGCGGCCAAGATGCTGTGGACCGTGCCGGCCGTGTACGTCCCGGCCGGCACCGACCTCGAGGCCGCCCTGTCCACGGCCGGCCTTGCCGCTGATCTGGCACTGACGGGCGGCCCTTCGATCGGCGCCCTCACGGACCTGGTCACCTTCGCCGCCGACCTGGTGCAGCGCGGCCGCGTCCTCCCTGACCTCCTCGACCACCCCCTCGAAGCCCGCTGGCAGCCGGTCCTCTGGTCCGACGACGCCGTCACCTTCGAGGCCCTGTGGCGGGCGATGCCGGGCGTCGCCTGCGCGGCCGCCGACTGGACCGCCGAGGAGGCCGTCCGGGCCGCCCTGTCCCACCAGGTCGACGCCCTCGTCCGCGCCGCGCTCGGCGACCGCCCGATCGTCGCCGACACCCAGGTCCGCCAGGACACCACCGTCCGCGCCTGGCTCGCCGCCCTCACCGGCCCCGACCCGACCCTCCGCGAACGCCCGACCCAGGACCAACCCCCCGGCCCGGGCCGGATCGTGCGGGAGAGCACCGACGTCCGCCGGGTCCGCGACGAGATCCGCCGCTGGGTGACCAGCGGCCAGCCCTCCCCGGTGCGCCTGTGCTTCAGGCTCACGTTCGTCGAGGACTTCGACGAAGACGAGCCCGCCGCCTACCAGCAACCACGCACCCCAGCGACAACAGCAGCACCAACACCACCCACGTCCGCAGCAGCAACGCCGACGACCGCAGCAACGCCGGCGGAGGCAGTAAAAGCGGCGGCACCAACGACGCCAGCGGCGGCAGAACCGAGGGCGGCGGTGACAGTCGCGACGCCGACGACGCCAGCACCAGCGACAACAGCGGTGGCAGCGGCGACACCGACAACAACGCCGACCGTGGCAACACCAGCCACCACCACAGCACCAGCAACGGCAGCGGCGCCAGCGAGAGCAGGAGCCACGACGACAGGAGCGGTGGCCCCGGCGGCGGCAGTCGCACCAACACCAGCAGCGGCGGTGACACCGGCCACGACGACGACAGCAGCAACGCCCACGACCGCAGCGCCGACGGTGGAGGTGACAGCGGCAGCAACGCCGACGACAGCAGCGGCGACAGCGGTGGATCCGAACGCGACCGCGGCAGCAGCCACGACGACGGCAACAGCAACGCCCACGACCGCAGCGCCGACGGTGGAGGTGACAGCGGCAGCAACGCCGACGACAGCAGCGGCGGCAGCGGTGGATCCGAACGCGACCGCGGCAGCAGCCACGACGACAGCAGCGGCAGCCACGACGGCAACGGGCGCCCAGGAACCAGCAACAAGAGCCACGACGACGGCAGCAGCAACGCCCACGACAGTGGCCGCGACACCAACACCAGCTACTACGACGGCGGTGACAGCGGCAGCAACGCCAACGAAAGCAGCGGCGTCTGCAATGCCCACGA
>NZ_JBVJIJ010000008.1:0-114189 GCF_055586325.1 Dactylosporangium sp. NPDC051087 | reverse complement strand
CGCAGCGTCGACGGCAGCAGCAACGCGCACGACAGTGGCCGCGACACCAACACCAGCTACTACGACGGCGGTGACAGCGGCAGCAACGCCAACGAAAGCAGCGGCGTCTGCAATGCCCACGACCGCAGCAACGACGACGCCCACGACCGCAGCGTCGACGGCAGCAGCAACGCGCACGACAGTGGCCGCGACACCAACACCAGCTACTACGACGGCGGTGACAGCGGCAGCAACGCCAACGACAGCAGCGGCGTCTGCAATGCCCACGACCGCAGCGTCGACGACGCCCACGACCGCAGCGTCGACGGCAACGGCAACGCCCGCGACCGCAGCGCCCGTTGCAGCGGCGGTGCCGGGGGCGGTGGTGGTTGGGGGTGATGACGGGTGGGACGCGTCAGGGTGGTTGGTCGAGTTCATGTTGCAGCCGATGGCGGAGCCCGGGCTGCTCGTGCCCGCCGAGGACGTGTGGCGGGACGCGTCGTCGCCGCTCTTCAGGTGGGTCGACTATCCGCAGGACGTGCTGCTGGCGGACCTCGGCAGGGCGAGCCGGCTCTGGCCCGAGCTCGACCAGGCGCTGGACCAGGCGCGGCCCGAGAGGCTGCGGCTCGACACGATCGGTGCCTACGACTTCCTGCGGCACGCGGGGGTGCTGCACGACGCGGGCTTCGGGGTGCTGCTGCCGGCGCAGTGGCAGCGGCGGCAGGACCTGGGGCTGACGCTGACGACGCACACGGCGCAGCCGGCCAGTCCTGTCCTGCGGGACACGACGGCCAACCGGGCCGCGATCGTCGCCTACCGGTGGGGGCTCGCGATCGGCGACGAATTCCTCAGCGAGGCGGACCTGCGGGAGCTGGCCCGGGCGAAGGTGCCCCTGGTCAGACTGCGCGGCCGGTGGGTGCACCTGGACCGGGAGAAGCTGCGGGCCGGGCTCGCCTTCCTCGCCCGCGGCGGGCAGGGGCACATGTCGGCCGGTGAGGCGATGCGGCTGGTCAGGCTCATCCCCGAGGCCGACCTGCCGCTGCCCGTCACCGGCGTCGACGGCACCGGGTGGCTCGCGGACCTGCTGACCGGGCGGGCCGTGGAGCGCCTCGAGCTGCTGGACCCGCCCGCGTCGCTGGCCACGACGCTGCGGCCCTATCAGCGCAAAGGGCTGTCGTGGCTGGCGTTTCTCGACGGGCTCGGGGTCGGGGCGCTGCTCGCCGACGACATGGGGCTCGGCAAGACCGTGCAGGTCCTCGCCCTCGAGGCGCTGCTGCGCGAGCGCGGGAAGCGGCCGCCGACGCTGATCGTGTGCCCGCTGTCGGTGCTGGGCAACTGGCGGCGCGAGATCGAACGCTTCACGCCCGGCCTGCGGGTCGCCGTGCACCACGGCACCGAGCGCAGGCTCGACGACGAAGCCGACCTGGTGCTCACCACCTACCAGGTGGCGACCCGGGACGTGGAGCGGCTCGCGGCACGGGAATGGGACCGGATCGTGCTCGACGAGGCGCAGCACGTGAAGAACAGCACCAGCGCCGCCGCGCGGGCGGTGCGGGAGATCCCGGCGCGGCACCGGGTCGCGCTGACGGGGACGCCGGTGGAGAACCGGCTCACCGAGCTGTGGTCGATCGCGGACTTCCTCAACCCCGGGCTGCTCGGCCCGGCGAGCATCTTCCGGGCCCGCTACTCGGTGCCGGTCGAGCGCTACGGCGACGCGGACGCGGCGGCCAGGCTGCGGCGGGTCACCCGGCCCTTCCTGCTGCGGCGGGTGAAGACGGACCGGGCCGTCATCGCCGACCTGCCGGACAAGCTCGAACGCCGCCAGTGGTGCAACCTGACCCTGGAGCAGGCGACGCTCTACAAGGCGGTGGTGAACGAGCTCTTCGTCAAGCTGCGCGAAGGCCGGGCCGGCGAGCAGCGCAAGGGCCTGGTGCTGTCGGCGATGACGAAGCTCAAGCAGGTGTGCAACCATCCGGCGCACCTGATGGGCGACGGGACGCCGCTGGCGGGCCGGTCGGGGAAGCTGGCCCGGCTCGAGGAGATCCTCGCGGCGGCCCTGGACGCCGGGGACCGGGCGCTGGTCTTCACGCAGTTCGCCAAGTTCGGCCACCTGTTGGCGCCATATCTCGCCGGGCGGCTCGGCACCGGGGTCGAATTCCTGCACGGCGGCACCGCCAAGGGCGCCAGGGACGCGATGGTGCAACGCTTCCAGACCGGTGCCGGGCCGGGTGTGCTGCTGCTGTCGCTGAAGGCGGGCGGGACCGGGCTCAACCTGACCGCCGCCAACCACGTCGTGCACGTGGACCGCTGGTGGAACCCGGCGACGGAGCAGCAGGCCACGGACCGGGCCTTCCGCATCGGGCAGCGCCGCGACGTGCAGGTGCACACCTTCGTCTGCGTCGGCACGATCGAGGAGCGCGTCGACACGGTCATGGCCGAGAAGCGGACCCTCGCCGGGGTCGCCGTCGGCAGCGGTGAGGGCTGGCTGACCGGTCTGTCCACCGACGACCTGCTGGACCTGATGACCCTGCGGCCGGAGGCGACGGATGCCTAGCCAGAGGTGGTCCCACCAGTTCATCGCCATGCTCGAATCGTTGCGCATGGGTACGACATTTTCCGTCGGCCGCCGGTACGCCAGAGCCGGCAACGTCCGCTCGCTGACCATCTCCAGCAGCGTCGTGACCGCGCTGGTGCTCGACGAGGACGGCGAGACCTACCGGTCGCGGATCGCCACCAGGGCGTTCTCCGCCGCCGACTGGGCGAGGATCGAGCGGGCCCTGTCCACCGAGGCGCGGTACGCGGCCAGGCTGCTCGCCGGTGACCTTCCGGAGGACCTCGACACCACGCTGGGCACGTTCGGGCTGTCGCTGTTCCCGCAGAGCCTCGCCGAGCTCGTCATGGACTGCGACTGTCCCGGCTGGCAGAAGCCGTGCCGGCACCTGACCGCCGCCTGCTACGTCCTTGCCGAGGAGTTCGACAACGACCCCTTCAACATCCTCGCCTGGCGCGGCAAGGGCCGCGACGAGCTCCTCGAACAGCTCCGCAGCCATCGTGTCTCGCAGACCGGGCACATCGCCCCGGTGGACGAGGCACCGCGGACCCGGGCCGGCTTCTGGACCGCCGGACCCAGGCTGCCGAAGCCCGAGGAACCGTTGCCCGGCACCGTCAGGCGCGGCGACGCGCTGCTGGAGCAGCTCGACCGGTTGCAGCTCACCGCGGGCCGCTTCGAGGTCACCGACTTGCTCCGTGCTGTCTACCGCACATTGGGTTGCGAAGCCAAAGCGGCCGACGGTACCGTCGAAATCAATCGCGGCTGAAATGCCGCGGTCACGGCCGAGAGGCGCTGCGACGGGCCCATGACGGGCTCGCCACGCTCGGCCGCTGACTACCCTTGACCCAAGGGCGCCTCCTGTCACCGGGAGGTGACCTCAGGCTATGCACAAGTTCCTGCAGACGCGCAACGGGATCGAATTCGCCGTTGCCGATCTCTCCCTCGCGGCCGCCGGCCGCACGCAGATCCGGCTCGCCGAGCACGAGATGCCGGGTCTGATGGCGACCCGCCGCGAGTTCGCCGACGCGCAGCCGTTGCGCGGCGCCCGGATCGCCGGCTCCCTGCACATGACCGTGCAGACCGCGGTGCTCATCGAGACCCTCGTCGCCCTCGGCGCGCAGGTCCGCTGGGTGTCCTGCAACATCTTCTCCACCCAGGACGAGGCGGCCGCCGCGGTCGTCGTCGGCCCCGGCGGCACCGAGGAGGCGCCCACCGGCACGCCGGTGTTCGCCTGGAAGGGTGAGACGCTCGCCGAGTACTGGTGGTGCACCGACCAGCTGTTCGACTTCGGCGACGGCCTCGGCCCGAACATGATCGTCGACGACGGCGGCGACGCCACGCTGCTCGTGCACAAGGGCGTCGAGTTCGAGGCCGCGGGGCAGGTCCCGCAGCCGACGGCCGACGATTCGGAGGAGTTCGCGCTGGTACTGGGTACCCTCGCCGACAGCCTCGCGAAGGACGGCCGGCGCTTCACCAAGCTGGCCGCCGGCATCCGCGGGGTCACCGAGGAGACCACCAACGGCGTCAAGCGGCTCTACAAGCTCGCCGAGGCCGGTGAGCTGCTGTTCCCCGCGATCAACGTCAACGACTCCGTCACCAAGTCGAAGTTCGACAACACGTACGGCATCCGGCACTCGCTCCTGGACGGCATCAACCGCGCCACGGACGTGATGCTCGCCGGGAAGCTCGCCGTCGTCTGCGGCTACGGCGACGTCGGCAAGGGCGCCGCGGAGGCGCTGCGCGGCATGGGCGCCCGGGTCGTCGTCACCGAGATCGACCCGATCTGCGCGCTGCAGGCGGCCATGCACGGCCTGCCCGTGGTCCGCCTCGGCGACGTCGTCTCGACCGCTGACCTCTTCATCACCACGACCGGCAACAAGGACATCATCATGGCCGCCGACCTGGCCCTGATGAAGCACAACGCGATCGTCGGCAACGTCGGCCACTTCGACAACGAGATCGACATGGCGGGCCTGCAGAGGGTCCCCGGCATCGTGAAGAACGAGATCAAGCCGCAGGTCCACGAGTGGACGTTCCCCGACGGCCACGCGGTCATCGTGCTGTCGGAGGGCCGGCTGCTCAACCTCGGCAACGCGACCGGGCACCCGAGCTTCGTCATGTCCAACAGCTTCACCAACCAGACGATCGCGCAGATCGAGCTGTTCACGAAGCCGGACGCGTACGAGCGTCAGGTGTACCGCCTGCCGAAGCACCTCGACGAGAAGGTCGCCGCGCTGCACCTCGAGGCGCTCGGCGTCCGGCTCACCGAGCTGTCCAAGGAGCAGGCGGAGTACATCGGCGTGGACGTCGCCGGCCCCTACAAGCCGGAGCACTACCGCTACTGACGGTCTGACTCCTCGCAGTACCGCTTGAACCCCTTGAGGTCCATGCGCAGCCGGGCGTGCAACGCCGCGTCCGGCTGCGTGTCGTGCGGCCGGACCAGACGCTCGTCCAGCTGCGCGACGGCCACCACGTTGGTCGCGCCGTCGTCGACCGGCTCCAGCCAGAACGCCTCGATCAGCTGCGCGCTGTCCCAGCGCACGTAGCGACCCTCCTCGGTGTCGCCGAGGACCGCGTCGATCTCGACCCGCCGCCCGCCGATGTCGAGCGCGAGGTGCGCCGCGCGGTCACCGGACGGGCTCAGGCCGAGAATCCCGGACATGAAGCGCGGGTATTCGCTGAACCGCACCAGGTGCCCGTAGGCGGACATCGGCGGCACGGCCACCCGCATCTGTTCCTGGGTGACGATCATCGTGCTCTCACCCCCTGCGCTCAACCGTACAACCGCCGCAGCCGCGAAGCGTCGGACAGGATGTCGATCGAGGCGATCCGGCCGCCCGCGACGGTGAAGCTCATGACCGACACGACCTGCCCGTCGACGGTGTTGACCAGGCCGGCCGCGCCGTTGACGAGCACCGCGCCGGTGTCGCACAGGGTCGCCATCCGCTGGAACGTGGCGGCCTGCCCGGACACCGCCGCGACGCCGCGCAGGACCCGCATGCCGGCGCCGGTGTCGGCGCGCAGCACGACGTCGGGGTCCAGGATGCTCAGCAGCGCGGCGAAGTCACCGCCGCGGGCCGCGGCGAGGAACGCGTCGACCACCCGGCGCTGGCCGGCGAGGTCCGGATCCGGGTCGGGGACCGCACCGCGGACCCGTTGCCGCGCGCGGCTGGCCAGTTTCTTGGCGGTCACCGGTGTACGGTCCACGATCGGTGCGATCTGCTCGAACGGCAGCCCGAACATGTCGTGCAGGACGAACGCGAGCCGCTCCGCCGGGGTCAGCGACTCCAGCACCACCAGCAGCGCCAGCCCCACCGACTCGGCCAGCAGCGCCTCCCCCTCGGGATCCGGCCCGCCGGCCTCGGTGACCACGACGTCCGGCAGGCAGTCCTCGCGGCGGGAAGCGCGGGCGCGCAGCATGTCCAGGCACACCCGGCCCACGACGGTGGTCAGCCAGCCGCCGAGGTTGTCGATGCCGCCCGTTCCGGTGCGGGCCAGCCGCAGCCACGCCTCCTGCACGGCGTCGTCGGCGTCGGTCAGGGAGCCGAGCATGCGGTACGCGACCGCCTTCAGCCGGGCGCGGTGGTCCTCGAACTGCACGGCCAGCAGGTCCTCGGCGTTCACGGGCACGATCCTCTCGGAGGTGATGTCCCAGTGGTGACGTGCCGCGCCGGGAAAAGGTGACCGGTCACCTTCCCGCCGCGCGATCCGTCACACCGGCATGACCAACACGACCAGCGACGCCATCCAGTCCCGGCTCCCCGACCCGACCCGGCTCGTCCCGGAGCTGCAGGAGATCGGCGCCGCCCTGTTCCGGGCCACCGGCAACGGTTCCGTCCCCCGGGCCACTATCGGGCTCGTGCACCTGCGGGCGGGGCAGATCGTCGGCAACACCTACCTGACCGTCATGCACACCGGGATCCTGCGCAAGGCCGGCGAGACGGAGGACCGGATCACCGCCGTCGCCTCCTGGCGCGACGCGTTGTGCTTCACCGGCGCCGAACGGGCCGCGCTCGCCCTGGTCGAGGCGGTTCTGACGGCAAACCCGTCCGGCGAGCGGGTCCCCGACGCGCTGTACGACGAGGCGGGCCGCCACTACGACGACAAGGCCCTCGCCACGCTCATCATGGCGATCGGCCAGGTCGGCTTCTACATCCCGCTCGCCCTCATCGGCAGGCCGCTGCCGGGCGTGTCACCGAAGGAGCAGTGGCGCGACTAACCTGCAACGGTGACGCGCATCCGCCAGTTCGAATGGCCCGACTACGACGCCGTCGTCAGGATCTGGGAGTCCGCCGGCAGCGAGGTCGTGCCGCGCGCCGAACTGGCGGCGAAGCTCGACCGCGACCCGGAGCTGTTCCTGGTCGCGGACGCCACCGGCGCCGTGACGGCGGTGGTGCTGGGCACGTACGACGGGCGGCGGGGCTGGATCCTGCGCCTCGCCGTCGACCCGGCCCACCGCCGCCAGGGGCTGGCCAAGGCGCTGGTGGAGGAGCTGGAGCGGCGCCTCGCCGCGCTGGGCTGCCCCCGGGCGAACCTCATGGTCCTGCCGGACAATGCCGCCGGCCTCGGCTTCTGGCAGGCCATGGGGTATCTGCCGGTCCCCGACGTCCTGTGCACCAAACCGCTGCCGGCGACCACCGGCGTCCAGCCGGCCCCGCCGTCGCGCTGACGCACAGGACCGTTCAGGACCGCAGCGGCGCCGTCGCGAAGTCGCGCATGCCGGCGGCGAGGTCGACGCGGGCGGTGAAGCCGAGCTCCGCGCGGGCCCGGGCCGGTGCGGCGACCACGTGCCGCACGTCGCCGGCGCGGAAGTCGCCGGTGACGACCGGCGCGGGGCCGTCCATCGCGGCGGCGAGCGTCGAGGCCATGGCGCCGACCGTGACTGGGCGGCCCGAGGCGATGTTGAACGCCCGGAACCCGTCGACGGCGGCGTCGACGGCGAGGACGTTGGCGGCGGCGACGTCCGTGACGTGCACGAAGTCGCGGCGCTGGGCGCCGTCCTCGAACACCCGCGGCGGCCGGCCGGCGGCGAGGGCGGACCGGAAGATGGCGGCGACGCCGCTGTACGGCGTGTCGCGGGGCATCCCGGGCCCGTACACGTTGTGGTAGCGCAACGCCACGGCCGTGCCGGCACCGGCGATCGCCCACGCCTGCGCCAGGTGTTCCTGGGCGACCTTCGTCGCGGCGTACACGCTGCGCGGCCGTAACGGGGCGTCTTCGTCGACGTCGCGGGGCTCCAGCGGCGCGCCGCAGGCCGGGCAGCCCGGCTCGAACCGGCCGGCGGCGAGGTCACCGGCGGCGCGGGCGGCGGGGGGCGTGGGGCCGTGGCCGGGGCACGCGTAACCACCCTCGCCGTACACGACCATCGAGCTGGCCAGGACGAGCCGGCGCACGCCCGCGCGGGCCATCCCGGCGAGCAGCACGGCGGTGCCGAGGTCGTTGCAGCCGACGTACTCCGGCAGGTCGGCGAGGTCCACGCCCATGCCGACCATCGCCGCGTGGTGGACCACGGCGTCGGCACCGTCCAGCGCGGCGGCGACCGCGTCCCGGTCGCGCACGTCGGCGCGGGGAAACCCGGGCTCGGGCGCCCTGTGCGCGGCGGGGTGCAGCAGGTCGAGGACGGCGACGTCGTGGCCCGCGGCGCGCAGCGCGGTGACGACGTGCGTGCCGATGAACCCGGCGCCGCCGGTGACGAGGATGCGCATGCCGTCGACCGTACGCAGCGGCGACCGCCGACGCGGGCCGGCGTTCGCGGTTCGTAATGATTGGTTCGCCGCTCGTAAGATCTTCGGCGGGCAACCGTCGGTAGCGTCCGATCCGTGCCAGATGTCGTATTGCCTTGTCTGAATGAGGCCGCCGCGCTGCCGTGGGTGCTGTCCCGGCTGCCGGACGGCTACCGCGCGATCGTTGCCGACAACGGCTCCACGGACGGGTCGCCGGCGATCGCCGTCGCGCACGGTGCGACGCTCGTCCACGCCGCCCCGCGCGGGTTCGGCGCCGCCGCCCACGCGGGCCTCGAGGCGGCGACCGCCGACGTCGTGTGCTTCATGGACGCCGACGGTTCCTTCGACCCGCGGCAACTGCCCCGGGTCGCCGGGCCGGTCCAGGAGCGCAGGCTCGACCTGTCGCTCGGCCGGCGCCGCCCGACCGGCCCGGGCGCGTGGCCGGTGCACGGCAGGGTCGGCAACGCCGTCGTCGCGTGGCGGTTGCGCCGCGCCGCCGGGATCCCGGTGCACGACCTCGGCCCGATGCGCGCCGCCCGCCGGGAGGCGCTGCTCGGGCTGGGGCTGCTCGACCGCCGGTTCGGCTACCCGCTGGAGATGATGGTCCGCGCCGCCGGGGCGGGCTGGCGCATCGCCGAGGTCGACGTCGACTACGCGCCCCGCATCGCCGGTGGCCGGTCGAAGGTCACCGGCTCCGTCCGCGGCACCGTCCGCGCCGTCCGCGACATGTCGAAGGTGCTGGCCCGATGAAGGTACAACTGCTGCTGCTGGCCAAGACGCCGGTCCCGGGACGGGTGAAGACCCGACTCTGTCCCCCGTGCACGCCCGTGGAGGCGGCCAGGATCGCCGCGGCCATGCTCGCCGACACCGCCGACGTGCTCAGCGCCGCTCCCGCCGCCCGCCGCACCCTCGTCGTCGACGGTGACCTCGCCGCCCCACCCGGCTGGCACCGGCGACCGCAGCGCGGCGGGGGCCTCGGCGAGCGGCTCGCCGCGGCCTACGCCGACACGGCGCTGCCGGGCGTCGCGACGCTGCTCGTCGGCATGGACACCCCGCAGCTGCGCGTCGCGCACATCGTGCAGGCGTGCGCCGCCCTCGCCACGGCCGGCGCGGTCCTCGGCCCCGCCGAGGACGGCGGCTGGTGGGCGCTCGGCCTGCGCGACCCGTCCGCGGCCCGGGTCCTCGCCGGCGTGCCGATGTCCACATCGGACACCGCAGCGGCGACGCGGGCCGCGCTGCGCGGGCTCGGCCTCGAGGTGGCGGCGCTGCCTACATTGCGCGATGTCGACACCGCCGCGGACCTCCTCGTGGTCGCCGCCGACTGCGCCCCGGGTCGCTTCGTTCAGGAAGTCTCAGCGGGAGTCCCGTCATGAACGCGCCGGTAGCCCTGTACGGCGCGGCGCTGCGCCGGGCCGCCCGCGGCGAACCGTCCACGATGGACCTCGTCGACGTGCACGGCGCGGTGGTCCGCCCGCTCGACGCCGGCGCCTGGTCGGGGCGGCCGCGGCCCGGCGACGCGCAGCTCGTGCGCCGCTGCACCGACGGCACCCTCGACCTGGGCTGCGGCGCCGGGCGGCTGACCGAGGCCGTCGCCGCGACCGGCCGCCGGGTCCTCGGCGTCGACGTGAGCCCGCAGGCGGTGCGGTACGCGCAACGCCGCGGCGCCCCGGTCATCCGCGGCAACCTGTTCGGCCCGCTGCCCGGCGAGGGCGGATGGAGCTGCGCGCTGCTCGCCGACGGCAACATCGGCATCGGCGGTGACCCGGCGCGCCTGCTGCGCCGCTGCCGGGCCCTGATCGGCGGCGCCGGCAGCGTCCTCACGGAGGTCGACCCGCCCGGCGGCCGCACCTGGAGCGGGCCCGTCGCGCTCACCGGCGCCGGCCGGACCAGCACCACGTTCGCGTGGGCGTTCGTGACCGTCGACGACATCGCCGCCGTGGCCCGCGACGCCGCGCTGCGGGTCGCCGGAACCTGGACGGAGGCCGGCCGATGGTTCGCCCACCTGACGCCCTGACCACGGTGTCGCGGCGGTTCACCTCGCCGCTGCGGTCGCCGGCGCTGACCGCGCGGCTGGGCCTGTGGCTCGGCGTCGCGTTCGCCGTGTGCTTCGTGACGGGTCTGCTCAGCCACGCGTTGCAGCACCCGCCGGGCTGGTGGTCCTGGCCGTCGCGGCCGGTCCAGCTGTACCGGGTGACCCAGGGCCTGCACGTCGCCACCGGCCTCGCGTGCTTCCCGCTGCTCACCGCGAAGGTCTGGTCGGTCTACCCGAAGCTGTTCGCGTGGCCGCCGGCCCGCGGCGTGCCGCACGCCCTGGAGCGCGGCGCGGTGGCGCTGCTGTCCGGCGCGGCGCTGTTCGAGCTCGTCACCGGGCTGCTGAACATCGCCTACTGGTACTCGCTGATGCCGTTCGGGTTCGTCGGCGCCCACTACTGGACGGCGTGGCTGCTCGCCGGCTCGATGCTGCTGCACGTCGCCGCGAAGCTGCCGGTCATCGTCGCCGCGTTCACCGCCCCGGTCGTGCCGGGTGCGGGCCTGTCACGCCGGGGTGTGCTGGCCCTCACCGGCGCCGCCGCCGGCGTCATCACCGTCGCCACCGCCGGGCAGACGGTCCGCCCGCTGCGGCGGTTGTCGCCGCTCGCTCCGCGCCTGCCGGACGTCGGACCGCAAGGGGTGCCGGTGAACAAGACCGCGGCCGCCGCCGGCGTGACCACTGTGGACGACTCGTACCGGCTGACGGTCACCGGGCCGGGCGGGCGGCACGCGCTCAGCCTCGCCGACCTGCGGGCCATGCCGCAGCACACGGTGTCGCTGCCGATCGCGTGCGTCGAAGGCTGGAGCGCCGACGCCGAATGGACCGGGGTCCGCGTCGCGGACCTGCTCCGCCTCGTCGGCGCCGCGGACACGGACACCAGGGTGACCGTCGAGTCGCTGCAACGCGAGGGCGGCTACCGGACGTCCACACTGGACGCCGGCCCGGCCCGGGATCCGTTGACGCTGCTGGCGTTGCGGCTCGGCGGCGAGCCGCTGCACCCCGACCACGGGTACCCGTGCCGGCTCATCGCCCCGAACCGCCCGGGCGTGCTGCAGACGAAATGGGTCGGTGCGCTCACCGTGCTGCCGTCATGAGGGCGCTGCTCGGCGTCCTGGGGCTCGTCGCCGTGGGGTACGGCGCCTACGGCCTGCTCACCGACGGCGGCGCCAACCCGCCCGGGCACCTGGTGTTCCTCGCCGTGCTGCTCGCCGGGCACGACTTCGTGGTCGTCCCCGTCGTCGTCCTCACCGGCGTGGCCCTCGCCCGGTGGGTGCCGCGGCCGGCGCGCGAGCCGGTGCGGGCGGCGCTGGTCGTCAGCGCCGCCGTGTCGGTGGTGGCGTTGCCGTTCGTCGTCGGCGCCGGGCGGATCGCCGACAATCCGTCGGCGTTCCCGCAGCACTACGGCCGCGGTCTCGCCGTCGTCCTCGCCGTCGTGTGGACCGCCGCCGCGCTGTGGACGGTCGCGGGCCTGCTCCGAAGGCGCCGGCGGTGACCGCCCGGAGGGCGGGTGCGGCCGTGTGCCTCGTCGCGATGCTCGCGGCGCTGCTGCTCCTGCCCGGCCGCTGGTACCTGCTGATGTGGCTGCCGTTCGCGGCCGGCGCCTGGCTGGTGTGCCGCCTGGACCGGCGGGCCGCGCTCGTCCTCGTGCTGCTCGGCGGCGCCGCGCTGCCCCTCGCGGCCGGCCTCGAGCCGCCGAACAGCAGCGACGACATGTACCGCTACGTGTGGGACGGCCGCGTCCAGCGCTCAGGCGTCGACCCTTACCGGTTTCCGCCGTCGGCGCCGCAGCTCGCCGGGCTGCGTGACGGTTTCCTGTGGCCGGAGCACTCGAACTGGTGCGTGCCGAGCGGCTGCGCGCTCATCAACCGGCCGGACGTGCCGACCATCTACCCGCCGGTCGCCGAGGCGCTCTTCGCCGCCGTGCCGGACCCCGGGGGCACCCGCCCGATGCAGCTCACCATGGCCGGGTTCGCCTTCGGGACCGCGATACTGCTCTGGTACGCCCTGCGCCGCCTCGGCCGCGACCCGCGCCGCGCGGTCGTGTGGGCCTGGTGCCCGCTCGTCGCCCTGGAAGCGGGGAACAACGCGCACGTCGACGTGGCCGCCGTCGCGCTCGCCGCGGCCGCCCTGCTCGTCCTGGCCCGCGCCGGCACCCGCCGGGCGGCGCTGGCGGGCGGGGTCCTGCTCGGGCTCGCGGTCGCCACGAAGCTCACCCCGGCGCTGCTCGGCCCCGCGGTCCTGCGCCGGCGACCGGTCACGGTCGCCGCGGCCGCCGCGGGCGCGGTAGCCCTGGTGTATCTGCCGCACGTCGCCGCCGCCGGCCCGGACGTGCTCGGCTACCTGCCCGGGTACCTGCACGAGGAGGGGTACGCCAGCGGCACCCGGTTCGCGCTGCTGGGCCTGCTGCTCCCCGGCCCGGTCGTCGCGCCCGTCGCGGCGCTCCTGCTCGCCGCGGTCGCCCTGGCCGTGCTGCGGACCTCCGAGCCGGCCCGGCCGTGGCGGGGCGCGGCGGTGATGGTCGCCGCGGCGCTGCTCGTCACCACCCCGACCTACCCGTGGTACGCGATGCTGCTGGTGATGCTCGTCGCCTACGGCGCGCCCGTGGAGTGGCTCACGCTCGCCGTCGCCGGGACGTTCGCTCAGCTCGCCACGGACCTCGGCCTCGTGCAGACCACCGTGCAGCGGGCCGGGTACGGCGCCGCGCTGCTCGTCGTCGCCGCCGGTCTCCTCGTCCGGCGGCGGCAGCGGCATAGGATCATGGGATGCGACTCGGTGTGCTGCTCCTCCCCACCGACCCCTGGGCACGGACCGTCGAACGGGCCAGGCACCTCGAGGCGCTCGGCTACTCGCACCTGTGGACCTACGACCACCTGTCCTGGCGCCGGTACCGCGACGAGCCGTGGCACGCCGCGATCCCCTGGCTGACCGGGCTCGCCGGGGTGACCAGCCGGGTGCGGCTCGGCACGATGGTCACGTCGCCGACGTTCCGGCATCCCGTGCAGCTGGCGAAGGAGGCGATGACCCTCGACCACGTCAGCGGCGGCCGGCTCACCCTCGGCGTCGGCGCCGGCGGCACCGGCTTCGACGCGACCGTCCTCGGCGAGGAGGTCCGCACGCCGCGGCAGCGGGCGGCGCGGCTCGCCGAGTTCACCGAGGTGCTCGACGGGCTGCTGCGGGAGCCGGTGTACTCGCACCGGGGCGAGCACTACACCGTCGACGACGCGCGGATGGTCCCCGGCTGCGTCCAGCGGCCCCGGCTGCCGCTGGCCGTCGCGGCGGCGGGGCCGAAGACGCTGGCGCTCACCGCACGGTTCGCCGACGCGTGGATCACCTTCGGCGAGCCCGACGCCGCGGACCAGTCACCGGCCGCGATCGAGGCAGCGGTACGCGGGCAGGCCGCGATCCTCGAGGACCACTGCGCGGCGGCCGGCCGGGACCCGGCGTCGATCGAGCGCATCTACCTGGTCGGGAACACCGCGGAACGGCCCCTGGCGAGCGTGGCGGCGTTCGAGGACTTCGTCGGCCGCTACGAGGCGCTCGGCTTCACCGACATCGTCTTCCACGACCCGCGGCCCGGCGACCCGGTGTGGACCGAGGACCCCGAGATCGCCGACGCGATCGCCGAACGCCTCCTCTGACGCATCCCCTCCGGCGGCTCGCCGCGCGGTCAGTGCCGGCGGGTCGCGAAGTGGCGGGCGGCGCAGGCGAGCAGGTCGGTGTCGAACGGCAGGCGGGCGCAGCACGCCTCCGCCTCGGCGAGGTGTTCCGCGGTCAGGCGGCGGGCCTCGGCGAGGCCGCAGGTGCGCACGATGTTGGCCTTGGCGGTGTCGTGGCCGGCGTCCTTGCCGAGCAGCCCGGCCGACGAGGTCGCGTCCAGGACGTCGTCGTGCAGCTGGAACACCACACCGGCGTGGAAGGCGAACCGTTTGAGCTCCTCGATCTGCTCCGGCGGCCGGCCCAGCAGCATCAGCAGCGGCACCAGTGCCGCCTCGATCGCCGTGGAGGTCTTGAGGCCGTACATCTCGATGATCTGCGCCGGACCGGTGTCCGTGCCGAGCCGCAGGTCGAGGTGCTGGCCGCGGCACAGGCCCGCCGGGCCGAGGACCGAGCCCACGTAGTCGATGACCTTCGTGACCCGGCCCGCCGGGAAGGCACGGTCCAGCTGGGCCACCAGGCCGAACGCGGACGAGACCATCGACAGGGCCGCCAGCTGGGCGCTCGCCTCGCCGTACACCATGTGCAGCGCGGGCCGTCCGCGGCGCAGCGTCGCGCCGTCCTGCGCCGGCAGGTCGTCGAAGACCAGGCTCGCGGTGTGGAACAGCTCGCCGGCGACGAGGACCGGCTCGATGGTCGCCGGGTCCACGCCGAGCCCCTCGGCGAGCATGAGCCCGAGCGCCGGCCGGAGGCGTTTCGCCGACCCCGCGAGCGCATGCCCGATGACGGCGTCCAGATCGTCGCCGTCGCGCGCCGGCCAGCGCCGGTCGAGCAGGCCGTTGACGTACGGCACCCGATCGGCGATGAACGTGCGGCAGTCGACGGCGGTCGGCGCCCGGCTCGACAGCACCCGCCCGGCCCGCTCCCGCAGCCGCTGCTCCGCCACGTCCGCCCGGGCGGGTCTCCCGGCGGCCGCGGCCAGGAACCGGCCGACCGCGGCGCTGCCGGTGCGGTGCGCGCGCAGGTCCTCGGCGCGGCTCAGCCGGGTGCTGGTGTAGTACGCGAGCGCGTCCGCGGCCACGGGGTCACCGCCGTAGACCTCCTCCGCGACGTACGCCTGATACGCGAACAGGTCGTCCACACCGGCCGCCGTCCGGCGCCCCGCCCGCTCGTCCTCGGCGGCGTCGACGACGTCGTCGCGGAGCTGGCTGACGAAGATCGTGTTGATGCACCGGCGGTAGAACCCGTCGCCGACCCGGCGGCGCGCGAGGAGGTTCGCGATGACCCGGCTCATGCCCGCCTTGACGAACATGTCCGGGTACGTCGCCTCCGGCCCGCCCGCCGCCCGCCCTGTCTCACGGTGTTGCGCGAGGTACATCGCCTCGGCCGCGTGGTACAGGTGCCGGTACTCACCGAACGGGTAGTCCTCGAGCAGCCACCCGTGCACGGCGTGCAGCTCCTCGGCGAGGGGGTGCTCCGGCACCTCGGCGAGGTCCGCCGGCTCCCCCGTCGCGAGCCCCTTCATGACCAGCTCGTGCAGCCGCTCCCGGTCCCGCTGCCGCAGGTACCGGCCGGGCCCGTCGTGCAGCGTGTCGTCGACGATCGCGTAGGCCGCGCCGAGCCCGTACGCGCCGCGCACGACACCCGCGAGGTCCGCCGCGCCGCTGTGGGCCGCGATGAGCAGCACCCCGGTGGCGGCCCGCACCACCTTCCCCATCCCGCCGGCCCGCACCACCGCGTCGGGCAGGATGCGGTGCAGATGCTCCAGCCGCCCGGCGAGCCACCGCGCCTCGGCCGTGTCCCGCAACGCCGGCAGGTGCCGCTCCAGCGCCGCGACGACCCCGGCCGCCCCGCGCCGCTCGTCGATGTCGCCGAGGACCTCCCGCACGCTCGGCAGCCGCGTCTTCGTGACCGCTTCCACCGCCTCCGGCGCCGGCACCTCGGCAAGGTTGAAGACGCTGAAGTGCACCAGCTCCCTGCGCTGCCGGACCCGCGCCCGCCGCCACCCGAACCGGCCGGCTTCCCGCAGCTGCTCGGTGCACAGGTCGACGTGCCGCTCGACCGCCTCCGGGTTGGCCCCGGCCCAGGCCCGGAAGTCGGCCAGCGTGTGCCCGACCCCCACCAGCAACCTGCCCTCCGCCAGGTCCTCCTGACAGAACGCGAACGGGCCACGGGCCTCGGCTGGCTCACTCATCGGGGCTACGGCACTACTCCCTCCCGGCGCGCGCGACGTTGGAGCCCGATGGTAGGCGGCCCGCGCTCGCCAGCCCCCGACGACAGGCCGCGAGCAGGCATTCGTCGCGGCTGACCACCCCCTGGCCGGCGTGCCGGCGCGGCTCGCCCAGCTCGGCGAGCAGCAGCAGCGCCAGCGCGGCGGCCAGCCCCGCGACGGCCGCCGCGGCGATCTCGGGACGGGTGCGCGGGTTGCCGTGCCAGGCGGCGGTCAGCGCCGGCGCGACCCGCTCCGCGTCGCCGGTGAGGTGCCACAGGGCGAGGGCCGCACGTGCCGGGCGCCACCAGGTCCAGTCCGGCGCGTCCAGGTACCTCGTGACGTGCGGTGCGGCCGGTGCCGCGGCCGGGCCCATTCCGGCGATCTCCTCCAGCGCGGCGGTGCCCGCGTGACCGTCGAGCCGCGCGGTCAGCAGCGGCAGTACCGCCGGTGAACCCTCGATCCGCCACAGCGCACCGGCGGCGGCGACGGCGAACCTGGCGTCGTCGCCGGTGGCGGCCGCGCGCAGCGCCGGGACCGCTTCGGCGGCGGCCGGGCCGATGCGTCCCAGCGTCGTGGCCGACCCGGCGTCGAGCGGGTCGGCGAGCAGCCACGGTACCGTCGCGGCCGCCGCCGGACCAGTCCAGCTCGTCGAGCCCCTCGTACATGCGCGGCAGCCTAACCGGATGCTCGCCGTCCGAGGGTCAGACGGTGATGACGACGTTGCCGACCTTGCGGCCGCTGTCGACGTACCGGTGTGCCTCGACGATGTCCGACAGCGGGTAGGAGCGGTCGATGACGACCCGGATGCGTTGCTGGGCGATCAGGTCGTGGAGCTGGGCCAGGGCCTCGTGTTTGCGCACCGACATGCCGGTGCGGACGCGGGGACCGCCGGTGACCGCGGTCCGCAGGGCGTGGACGTTGTTGACCAGGCCGGTCGTCGGCAGGTAGCAGCCGCCCGGCGCGAGAACCGGCCGGCACCGGGCGAACGTGCTGCGGGTGACGGTGTCGAAGATGACGTCGTAGCGTTCGCCGCTGGCGGTGAAGTCCGAGACGGTGTGGTCGTGGACGCGGGTCGCGCCGAGGGACTCGACGAGTTCCGCGTTGCGGCCGCTGCACACGCCGTGGACCTCGGCGCCGGCCAGGGCCGCGATCTGCACCGCGTACGTGCCGATGCTGCCGGACGCGCCGATCACCAGGACCTTCTGCCCGGCCTGGACCTGGGCGAGGGTGTGCAGGAAGTACCAGGCGGTGGTGAACCCGTCGACGGCCGCGGCGGCCTCCGGGTAGCCGACGCCGTCCGGCATGGTGGTGAAGGACGCCTTCTCCGGCAGGCACTTGTACTCGGCGTTCGCGCCGACGGCGAAGCCGGTGAACCCGAACACCCGGTCACCGACGCGGTGCCGCCGTACGAGGGGGCCGACGGCGGTGACCTGACCGGCGAACTCGAGGCCGAGCACGCGGATGCCCCTGCGCGGTCGGCGCAGCCCGAGGACGACCCGCCCCCACCGCGGTTCGCCGCGGCGCATCCCGCACTCGGCGGACGTGACGGTGGTGGCGTGCACCCGGATCAGGACCTGGTCGTCCTTCGGCACCGGCGCCGGCAGCTCCGCCTGGGTGAGGACCTCGGGCGGGCCGTACGCCCGGAACATGACCGCTCGCATGCGCGCCATCATGCGGTGACGATGCTGTTAACCCGCTGAGTGCCGCTCAGTCCTCCCACACGTCGACGCGGTCGAGTCCCCGCGCGTCGCGGGCCGCGTCGACCATCCGCTGGATGAGTGCCGTTTTCCGGCGGGTGTACGTGTCACCGTCATGCCCGGCGGCGGCGAGCTCCCGTTTCAGGCGGCCGTACTCGTCGCGGTCCGCGGGGTGCCGCAGGAGGTGGTCGCGCAGCAGCCGCTCGTTGCGGGTGTCCCAGGTGCCGGCGGTGACGACGTGCAGGTGGTAGGCGGGCGCACCGTCCCGCCGGTAGAACAGCCGCCCCCGCATGCCGGTCTCCAGCCGCCGGTACCCCAGCGCCGCGAGGACGTCGTCGTTGCCCACAACGGTGCCGAGGTCGCCGGTGGCCGCCATGAGGTCGATGACGGGTTTCGCCGCCAGCCCAGGCACCGCGGTGCTGCCCACGTGCTCGACGACACCGAACGCGCCGGGCAGCGCCGAACACAACTCGCCGACCGCCTGCCGGGCGAGCCCCGCCCAGGCCGGGTCGTGGTCGTGGATCTCGATCGTCACGCCAGGACCCTACCGATCGTGGCCAGGAGCCGTTCGTCGTCGGTGACCTGCGCGCTGGACCACGACGTGGAGCTGACGCCGCAGCGGCCCGGCTCGGCGAGCTCCGCACGCAGCAGCGGCGCCAGCCCCTCGGCGAGCGCGCCGGTCGCCGCCGCCGCGATGTCATTGCGCAGCAGCGGGTTGCCGGCCCACGCCGCCGCGAGCACCGGCACGGACCGGGTCGCGTCGCCGGTGATCCGCCACAGTGCGAGCGCCGCCTGCGTGGGCCGTCGCCAGGACGTGTCCGGGACGTCCAGGAACGCCGCCACCCGCGGCGCGGCCTCCGACGCGGCGGCGCCCATCCCGGCGAGCTCGGCGAAGGCGGACGGCTCGTCGAGGCGGGCGGTCAGCAGCGGCACCGCCTCCGGCGCGCCGCCGATCCGCCACAACGCGCCCGCGGCCGCGACGGCCAGCCTGGCGTCGTCACCACCGGCGGCGGCGCGCAGCGCCGCGGTCGCCGGGGCCGCGGCCGGGCCGATCAGCCCGAGGGTGCCGGCGGTCCACTCGTCGGGAAGGCTCGCCGTCAGCCACGGCACCGCCGGCGCCGAGTCCGGCCCGAACGCGCGCAGGGCGGCGTGGAAGCCGTACCACGTCGGCGGTGGACGCTCACCGGGCCGGCGGGACGGCAGCGCGGGCAGGATCGCCTCGACGATCCGCGCGGCGTGCCCCGGATAGCGGGCCAGCAGGTGGCCGACGTCCCGCGGGCCCCGGTCGAGGCGCAGCGCGGCAAGGAGCAGCGGCAGCACCCGCTCGTCGCCGAGCCGGGCCAGGGTATCCAGCGCCGGGTGCGGCCCCGGGTCGGCCCACGCGGGCAGCCCGTCCCGCCACGGCCGGGCCGCCAGGTCGGCGACGACCGCCGCGACCCGGTCGGCGACCACGGCGGTCAGCGGCGCCCAGTACCGCAGCATCTTGACGGCATGCCCGCGGACCTGCGACGACGGGTGCGTGAGGTGCTCGCCGACGAGCCTGATCAGGCCACTGTGGTCACCGCGCCACCGCTCGACGAGTTTGGTCGCGCCGTACAACGCGTCGTCGACGACGTCTGCGTGCGGCGAGCGCAGCAGCTCCTCCAGGATCGCCGTGCGCTCGGCGACCCGCGGCCCGAGCACGTCGGTGAGCTCGTCGACGAGCCGGGCCGCGTGCGGCGCCCGCCGGTGCGCGTCCAGTTCCTCGAACAGGACCCGGACCGCCCCGATGTGCGTGTCCGTGGTGAACCCGGCCGGCTCGGCGGGCCCGGCGTCCTCCGCGTACGCCCGCTCCAGCAACGCCACGACCCCGTCGAGCGGCACCACCGCGGGGTCGACGCGGGCGACCGCGATGAGCGCGGCGACCCTCGTCGACGCCTCCGCCGCGGTCGCCGCGACCCGCAGCAGGTGCGCGGTGACACCCGCGTCGGCCGCGGCGAACCGGCCGAGCGCGTCGAGCAACGCCCGCCGCCCCTCGGCGTCGGTCTCCACCGCCAGCCGGTCGGCCAGCAGCCCCGGAACCCGCGGGTCGCCGTCGCACGCGGTCAGCAGCCGCGGCACGGCCGCCCGCACCTCAGGATCCGGATCGTCGAGCAGGTGGCTGAGATCGGCCCCGGCGATGAGCTCCCGCGCCCGTCCGGTCCGTGCCATCATCGCGGCCCAGCTGTCCGGGTCGTCCTCGTCTTCTTCGTCGTCGCTCGTGTACGGCCATTCGTCCGCCGCCCCGATGCTCGCCAGGAGTTCAGCGATGCCGGCCCGCCCCGGCGCGCCCGGGGTGCGCAGCGCTTCCAGCAGGAACGGCACCGCGGCGAGGGTGCAGTCGTAGACGTCGCCCTGATGGTGGACGGCGCCGTACATCGCGTCGAGGGCCTCCTCGCGGGTCGCCGGGTCCTCGTCGACGAGGCTGCGCAGCAGGTCCGGCACCTCACCGGCCGGGCCGTAGGCGTGCCGCATCGAGGCCCAGTCGACCGCGTCCAGTCCGGCGTACACGGCCAGCAGCGTAGCCGCCCGGTACGATCCGGCACATGTCCGGCGCCGCCCTCACGGACCTCGACGCGCGCTTCCCGCGCCTGGCCGAGGAGTACTCCGCGCGACGGGCGGCGGCGCACGATGCGGTGGTCGCGGGTGCTCCCGGTCACCGACGACTTCGTCGTCTACGCGGTCGACCTGGAGATGGCCGACCTCGAACGCAACCTCGCCGCCTGCCTGCCGCCGGCACAGGCCGCCCTGTTGCGCGACCGGGGCCTGCTGTGACCGGCTTCCCCGGTGTTCAGTGCGCTGGGGCGATCGTCAGGCCGGCGATCAGGTCGCCGCGCAGGGTGAAGCGGTACGACAGGTCGACGGTGCCGCCGGGGAAGTCGCCTTCCAGGTGGTGGAGGGCGGCGTAGCGCGTGGCGTCGATCCGGGTGGCGGCGGTGACGGTGGTGGTGTAGCGGTATTCGCTCGCCGCGTCACGGATCCAGGCCTGGATCTCGGCCGGGCCGCGATACGTCTTGCCGTCATCGGTGACGACGGCGTCGCCGGTACAGGTGGCCGCCGCCGTCGCCGCGTCGCGGGCCTGGTGTGCGGTGAGGTACGTGAGGATGACGGCGGGCAGGTCCGCCGGTGCGATCGGGGTTTCGGTCATGTCCCCACCTTCGGGTCTCTCCCGGGGAGAGGGTCAAGCAGACTGGGCACATGCGCGAAGGCCTGACGATCGGGGAGTTCGCCACGCTGACCCACCTGAGCGTGCGGACGTTGCGCCGCTACCACGAGGGCGGGCTCCTCGAACCGGCGCACGTCGACCCGGCCACCAGGTACCGCTACTACGAGCCCGGACAGATCCCGGCCGCGCAGGTCATCCACCGGCTGCGGCAGCTCGGCGTCCCGCTCGCCGAGGTCAAGGCGATCCTCGCCACCGGCGACCCTGGGCGGCGCGCCGACCTGGTCGCCGGGCACCTCCGGCGGCTCGAGGGCGAGCTGGAGCGCACCCGCGCCGCGGTCGTGTCGCTGCGGCGGCTGCTGCGGCCGGCGCCGGCGGGCCTCGAGGTCCAGCTGCGCTCGGTGCCGGCGCGGACCGTGGCCGCCGTCAGCGACAAGGTCTCGCATGCCGATGTGCTCGGCTGGTACGACGCGGCGATGGCCGAGCTCGACGCCGCCTTCCCGCCGGCCGAACGGACCGGGCCGCCCGGTGGCCGGTACGACAACGAGCTGTTCACCGGCGGCGCCGGGGTCGTGACGGTGTTCCACCCGGTCCGTGCGCCTCGCGCGCTGGGCCGGATCGAGGTCGTCGAGCTGCCGGCGACGGACCTGGCGGTCGCGGTGCACGAGGGCCCGCACGACGACATCGACGTCACGTACGGGCGGCTCGGCGCGTGGGTCGTCGGGCACGCCCTGACCGTCGACGGCCCGGTGCATGAGACCTACCCGGTCGGCCCGCGCGACACGGCGGTCGCCGCCGACTGGCGCACCGAGATCGGCTGGCCGGTGTTCCGGCTGGCCCCCGGCTAGACACCCGGCCGGCGCCGTCACGTCCGGTCGGCGGCGGGTTCCAGGAGCGGATGCGGGCGGACGGTCCATCCCAGCAGCGGGCGGCCCCCGGTTTCCAGCCCGTCCACGACGGGTGTCAGCCGCGTCGACACGGGTGCGGGTGCGGCGGCGAGGTCTTCGCGGAGCGCTTCGACGACCGGGCCCGGGTCGCCGGCGCCGGGCATCGACAGGTAGCAGACGAGGTGCCGCCACGCGTACGCGATGTCCTTCACCGTCGGCAGCGGGCGCGGGTTGTTGTCGAGGCGGCCGGTGAGCCGGACCACGGTCGCGAACGTACGCCGGGCGAGGGCCGCCCATCCGCCGGGCGGCACGACGCCGAGGGACGCGAGGGTGGCGAGGTTGTGCGTGGTGAGGATCTGCGCCTGTTCGATCACCATGCCGTTGGCCGCGACCCACGAGCGGCGCGAGGTGGGCACGTCCGCCCGGGCACGGCACAGCTCGCCGAAGTCGGCGGTGTCGAACGTGTCGATGTCGTAGTACCGCGCGTACAGGCTGCCGGCGAGGACCTGCCCGGCGAGGCGGGCGGCGCCGGCGAACTTCGGGGAGAACCGGCCCATGAAGATGTCCGCGGCGAGCTCCTCCACCCACGGCAGGTCGTCCCCGGCGGCGCGGCTGAGCGCGGCGAGCTCCGTGACGAGCGGGTTGGGCAGCAGGGTCGCCGGGAACCCGCCGAGGGCGTCCTCCCCGAGCCGGACGAGCGTCGCGCGGGCCTCGTCGCGGGTGCCGGCGGTCGCCTGCCGGTGCGCCGCGAGGGCCCGCACCCATGGCAGCTCGTCCATCCGCACCTGGTGCTCCAGGTCGAGCAGCAGCAGCGACCGGCGGCCGCGGACGCGCGGTACGAGGCGGCCATCAGCGTGCGCAGCGCCGGGTCCGGGTAGGCGGCGGCGCTCGTGGTCGCGGACAGCTGCGGTACCAGACCGGCGAGGACCTCCGCGGACGGGACGACGCCCGCGTCGATGAGTTCCGTGACGGTGCCGGCGGCCGCGCGGTGGACCACACGCCGGATCGGGTCGGGCACGGGACGTCCTGCGACGGGTGCGCACACGGCGTCGACGTCGCTGATCCCGGCGTCCGGGTCCAGCGCCCCGATCCGGTCCGCGACGGCCTGGGCGGTGACGTGCAGGCCGGGACGGGCCGCCTCGGCGGCCTGCGTCGCGCGGAGGGCGGCGTGTCCGGGCGACCCGGGCAGGCCGCGCCGGGCGACCATCGCCTCGACCACCTTCCGGAGCAGGCCGAGCGTCCGCGGGGTGAGCGCGCCGGCGACCTGCTCCTTGGTCGCGGTGCGCAGGACGGCGAGGTTCTCCCGGCGGCGGCGGTGCTTGCCGCAGCGCTGGTGGACGGCGGCGAGCCGCTCGTAGCGGGCGGCGAGCTCCTCCGCCCGCGCCTGCCAGCCGGGCGGGAAGACGGCGGCGACGGTCCCGGACCCGTCGCGGGTGTCCAACCACAGTGCGAGCAGCTCGTCGCCGAACGGGTTCCAGACCGTCAGCGCCTCGCGCATCGCCGCGATCCGCTCGTTCTCCGTCCGCCCCCGCAACGCCGCGGCGGCCGTGCCGGCGGGCTCGCGCCACACGACCTCCCAGTCGCGGGCCGCCGCCGCGCGGTCGGGCACCGGGGTGAAGCACAGCTCACCGGCGAACGGCCCGAGCGCGTCGAGCAGGTCCAGCGCCGCGGCACGGTCCCCGGCCCGCACCAGCCACGCCACGCTCAGCAGCGCTCCCTGCTCGGGGACTTCGAGGCGGTACGCGCCGCTGTCCAGCATCGTGTGGAGGGCGTCGAGGCCGGCGTCGCCGAGGTGCCAGGCGAAGATCGGGCCGCGCGCCGGGTCGAGGCCGGCGCGGTCCGCGAGGGCGGTCTCGTGCGGGCGCAGCGGCCCGCCGGCCGCTGCGGTGCCGGTGGCGAACCCGCCGCGCGCCACCTCGGGCGTCACCCAGGCGGGCCACCCGGCGACCGGGGTGCGGGAGCCGACGGTCAGCCTTCCTGAGCGCATCCCTCGCAGCACGTCCCACCATTGGCGGGCCCGCCGGTCGGCGCGCGGATCACCGCCGGAGACCGCGGCCGTGAACGCCTTCGCCAGCTGTGCCATCGGGTAACCGTGAGGGTCCATGCCAGCGTGGCGGGCTTTGCTCCCGCGCCCTCCGGGTGCAGCCCGGTGCTCTGCTCACTGAGCTACACGCTGTTGATCGCTCGACCGTAGACCATGTGGGTCCGCGCTGTCCCGGGGTTTCCCGGCCAGGCCGTCGAAGACGATCGCGAGCATCCGGGTCCGTACGTCGTCGTCGATGTCCGCCTGGGAGGCGGCCCGTGAGGTGGCGACGAGCAGGGCGTACACCTCGGGCAGCTCGGCGTCGTCGCGGACGGCGCCGGCCTGTTGGGCGTGCTGCAGCAGGGTGCCGAAGGTGCGGCGCAGGGCGAGGGAGGCGGCCATCGCCTCGCCGGCGCCGTCGTCGCCGGACAGGTCGTGCAGGGCCTCGCCGATGGCGATCTTCGTGGCCGCGTCGGCGACCAGTTCGGTGAAGAAGCCGTAGAAGGCGGGGCCCGGGTCGGGGGCGTGCAGGAGGGTCTCGGCACGGCCGCGCAGGCGGTCGAAGCGGCGCACCAGGACGGCCTCGACCAGCGCGGCCTTGGTCGGGAAGTGCCGGAAGACGGTGGCGATGCCGACGCCGGCGCGGCGGGCCACCTCCTCCGTCGACGCGGCCTTGCCGCCCGTGCCGAAGACGTCCTCGGCGACGTCGAGGATGCGTTCGCGGTTGGCCCGCGCGTCGACGCGCTGGACGCGTCCGGTCATCGTGCCTCCTCATTGACATCCGAAGTCTGGACTCCATATATTCGGAGTCGAGACTCCGTATCGTAGCGAAAGGTGCCCGCCATGCGCCCGCAGGACGTCTTCCGGAAGCTCGTCGACGGGGTCGCGGCGGGGCGGTGGGAGGAGCTGCCCGAGCTGTATGCGGAGCGCACGCACGTCGTGCACCCGTTCGACCCGCACCGCGCCCCGGCGCTGCGCAGCCGCGACGAGCTCCGCGAGCACTTCACGCCGCCGGCCGGTGCCGGGCCGCGCATCGAGCGCCGGGCCACCGGCATCACCGTCCACGAGACGACCGACCCCGAGGTCATCGTCGCCGAGTTCGCCTATGAGGGGACCGCCGACGGGGTGCCCTTCACGCTGCCGGGCATCTTCGTCATGCGGGTCCGCGACGGCGAGATCGTCGAGTCCCGAGACTACTTCGACCACGTCACCGGCGCCGCGATCCGGGGCGGCCTCGACGACGTGGTCGCCGCCGTCAAGGCCAGGCTTACGGCAGCCGGTCCAGGATGAGGTCGTGGATCGCCTCGAGCAGGTCGACCTCCCGCTCGGAGTGCGCGGTGACGGTGACCGCAGCGCGGCGCCGCGGGCAGATGACGGCGTACTGCCCGTAGCGGCCGTCCATCCGGAACATGCCGTCGCGGTCGAGCCAGACACCGAGCCCATAGCCGTGCGTGAACCGCTCGCCCTCGCCGGCCAGGCCGCTGGTGTCGGCGGGCTCGGCGACCATCCGCGCGATGTAGGCCGCCGGCACGATCCGCCGGCCGTCCCACTCGCCGTCCTGCAGCAGCAGCCGCGCGAAGCGGGCGAGCTCGGCGGTCCGCAGGAACAGGTCGCTCGCCGCGAACGGGAACCCGAGCGGGCACGTGTGCCAGGCGGGGTTGTGCAGGTCCAGCGGCGCGAACAGCCGCGGGGTCAGGAAGGCGCGCACGTCCGCGCCGGTCGCTCTCGCGATGACCCGGCCGATCGCGTACGGCCCCGAGTCGGTGTAGGCGAACCGGGTCCCCGGCTCGGCGCTCATCGGCGCGGCGACGATCTCGTGCAGCAGGTCCGGCGCGTCGACCCGCATGTCGGCGAACCACTCGTGCCCGGTGCCGCTGGACATCGACGCGAGCTGCCGCAGGGTCACCGCCTCGAACCCGTCGGCCGCCACGGCGCGCAGCTCCGGGAAGTGGTCCAGGAGCCGGTCGTCGACGCCCAGCCGGCCCTCTGCCTCGGCGATGCCGAGCGCGACCGACGTGAACGTCTTCGACACCGAGTACAGGTTGACGCGGTCGTCGGACCTGACCCGCCGCTGCACCGGGTCGGCGCCCTCACGGTGCACGTGGACCCCGTACACACCGAGATCGCGCTCCCGGTCGGCCGTCATGAACTCGTCGAGGAAGTCGTCGTCCACCGATGGATCGTAGGCCAGCCGCGGGCGGCTATGCGGGTGGCCGGCGCACCAGCTCGGCGACCACGGTCACCCGGCGGACCGTCTCGCGCAGCTCGTCGCGGAAGTCCGCCCGGCGCTGCGGCAGGTCCGGCGTGGCCGGGTCGAGCAGGCCGCGGTGGCGGGCCAGCTGCAGCGCCGGCTTGAACAGCTCCAGCGACACCGACTCCTCGCTGGCCAGCCGGCCCTGCAGCGCCCACTGCCGGCCGACGCGCAGGCACTCGTCGAGGAAGCGGGGCTCGTCGATCTCGTGGTCCGCGGCGGCGGCGAGGCGGTCGGCGACCAGGTGGTAGGCGTCGAGGAACGGCCGCAGGACCAGCGGGGCGACCAGCGGGCTGCCCTGTCCCAGCCAGGTGCGGGCCTCGGCCGGGGTGAACTCGCGCAGGCCGCTGCCGTCGCCGGGCTCGATGATCGCCAGCTCCAGCGCCATCTGCTCGGCGAAGTCCCGGCGGCGGGCGAAGAAGAAGTCGAACTTCAGCAGCTCGCGCAGGCGCATCGCCTCCCCGGTCGCCGTCGTCAGGCCGTCCGGGCCGCCTTCGGCGGCGGCGACCAGGGCGAGCTCGCCGATCGCCCGGTCGACCAGCAGGTGGATGGCCGTGTTGCGGTAGAACGCGGCCACCAGGTGCTGGCCCGGGCCGATCGCCCACACCGGGTCGGTGCCGCCGTCGTAGCTCGTCAGTACCCCCGACGCGACCAGCTCCGAGAGGGTGCGGCCGACCGTGTCCCGGTCGGTGAGGTCCGCCGCGCCGGCCACCGGCCAGCGCCGGGACCCGATGTAGGTGGCCATCGGCGCGATGGTCCGCAGCACCTCGTCGAGGGTGAGCGCCCGGTCGGCGGCCAGCATCGCGAGGCAGACGACCGCGGTGACGGTGACCGGGGTCGCCTGGTTGATGCGGTGCGAGGTGTCCAGGGCGATCCGCTCGACGACGTGCCGGCCCTGCCGGTCGCCGTCGCGCAGCTCGGCCATCCGCTCGCGGAGCGGGACCGGCTCACCGAAGTCCAGGTAGGCACGGCCGAGCCGGTCGGCCTGCAGCCGGGCGAAGTTGACCAGCCAGCGGACGTCCTCGGGGCGTTTCCTCGCCCCGCGCGCCTCCGCCGTCATCGCGCCGACCTCGTGCAGCTGCTCGTACACGATGGACACCGGGACGATGAGCGCCTCGGCGCCGGGGGCGGCGTCGAGCGCGTCGGTCACGTAGCGCAGGATGCCGTAGGTCGGTGGCCGCAGCTTGCCCGTGCGGGTCCGGCCGCCCTCGATGGACCAGCTGAGGTTCTGCCTGTTGCGGATCAGCCGGCCGATGTAGGCGCGCAGCGTCAACCGGTACACCGGCTGGTCCTGCGTCGCCCGGCGGATGTAGACGATGCCGGAGCGGCGCGCGAGATGGTTGACGGGGAAGAGGTTCAGGTTCGCCCCGCCGAGCGTGAACGCCGGGCTGAGCCCGTGCCGGTCCAGCGCCACCGGGACCGCCGCACCGTCCAGATAGGACCGGTGGGAGAACAGGAACAGCAGTGAGTACTGCTGGTCCAGGTCCTGCAGCCGGCGCGCGGCCGCCTCGTCCACGAGCAGCTCGTGCGCGCGGAACATCCACGTCGTGAACTTCGACCAGGTGCTCATCGCCCGCGCGGTGTGCATCGCGCCCATCTCGCGCAGATAGCCGGCGGCCTCGGCCGTCACCTCGCCCCGGTCGCGGCCGAGCTCGCCCCCCAGCTCGGCGAGCCGGCTGTTGAACCCGTCGTCGGCCAGCAGCTGGGCCACTTCAGGGGTGTCCGAGGACATCCGCCACCTCCGTCGTGCCAGTCTGGGAGCAGCGCCCGGATTCCGTCAACAACGCGGGCGCCGCCAGCCAGGCCGCGGCGCGGTCAGCCGGGAGGGTGCGCGGCGAGCCAGGTCGCGGCGCGGCGGGCGGAGGCCCGTGCCAGCCACGCGTCCTGGACCAGCTCGGCGAGCTCCGCCGGCTCAGCTCACCGACCCGGCAGGCCCGCAGCAGCACCGACGGGTGCCCGTCGAAGTGCGCGGTGGTGAAGAACGGCGTCGACCCGTCCTGGACGAGGGCCTGCTTGTCCGCCTCGGACTCGACCCAGAACACGATCACGTCCGCATACCGCTCGCCGGTGTCCGGATCGACCGCGTCGGGCCGTGGGTTGCGGAAGAAGACGAACGACTTCCCGCCGACCTGATACACCGGGTTGTCCCCGGACCCGTGCTCGACGGTGACGTGCGGCATGCCCGCCGCCAGCTCGTGCACGTCCTCGACCCGCGCCCGCCGCTCCCGTGCCATCCCCCGAACCTACTCCCCGGTCAGGCCGCGCCGGCGAGGGACAGGCGCCGCTCCGCCTCGTCCTGGGACAGCCACGCACGGCCGTCCAGCGACGCCTTCTTCGTGTTGAAGGCGCCGACCCACAGACCGGCGGCCCAGCCGGCCTCGACCTCGTCGGGATGCCAGGTGCGGCCGGTGGCGCGCTGGTACCCGTCGAGGAAGGCGGCGGACTCGGCCAGCGTCGCCGGTCTGGGGACGATGCCGCAGGGCCAGACGGCGGCGGCCAGACCGACCACGGCGGCTTCGGGGGCGGCGATGACGCTGTCCCAGTCGTGGACGACGAGCGGCTCGTCGCCGCGCCAGCGGAGGTTCTGGGCCTCCCAGTCGCCGTGGCCGATGACCAGGCGGCCGCCGTGCCCGGTGCGGGTGAAGCCGCGGAGCCGCTCGCGGACCCGTGCCCCGGCCTCGTCGAGCCACGGCGTCGGCGGCCCGGCGGTGTTGAGGTCGTCGTCGCGGTCGTCGGCGGCGGGCCACACCCCGGGCACGTCGTGGTCCCACGCGGTCCACGGCGGCGGCGGGTCCAGGGTGCCGATCTCCTCCGGCGGCGGAGCGAGCCGGATGAGCCGGGCCAGCAACCCCGCGAACAGGTGCGCGCGCTCGACACCGGCGGCCGAGGGTGCCATCGAACCGCCGGGGACCAGGGTCTCGGCGCTGACCGCCGGCCCGGACCCGGCGAGCGGGCCGGCGAGCGGCTCCGGGGCGGGGAACCCCGAGCGCCACAGTGCCCGCTGGACGGCGGCGCAGGAGGGCAGGCGCGGCGACTGCGGCCGCACCTTGACGGCGACGGTGCGTGCGTCGGACAGGCGCAGTGCGTACACCTGCGACAAATGACCGCCGATGGACATGACCTCGGCCACGGCGGCGCCGAGGTGGCGCCGGCACCAGCGATCGACGTCGAACGTCACGCACCTACTCTATGCCGCGGCCACCGCAGGCCGAGACGCTGTTCGACCTGTAGCGTGGGCCGGGTGGCGGACCATGATCCCTCGTGTCAGCGGTGCGGGAGTGGGCTCGACGCCGAGCAGCTGGACGTGCGGGTCCTGCTGCCCGACGCGCTCCTGGACACACCGCGCCATGAGCGGGGCGCGGACTGGGGCCAGGGGCCGCTGCTGGAGGTCGACGGCGTCGGGGCGTTCATGCGGTGCCTGCTGCCGGTGCACCTGACCGGTGGGATGCTGCTGACGTTCGGGACGTGGCTCGGCGTGCACCCCGGCGACCTGCGGCGGGCGCGGGAGGTCTGGCGGACCGCGGACTATGCGGCGCTGGAGCTCGACGGCGTCCTCGCCAACGCGATCCGGCCGTGGGGAGAGGCCATTCTCGGCGCGCCCGCGCGGGTGGCGGTCCGCAAGGCCGACGAGATCCCCTACGTGGTGGCGAGTCCACATGCGACACTCGGGCGGGTCGTCGCCGACGAATGGGACCGCGACACCGTGCTCGGGTCCCTCGCGACCGCGCTGCCGGTGCCGATCCAGGCGCGGGTGAGCGACGAGTGGTCGGTCGAGCGCGGCGCCGGGTTCACCGTCAGGTTGCACGAGGGGTCGCTGCGGTTCGTCGGGCCGGGGCGCACCGTCATCCTCGACATCTTCGGCATCGACCCGGCGGAGACCGTCGACGAGGTCCTCGCCATGATGACCGAGGGAGCGCCGGCCGCCGACGGCCGGCTCACCGAGCGCGACGGCGGCGAGCTGCGGCACGCCCGCTGGTTGGTGGCCGGTGCGCAGCACGAGCTGTACGGCCTGGTCATCCGCCCCGGCAGCATGCTCAGCGTCACCTGCGTGCACGACGACCCGGCCGACCACGAGTGGGCGCTGCGCACCTGGCGGTCCGTGCGTTTTCACGGCGAGGTGTAGATCCGCGCGGCGGCTCGTTCGTCGTATGGGTATGAGTGATCTCAACCTTCCGGATGTCGTGTCGCGCGAGGCGTGGCTGGTCGCGCGCAAGGAACTGCTCCACCGCGAGAAGGCGGCGCTGCGGGCGAGGGACGCGCTGAACACGCGGCGCCGCGAGCTGCCGATGGTGCGGGTCGACAAGGACTACCGCTTCGACGGGCCTGACGGGCCGGTCGGGCTGCTGGACCTGTTCGACGGTCAGCGGCAGCTGGTCGTGCAGCACTTCATGTTCGGGCCGGACGCGGAATCCGGGTGCGCCGGGTGCACGGCCACCGTCGACGAGCTCTCCGACGGGCTGCTGCGGCACCTGCGGTCGCGGAGCACCACGTACGCGGTGGTGGCGCGCGGCCCGATCGCGCGGTTGCAGGAGTACCGGCTGCGGCGCGGCTGGTCGATCCCGCTGTACTCGTCGGCGGGGTCGGACTTCAACTTCGACTTCCACGTCACGTTCGACGAGACGGTCGCGCCGGTCCTCTTCAACTACCGCGGGCCGGACGAGCTGCGGGCGGCCGGCATGGACTGGATCCTCGACCCGGCCGGGCAGCCGGTCGAGCAGCCGGGGATGAGCTGCTTCCTGCGGCACGACGGGGAGGTCTTCCACACCTATTCGACCTTCGCCCGCGGCACCGAACACGCCGGCGGCGCCTACGGCATCCTCGACCTGACGGCGCTCGGGCGGCAGGAGAGCTGGGAGGAGCCGAAGGGGCGCGGCGGCGACGTCCGCGGCCCGTCGCCCTTCTTCAACTGACCTTCAACTGACCGCCGGGGGCGTGGTGGCCGCCGCGATGACCTCGGTCAGCGCGGCGTGCAGCTGCTGGAGCCGCTCGATGGGCATGCCGAGGCGGGCGACGATCGCCGGTGGGATCTTCTCCGCCTCGGCCCGCAGCGCGCGGCCCTCCTCGGTGAGGCCGACCTCGAGGATCCGCTCGTCGGCGGCGGCCCGCTCGCGGGTGATGTATCCGGCCGCCTGCAGCCGCTTCAGCAGCGGCGACAGCGTGGCGGGGTCGAGCTGCAGCAGCCGGGCGAGCTCGTTGAGCGACAGCGGCGAGTGCTGCCACAGCGCCAGCATCACCAGGTACTGCGGGTGCGTCAGGCCCATCGGGTCGAGCAGCGGGCGGTAGACGGCGATGACCGTCCGGGAGGCGACGGCGAGCGCGAAGCACACCTGCTGCTCCAAGGCGAGCGGGTTGTCCAGCTCGGTCGAGTGGGTCATCACACCTCCGGTGGGTCCTACGGCCAGCCTACGACCCTGTCGGAGACGGCCCGGCCTGTGGCACACTGATAGCGCCCTAATGGTTAGTACACCAAGGAGTCGTCATGTGGAAGTTCAAGCGCTCCCGCAGCAACCCGGCGGAGCCCAAGAAGGACCGCTTCGGCGACGCGATGTTCCAGGTCTTCGGCCCGGCCACCGTCGAGGGCGCGATCCAGGGGTGGAGCCCTGAGGCCAAGGCGCAGTACAAGCGGATGCGCGAGAACTACAAGCGGACAAGCTCGTCTTAAATCTTCTGTCGATGTTGAGAGAAAGTTCGCCGATTGCGAACGAAACATCTAGACACGGAAATGAAAGCCTCATAGATTGACCGCGCCAGGCATCGGCGTGCCAGGCAACCCGCAGGACATCGATTTTGTGATGCCCCGCCTGTTGTCCGAGCACGCCGCCGTGGCGGTTTGCCGTATCCACAGGCGGAGCGTCCCGCTCTCCCTGGAGGAACCGTGTCCGTCCCGCCCCGGCGCACGCGCATCCCGATCGTGGGTGCGCTCGCCTCCACCCTGCTGTTCTCAGCGCTGGTCCTGCCCTCGGCCGGCGCATCCGCCGCTCCACCGCCACAGGAGCCCGGCGTCACCCTGCGCACCTTCGACCTGCAGACACCCCTGAGCAGCCTCTGCACGCTGAAGCCGGCGCAGACGCCGAACGTCGACAAGCTCATGTCCACGATCGACTGGACCACCTCGGCCCAGTTCGGCCTCGAGGACAACTTCACTTCGCAGGTCATCGGCAACATCAACATCGCCACGGCCGGCAACTACACGTTCCGGCTGATCAGCGACGACGGCTCGCGTCTGACTGTTGATGGCAACGTTGTCATCAACCACGACGGGCTGCACGGCGCGACCACCAAGGACGGCTCCGTCCAGCTGGGCACCGGCTACCACTCGCTGTTCGTCGAGTTCTTCGAGGCGGGCGGCGGGCAGCAGCTCACGCTGCAGTGGCAGACGCCCGGCTCCTCGTCGTTCGTGACGGTGCCCAACTCGGTGCTCAGCACCGACGCCGGCGTCGTGCGGGTCACCGCCCCCGGCCGCAAGGAGTGCGAAGGCACCGGCGACTCCCCCGGCGACGGCCTGCCGCTCACCTCGGTCAACCCCAACTTCACGCTGACCAACCTGCGGCCGAACTCGTCGTTCCAGCCGAAGGTCACCGGCATGGACTGGCTGCCCGACGGCCGCCTGGTCATCTGCACCTGGGGCGGCAGCGACCAGTCCGGCACGTCACAGGCCGGCGAGGTGTACATCCTCGGCAACACCGGCGGCGCCACCAGCCCCGGCAACGTCACCACCAAGCGCATCGGCAGCAACCTCAAGGAGCCGATGGGTCTCAAAGTCGTCAACGGCGTCGTGTACGTGTCGGAGAAGCAGCGGCTGACCCGGCTCGTCGACACCAACGGTGACGAGGTCGCCGACCAGTACCAGACCGTCGCGACGATGCCGTTCGACGGCAACTTCCACTCGTTCGCGTTCGGCCTGCTGTACGAGGCGGGCTACTTCTACCTGAACCTGTCGGTGTCGATCGACTACGGCGGCGCCACCACGAACCCGCAGGGTGTCGTGAACCGGGGCACCACCATCAAGATCAACGCAGCGGACGGGACGTTCACCTACGTCGCCGGCGGCCTGCGCACCCCGCACGGCATCGGCTGGGGCCCGGAGAACGGCATCTTCGTCACCGACAACCAGGGCGGCTACCAGCCCGCGTCGAAGCTGCTGCACATCAAGCAGGGCCGCTTCTTCAACCACTACCTCAACCCGCAGGCGCTGTTCGACGACCAGCCGGTGAGCCAGCCGGTGCTGTGGCTGCCGCAGAACGAGATCGGCAACTCGCCGAGCACCCCGCTGTACATGCCCAGCGGCATCTACGCCGGGCAGTTCCTCATCGGTGACGTCACCTACGGCGGCCTGCAGCGGGCCAACGTGGAGAAGGTCAACGGCGAGTACCAGGGCGCGCTGTACCGGATGACGCAGGGCCTCGAGGCCGGCATCTCCGAGGTCGGGCTCGGCCCGGACGGCGCCATCTACGTCGGTGGCCTCGGCGCCGGCGGCAACTGGGGCCAGTCCGGCAAGCTCACCTACGGCCTGCAGAAGCTGACCCCCAACGGCGGCAACACGTTCGACATGCTCAACACCAAGGCGACGGCGAACGGCTTCGAGATCGAATACACCCAGCCGCTGTCCGCCGCCACCGCCACGGCGCTCGCCAGCAAGTACAAGGTGAAGCAGTGGCGCTACGTGCCCACCGCGGCGTACGGCGGCCCGAAGGTCGACGAGGAGACCCTGTCGGTGTCCTCGGCGACGCTGTCCGCCGACAGCAAGAAGGTCACCCTGGTCATCCCCGGCCTCAAGGCCGGCCGGGTGGTGCACATCCGCTCGCCCAAGCCGTTCGCCGCGGCCAACGGCCAGTCGCTGTGGAGCACCGAGGTCTGGTACACGCTCAACGCCATCCCCGGCCAGGTCCCGGCCGTCAACCTGGCGCTGGGCAAGCCCGCCACGTCCGACAGCAACTGCTCCACCAACGAGAAGGCGGCCCGCGCCGTCAACGGCACCACCACCAACGGCAACCTCGACAAGTGGTGCTCGCAGGGCGCCACGAAGTGGCTGCAGGTCGACACCGGCGCCACCCAGGCGATCAACAAGGTCGTGCTGCAGCACGCCGGCACCGGCGGCGAGAACACGGCGTGGAACACCCGCGACTTCAACGTCCAGGTGAGCACGAACGGCACCGCGTGGACGACGGTCGCGACGGTCACCGGCAACACGGCCAGCACGACCACGCACAACTTCGCCTCGACACAGGCGCGCTACGTGCGGGTCAACGTCACCACGCCGGCCAGTGACGGCAACACCGCCGCCCGCATCTACGAGCTCGAGGTGTACGGAGGGACGGCGCCACCGGCCACCGGCAACCTGGCGCTGAACAAGACCACCACGCAGGACAGCTCCTGCGCGACGACGGAGACTGCGGCGAAGGCGGTCAACGGCACGGTCAACGGCGGCAACACCGACAAGTGGTGCTCCCTCGGGGCCAGCAAGTGGATGCAGGTCGACCTCGGCTCCACCCAGAGCGTCAGCCGGATCGTGCTCAAGCACGCCGGCGCCGGCGGCGAGAACAGCGCCTGGAACACGCGCGACTTCAACCTGCAGTGGAGCACCAACGGCACCTCGTGGACGACCGTGGCCACCGTCACCGGCAACGTCCTGAGCTCCACGACGCACGACTTCACCGCCGTGCAGGCCCGCTACCTGCGGCTCAACATCACCACCCCGGCCAGCGACGGCAACGGTGCCGCCCGCATCTACGAGTTCGAGGCGTACTCGACCGGCGGTGCCAACCCGGGCCGGATCGTGCTGTTCAACGGCTCGAACATGAACAACTTCGAGGGCTCCGGCGGCAGCGCGGTCACCTGGCCGCTCGGCAACGGCGGCGTCGAGGTGCTCGGCGGCGACATCCGCAGCAAGGAGAGCTTCGGCGACTTCAAGCTGCACATCGAGTTCTGGCTGCCGAACCTGCCGGGCAACGTCACCGGGCAGCAGCGCTCCAACAGCGGCATCTACCTGCAGGACCGCTACGAGCTGCAGGTGCTCGACTCGTACGGGGTCGCCTCGGCACCCGGCATCGACACCTGCGCGTCGATCTACAACAAGATCGCCGCGACCAGCAACGCGGCGACGGCACCGGAGACGTGGCAGACGTACGACGTGACGTTCCGCGCGGCCCGGTACAACAGCTCCGGCACCAAGACGGAGAACGCCCGGGTCACGGTCGTGTGGAACGGCGTGACGGTGCACAACAACGTGGCCATCGACGGTCCGACCGGCAACGGCGCCGCCGAGGGCGCGGGCACCGGCAAGATCCGTCTGCAGGACCACGGTGACGCCGGCGCGAACCTGTACTACCGCAACATCTGGGTCGAGCCGATGGCCGGCTGACCCTGCTCCGACCGGGGGCGGTGCCGCGTCGCGGTGCCGCCCCCTCTCACGTCTCACACGGCCGTTTTACCTGGCCGTTTCACACGGCCGTCTCACACGGCCGTTTCACCTGGCCGTTTCACACGGCCGTTTCACCTGGCCGTCTCACATGGCCGTGAAGACCACCGCGCGGCCGGCGCCGACGGCGCGGTCGTAGAACGCCTGGATGTCGGTGAAGTTGTCCCAGGTGTACTCGAAGTCGTCGTCGTCGCCCGCGCCCCTGTAGTCGTCCTTGTCGAACGCGTCGAACCGCTCGCGCAGCCACGCCCGGTCCAGGCCGCGCAGGGCCGCCGCCACGTCGCGCACCTGCTCGGCGGCGACGTACACGACCCAGACGTCCTCGCTCAAATCCTCCCCGCCGAGGATCGCGTGCGACAGCGGGTACTCCTCGCCCAGGCAGCGGTGCACGGCGTCCCACGCCTTGTCGGAGTCGACCTTCATGGACTCGTCGTCCCACTCCTCCTCGAGGTCCTCGAGGAGGTCGCCGACCTCGTCGTTCCTGGCCGCCTCGAGCAGCGCCTTCTCCTGCTCCGCCGTGACGGCGAAGTGCACTCCCAGCATGGTGGTGATCGTACGCAGTTCCGGTTGACGCAACCTGACGATTGCTATAGCTTCAATAGCAACTGAATGGTTGCTACATGGAGGTCGACATGACGTTCCCCGACCGGATCGAGCGCACGCTGCAGCTGGCCCACCCGCCGGAGAAGGTGTGGGCGGCGCTGACCACCGCCGAGGGTCTCGGCACCTGGTTCGGCAACCGCGCCGAGATCGACCTGCGGGTCGGCGGGAAGGCCAAGCTCATCTGGGACAGCGGCGACACCGCCGACCTGACGATCGAGCGCGTCGAGCCGCCGCACGTCTTCGCCTACACCTGGCCGCTCTACGGCCTGCCCAAGGAGGATCCGCGCCGCAACCTCGTCGAGTTCACCCTCGAGCCGTCCGGCGCCGGCACCACGCTGACGATGGTCGAGACCGGTTTCGCGCAGCTGCCCGGAGAGGCCGGCCAGACCGCCTACACGGGCAACACCAAGGGCTGGACCAGCGAGCTCGGCGAGCTCGTCGCATACCTCGATGGGCAGGCCTGACCCGGAGGCGGTGGCGCAGGAGGTCTTCGTCGCCCTGGCCGACCCGAGCCGGCGGGGGATCCTCGCCGCGCTCGCGGCCGGCGGCCCGGCCACCGCCACCCAGCTCGCCGCCCGGCTGCCGATCACCCGGCAGGCGATCGCCAAGCACCTGACCCTCCTCGCGGACGCGGGTCTCGTCGTCGCCGAGCCGGGCGAGCGGCGCCGGATCCGCTTCCGCCTGGACTCCGCGTCGATGAAGGTGGCGCAGCAGTTCCTCGCCGCCCTCGCCCGCGACTGGGACGGCCCGCTCACGGCACTGCGCGACCGGCTCGGCGACCCGCGGTAGGCCGGTCGCCGCGGCGGCCGACAGATCGTTCGGGATCGAACTCGAGCCGCACTCGCGGACGACTGGTAACGTCCACTTGTGGATCTGCTACGGGTGGAACACCGCCACGTGGAATTGGCCGACGTCGACTTTACCGGTCGTTCGTTCGACACTTTTGGCGCGTACGGCGGGTCATTCTTGCGATGTAACTTCACGGAAACGACATTCGGGAAGTTCAGCGTCGGACACCAGGGTCAGACTCGATTCGTCGACTGCACCTTCCGGCGCACCAGGTTTCCGCTGGGCAACACGTATCTCGGTGACGTGCGCTTCGAGGGCTGCCTGTTCGACCATGCCCGCATCCGCGAGCTTGACACCGAATGCGCCGAATTTGTCGATTGTGTGTTCCGTGGCCGGATTTGGCACACCGTCTTCTGCGGCGCTCCAGGCGGCGGGTGGACCGGACCGCCGGGCCGGGTGAACAATGAGTGGCGCGGCAATGACTTCTCCGGCGCCGAGCTCGTCGACGTCGACTTCCGCGACATCGACCTCGGCGCGCAGCGCTGGCCCGCCGACGGCGACGAATACGCGTTGATCGACCGGGTCGACGAGCGCGCGGCGGAGGTCACCGCCGCGATCCGCGACGCTCCCGCCGGCACCTGGCCCGACCCGCTGCTCGCCGCGCAGGCGGTCGACTTCGTGTGCACCGGCCGGCCGCGCGACCCGAAGGGCTTCGTGCTGATCCGCCGCCGGGAGCTCGGGCACCGGCTGCCGCCGCAGGTGCGGGACCGGCTCTGGGCGCTCCTGGTGACGGCCTACGGCGACGGCCAGGGGTAGGTGACCGGCTACACCGACGACCAGGAGTAGAGCGCCCGCCCCTCGGCGACGGCCGACCGGGCCAGTCCCGCGAGGGCGATGAGCCGCTCCGCCTCCCAGTCCTCCAGCAGATACTCGTCCGCGTAGTCGCGGATCTGCCCGTCGCCGATCCTGGCGAGGGTGTCGACGAGCTCCGCGTTGATCCTGGCCGTCCACGGCCCCAGATACTCCGGGTCGGGGATGCCGCCGAGCGGCTCGTCCTTGCCGAACTCGCTCGGGTCCCGGCCGTCGATCTCCGCGGCGAACTCCTCGACCTCGAGTATCCAGCCCTTGCAGTCGACGAACGGCCAGTCGTTGCCGGCGGGGCCGACGTCGAGATCCAGCGCGGCGAGCTCCGGCGCGGTGGCGGCGAAGTAGTCCATCATGACGCCCACACCGCTGACACTAGCGTGATCGCGGGTCCCTGGCAGCGCTCGTCCATCGATGCCGGACCTCACCGGCGCACGCAGGGCAGGCATCGGCTGCTATACATTCCCGCGTGAACCGACGGCATGTGGGGCTTCTCGTCCGGATCGTCCTGGCAGTGGTGTTCCTGCTGGCCGGATGGCAGATGGTCGAGCACGGCAGCAGCACGGCGGCGCAGCGGCAGCAGGAGTCCGCGCAGCGCATCGCGGACTACTCGCCGACCTGCGACGGCAAGACGATGCGGCGCGGCGACACATGCCTGGTCTTCGGCGGCAGCGGCGACGAGGGCGGCTCCTACCAGCACATGATCGACCGGTTCGCGGCGCGGAACTCGCCGGAGAGGATCGCCGACGCGGACCGGTCGTGGCGGCTCACCGGCAACCTGGCCCTGCTCGTCGGCACGCTGTCGCTGCTGTTCTTCGTCCTGAGCCTGGTCGAGGTGGTCCGGTTCGGCGCCGGCGAGCCGCAGCAGGTGATCACGCCGTACCAGACGCGCCTGTTCTTCCTGGTCGTCGGCGGCGTGGTGGCCACCGTCGCGTGGCTGCGCAACGTCACCGGCGACGGCGGCACGGGCTCCCGGATCCTCGGCGGCGCGGGCACTCTGTTCGCCCTGATCGCGGCCGCCGCGCTGGTGTCGTCGTTCCGGGCCCGGACCGGGCGGAAACGCTGGGCGAAGCGGCGCGGCCACACGTACGAGCGGATCAACCCGACGCTGATAGAGCGTCTCGGCTGGCCCGGCGCGCAGCCGTTCGCGGGCGGGGTCGTCACCGGCTCGCACCGCGGCCGGGCGTTCATGGTCTTCGACTACGCGCAGAAGGACGACCGGCACACCGGGCTGCTGGTCGGCCTGCCGGAGGAGGTACCGAACCTGTCGGTGGAGGCCAAGGGCAAGGAGGGCGCCAGGCTGCTCGGCGGCACCGCGCAGCACTGGGTGGACCTGGCGCCGCAGGTGGTCGCGGCCGCCGACCGGCACTACCCGTGGGCGTTCACCGCGAGCGGCGGCACCATCTGGGCGAAGTACGACGGGCTGCTCAGCCCCGGCGGCAAGGACCTCGACCGGCGGCTCGACGGCCTGCACAAGGTCGGCACCGACCTCGCCGCCCTGCCGCCCGCGAGAAGTTGATCACCTTCGCCTTTCGCCGGACCCCCGCTGATCAGCACCGGAGGGGTCCGTCGGGGGTCGCTTCGATTGACACACCGGTACGCCGTCCGTACCGTCCGAAACGAAACGTGACAGTGAACGGAAGCCGGTGCAAGCCCGGCACGGTCGCGCCGCTGTAACCACGCACCCGTGGGAGTCAGACCCGGCCACTGTCACGACAACGCTCGATGGGACGCGAAATCCCGCAGGAGGCTGCACAGATGGCATCGATCTCGGCTCTTCCCACCCCGGCCGCCGCACCGGCCCCGATCCCGCTGCGGCAGATCCTGCCGTGGGCGACGTTCGGCGTCGTGCTCGCCGTCGTCCTGCTCTACTTCGTCGGCGCCGAGCAGGGCATCACCTCGGTCATCGCCGGTGAGACCGTGCACGAGTTCGTCCACGACGGGCGGCACCTGCTCGGCTTCCCCTGCCACTGAGACGGGGAGCCGACATGCTCAACGCCCGCACCCTTCTGGTTCGCGGGATGATCGCCGGTGCCGTCGCCGGGGTCGCCGCGTTCCTGTTCGCCTATCTGTTCGGCGAGGGCCCGATCAACGACGCGATCGCGTTCGAGGAGGCCCAGGCGGCGCAGCTGCCCGCCGGTGAGCACGAGCACGAGCTCGTCAGCCGCGGTGTGCAGAGCACCGTCGGTCTCGCCACCGCCTCCGTCGTCTACGGGGTGGCACTCGGCGGTCTGTTCGCCATCGCCGTCGCGATCACCCTCGGCCGGATCGGGCGGATCAGCGCCCGGGCCACCGCCGGGCTGGTCGCCCTCGCCGGGTTCGTCGGGGTGGCGCTCGTGCCGTTCCTGAAGTACCCGGCCAACCCGCCGGCCACCGGCAACCCGGACACGCTGCAGCAGCGCACCGGGCTGTTCTTCCTGATGATCGTCATCGGGGTCGCGACCGTGATCGGCGTCGCCGTCGTGACCCGGTCGCTGCAGGCCCGCTACGGCACCTGGAACGCGGCGACGGCCGCGGTCATCGGTGGCGTGGTCGTCGTCGGTGTCGCGATCGCGCTGCTGCCGGCGGTCAACGAGGTGCCGGACGGGTTCGCCCCGATCCTGCTGTGGAAGTTCCGCCTCGCCTCGCTGGGCACCCAGGCGGTCAACTGGGCCACCCTCGGCCTGCTGTTCGGGTATCTCACCGAGCGCAGCCAGCGCGCGGCGAACGCGGTCGCCGCGCAGCCGGTCGCCGTCTGATCCACCGGTTCTCCACTGACGGCGGGGCCATCGGCTCCGCCGTCACGTGCGGGTGCGGGGTTTCTCTCCCTGCGGCCCGAACAGGTGCAGGATCTCCACCGCCTGCTCCCCCGCCGGACCGAACCAGTGCGACACGCTCGTCTCGGACTCCGCCACCTCGTGGCGTTCCCTGCTGCTCGGCGTCGGGGTCGGCTTCGCCAACGCGCCGATCACGAACACGGCGGTGGCCGGGCTGCCCGGGCCGGGGTCGCGGGCGGCATCACGTCGACCGCCCGGCAGCTCGGCGCGGCCCTCGGGATGGCCGTCGCCGGTGGTCTCGTCGCGGGGCCGCCCCCGTGCGCCACGCCGCGGCGTCGCGGCCCGGCTGGGTCCTCGTCGCCGCGTGCGGCCTGCTGCTGCTCGCCGTCGCCCGGGTGTCACCGGCCTCCCGGGCGCTGCCGGCGGGTTGACCGAGGCGCTCAGTGCACCCGGGCGGGGTCGACGTCGCGCTGGGTGGCGCAGGCGGTGCACTGGACGGTGTGCTTGACCTGCAGCGGGATCAGCGGGATGAAGAACAACGAGAGTTTGAGAGTCCGCTTGTACAGCGGGTGCGCCACCGTGTTGCCGCAGTGCGGGCAGCGCAGGGTCAGCGTGCGCAGGTGCTTCACCCGCCAGCCCCAGCCGAAGATCACCACGCGGCCATCGTAGCGGCCCGCCGCCTACCCCTGCCGGGCGCGGCGTTCCGAGGCGTGCACGAGGACCGAGCACCACATCCGGTACGGCCGCCAGGCGTCGGTCACCCGGGCGATGTCGGTGGCCGAGGGGGTGGCCGGCAGGCTGTACAGGCGGCGCATCCCCGACATCGTGAGCTCGTCGCCCGGCAGCGAGTCCACGAGCCCCGCACCGCGCATCACGATCGCGGTGGCGAAGAAGTCGCCGACACCGCGCAGCCGGCGCACGTCGGCGAGCGCCTCCTCGACCGGCAGCCGCCGCAGCCGGGCGCGGTCCAGCCGGCCTTCGAGGGCCGCCTCCGCGATGCCGTGCAGGCGGCGCACCTTCTCGTCATTTACGCCCGGGATGTCGGTGATGCGCAGCAGCTGCTGCGGCGAGGGGAACGCGTGCGCGGTGACGCCGCCGATCTCGAACGCCTCGCCGTGGTCGCGGGCCATCCGCTGGCGGATCGCCCGGCCCTGCTCGACGCGCATCCGGTGGGCGATGATGAAGGCGCAGGCGGCCTCGTACGGCGAGTGGAACAACACCGGCCGCAGGTGCGCGTGCCGCCGCTGCAGCTCGCCCAGGACCGGGTCACGCTCGCCGACCTGCGCGTATCCACTGCCGTCGACGTCGAGCGACAGCACCGCCAGGGCCTGCTGCCACGCGTCCTGCGGGCCCTGCCCGGTGACGGTGTCCGGCGCCGTCTGCCGCAGCAGCACGGCGGCGGAGTGGGTCCAGCCCTCGACGGGGAACGCCATGACGATCGTGCGGTCGTCGCCGACCGGCCGCGTCCAGCCACCGAAGTACTCGTTCTGCCTGGCCATGTCGTACGGGCCGGTGATGTGTGCCTGCATGCCCCGCAGCATGCGCCGTTGAACAAGACACCTGTTGTCATGTTTCGCGGATACTCTCGACGGGTGCGCGCCGACCGCCTGTTGTCCCTGGTCCTGCTCCTGCAGGCCCGCGATGTCGCCACGGCGCCGGACCTGGCCGCCCGGCTCGGGGTGTCGGTGCGCACCGTCATGCGCGACGTCGAGGCGCTCAGTTCCGCCGGGATCCCGGTGTACACCGCCCAGGGGCGAGGCGGAGGGATCCGCCTGCTCGACACGTACCGCTCCGGCCTGGCCAACCTCAGCCGGGCGGAAGGCGCGGGCCTGGCCGTCGGGCAGTCCCGCCTCGCCGGCGAGCTCGGCCTCGGCGACGCCCTCGACACCGCCATCGAGAAGATCATCGGCGCCGGCGGTCAAGCGTTGCGTGGCGGCCTGGCCCAGGGCCGCCGGCACGTCATCGTCGACGTCGACCCATGGATGCGCTCCGGCGAGCCCGTCCCCCTGCTCCCGCAGATCCACGACGCCCTGCTGCGCGGCGTCCACCTGTCGCTGGACTACCAGGACAGCGACGGCACCCGCTCGCAGCGCACGGTCGCACCCGCCGGCCTCGTGGCGAAGGCCGGGATCTGGTATCTGATCACGTCGGAGCCCGCCCTGGTACGGGTGTCGCGCGTGCACTCCTGCACGGCCCTGCCGTCACCGGCGGTCCTGCCGGCCGGCTTCGACCTGGACACGGCCTGGGCAACCCTGCGGGACAAGGTGCAGGAGCGGCCGCGCCCACTGCCCGTCGTCGCGGCGGCGGCGCCGGACTCGGTCGCCATGGTCCGCCGGCTGCTCGCCCGCCACCTGGACCCGGCCGACGACGGCCACACCACGGTCGTGCGGCTCGCGTTCGCCGGACCGTCACACGCGGTCGGGAGCCTGCTCGGCCTCGGCACCCGCGTGGAGGTCCTCGACCCGCCGGCGGTCCGCGATGCCCTGCGGACCGCCGCCCAGGCCGTGGCAGACCTCTACTCGCCGCGGACCGGCAGCTCGCTGAGCAGGGTGAACTCGAACTCGATCTGACTGGCGTCCGCCGCGTCCTCCGGGGTCACCAGGTAGGACTCGACCCGGAAGCCCAGGTTGAGCACGTCCGCGGCCCGGATGTGCTCAACCAGCTCCTCCGCCGCCGTGAAGTATGCGGTGTAGATGACCGACGGCCCGTCGTTCAGCTCACCGACGGTCTCCTCGGCCTCAACATCGCCGGGGGTCTCAGCTGCAATGTCAACAGTCACGAGCGGGGAGCGTACGCGCCCCTGTGGTACACCGCACCACGAGAGGGGAAATGTCGGTGGTCGCAAGTATGCTCTGGTCGCTTTGGTAGGAGAGCACGTTGGGAGCACTGAAGACATGCAGCTGCGACGCATCATCCTGGCCCTGTCCGCTGTGGTCGCGCTGACCGCGGGCTGCACCTCGGACCCGGGCTCGACGTCGGCGGCCGGCTCGTCCGCCCCCGCCGCTTCCGCCGCCGCGTCCGCTTCCGCCTCTGTCGCTGCGAGCGCCGGGGCCGGCGCCGGCGCTGGTCAACCCGCCGACGTGAAGGCCAACACCGAGGCCGTGTGCAAGGGCGTCATCGCGGCATACGACAAGGAGAAGGAGGAGCTCACCGCCATCCTCGGCGAGGTCCTCATGGCCAGCGTCAAGGAGGACCAGGCCGCCCTCGCCACCGCCAAGGCGAAGGGCCAGGTCGTCATCGACCGGCTCAACACCGCGGTCAACGCCGAGCTCGCCAAGGCCACGGACCCGCAGGCCAAGGCCGCGCTGCAGAACTTCGTCACCGCCTTCTCGAAGATCCTGGCCGCGGACAACTTCGCCAACAGCAACTTCGAGGCAACCCTGGACAAGGCCACCACCGAGGCGACGAAGTACTGCCCCGCACTGACCGCTTGAGCACCTGACGTCGCCCGCCCGGCCGGCTGCCCGCCCGCCGGGCCGTCCGGCCGCTTGCACGCATGACCGTGTTCGCTGGTCTGACTGCACACGCGGCGAGCTGCCCGGCCGCTTGCCGCCATCCTTTGGTCCGCACCGTTGGACGGCTCGCACGTCGGGCTGCTGGCGAAGCTGACGTGTACTCGCCCGGCTGGCCGCGCGCACCGGGCTGTCCGGCCGCATGCGCGCTGACGTCGTTCTCCCGGCCGACCTCTCACGCGTTGGGCTACTGGCCCCTTGCGCACTGATGTCCAGCAGCCCGGCGGAGACCTTGTGCAGCGTGTAGCAGGGGCGCTCAGACGGACTGCCGCGCCTCGACCCGGTCGATGGAACATCTCCTCGTTTCGCCCACCCGGCCGCTCCCACGTCCGACGGCCGGCGGCCCTGACGTGCGTTCTCCCCGCTGACTGCTCACCCGCTCGGCCGTCTGAACGCTCGCACTTGCCCGACCGTGTTCGCTCGTCTGACCGCTCGCGCACCGGCCTGGTTCGCCCTGGCTGACCTCTCGCGCATTGAGCTGCCGGAACCCTTCGCGCCAACCTCGTTCGCCCGCCCGACTGCTCACCCACCGGGCGGTCCGACCGCTTGCGCGCTGACCTCGTTCGCCCGCCGGGCTGCTCCCACCTCGGACGGTCGGCGGGTCTGACGCGTGTTCGCCCGTCTGACTGCTCGCCCTCCCCACTGCCTGACCGTTCACCAACCAGACCGTTTGCCCGCCTGACCGTGTTCGCCCAGCTGACCCCGCGCACACCGGGCTGTCCGGCCGCATGCGCGCCGGCTTTGCTCGCCGGGCCGGTCTCTCGCAGGTCGGGCTGCTGGCCGCTTGCGCGTTGACCTCGGTTGCCCGGCCGAATGCTCGTGCGCCAAGCATCTGTCCCGAGTGCCCCGCGCCATCGCAGGCGCCGCCGTCGGCTGGAACGCTCGTACAGCTCAATTACGTCCACCGCGGGGCGGTGAGCGGAATCGTCAAACGTTGGTCGTGATTTGCGGGGACAGCCGTCAGTGGCGTGCCGTTCGAGGGACTTGTCATCCCCGGCATCGGCACCGACCGGCTCATTGAACGGCCTGATCAGCAGCCTGTCCGCGCCTCCCGCCAGGAACGCACCACGTTGGAGAGAGCGGCGTCTGTGGTGTGCCGCCGGGCGCTGAGAGCGAGGCAGGTCCACCGAGCCGTGTCCCGGAGTGCTGGGGCAAATTTCGCTTGAGTGGGAGCGTGGCGGGTACCACCTCCGGATCGCACCACGTGGAGGAGGGGCGACGGTGACGGTGGACGGTGGTTCGGGGCAGGGTGCCGAGGCGGCGACGCGGCTGGTGTGGCGGCCGAGCGACGGCGCGGACGTCAGTGTCGTCGGGCAGGCTCGGGCGTGGTTGCGGGCGGCGTTGCCGGTGCTGGTCGGGAGGAGCGGTCGCGGGTATCTGCACGACGACACCGAGCTGTTGCTGTGCGAGCTGGTGACCAACGCGCTCGTGCACGGTGGGGGTGTCACCGCGGTCGAGTTGTGGCATGCGGGGAACGCGTTGCGGGTCGGTGTCCGGGACGGTGGGGCGGAGACGCCGGTCGTCCGTGACGTGCCGCCGGACGCGGACTACGGTCGGGGGCTCGCGCTGGTCGAGGCGCTCGCGAGCCGGTGGGGTGTCGACCGCGGCCATGCCGGGCCGGGCAAGTGCGTCTGGCTGGAGCTGACCGTGCACGACGCCGGTCAGCAGTCCGCGTAGGCGGCGCGGCCCTGACGCCCATCAACACCGAATATGGCCGCGCCGCGCGTGCGCGTCACCCGGTGGTGGCCGTCCCGCCGCCGCGGCCGGTCGCGTCCTGCAGTTCCTCGATCAGCTGGGACGCCTCGGCCTTGGTGAGGTCGGCGGGTGCGTCCTCGCCGGCCTCGCGGGCCAGGGTGTTCAGGTATGACTCCTGCGGCCCGGTCATCGGCTCGTCGCCGGTCACCCAGTCGGCGGGGTCCTTCTCCGGATTACGATCGGTCACGGCACTGCTCCTCTCGAACACCCGTCTGATTACCCGCTCCGGATCACCCAAACATCGACGGCGAGCGAAAGACCAGCCCCGGCGCGTGATGCCGGCAAAACATCGGGGATGCTGTCGGCGTGGAGTACGTGTCCAGAGTGCCGAGGCCGCCGCTGGACGGGCTGATCGACGACCTGTACTACCTGGAGGGTGTGCCGCCGTACGCGCGGCTGACGCTGCCGCCGATGCCGGGGGCGTTGCTCATCGTCAACCTCGGGGCGCCGTTCCGCATCCGGGCCGGCACCGACATCGAGACGGCTGAGCTGGCCGACGGCTGCGTCGTCACCACGCCCACCCGGGCGTTCGAGTTCGGCTACCCGGTCCCGACCCGGTCGGTCGGGGTGCACGTCAAGCCGTGGGGGCTGGCGCCGTTCCTGCCGATGCCCGCGGCCGAGCTGTGCGACCGGCCGGTGACGTTGGAGCAGGTCTGGGGCCGGGCCGCCACCGCTGAGCTGCGGGACCGGCTGGCCACGGCGGACGGGCCGCAGGAGATGCTGACGCTGCTCGAGGACGAGCTGATGCGACGGCTGAGCGAGACCGCCGGGCTGGGACTGGTCCGCCACACGAGCAACCTCATCGCGGCGACCGGCGGGGCGGTGACGATCGGCGACCTGAGCCTGGCCGCCGGTGTCAGCAGCACGCATCTGGCGCAGCGGTTCAAGGAGGTCATCGGCGTCACGCCGAAGCGGCTGGCGCGCACCCACCGCTTCGCCGCCACCGTGTTCGCGATCGACCCCGCCGGGCCGGTCGACTGGGGCGGCCTCGCCGGTGGCGCCGGCTACTTCGACCAGGCTCACTTCGGCCACGAGTTCCGGGCGTTCACCGGGCTCACACCGACCCGGTACGTCGAGGTCCGGCGGCGGTTCCTGCGCGAACACCCCGGCCACGTGATGAACAGCTGGCCGCTGCCGGCCGATTGATTTCTTACAAGAGCGGCCGCCCACGGCCCGCTAATTTGGGGGCACACCCAACGCAGAGGAGAGCCCGTGGGCAAGGTCGTCATGTACAGCTCGGTGTCGGTGGACGGCTTCGTCGCGGACGAGAACGACCAGCCCGGACCGCTGTTCGACTGGTTGGGAAGCGGTGACGTCCCGTTGGACGACAGCGGCGTGCTGAAGGTGTCGCAGACGTCCTACGACTACACCCGGCCCTACTGGGACCAGATCGGCGTCACCGTCGTCGGCCGCCACGTCTTCGACCTGACGGACGGCTGGGAGGGCAAGCCTCCGGGCGGGATCGCCCACGTGGTCGTCGTGACGCACCGGCCGGCGCCCGAGGGCTGGGACCCCGAGGCACCGTTTGACTTCGTCGACGGCGTCGAGGCGGCCGTGGCCAAGGCGCAGGAGCTCGCGGGTGACCGCATGGTCGAGGTCGCCGCCGGCGACGTCGGTGGCCAGGTCCTTGCCGCGGGCCTGGTCGACGAGGTGCGCATGGACGTCGTGCCAGTCGTGTTCGGGTCCGGCAAGCGCTACTTCGGGTCGGTCGACGCGCAGCACCTGCTGGAGGATCCTGACGTGGCGATCCAGGGCAACCGGGTGCTGCACGTGCGCTACCAGGTGCGCCGCTGACAGATCCGCGCGGCTACCCGGTCACGGAGTGCCCGCCGGCCAGGATCGTCTGATAGCGGCCGATGTAGCCGGCGTCCACGGCCGGCAGCGGCCCCTTGTCGTGCTCGGCGAACCACAGCTCGTTTTCCAGCCAGAACCGGCACAGGAACGTCTCGAACGACTCGCCGCAGAACACGAGCGCCTCGGGGCCGCCCTCGGCGTCCTCCGGCTCGTCGCCCTCGTCCGGGTCGTAGAACTCCGGTGAGCACAGCACGGCGTGGTCGCTGCTGTCGGCGGTGACGAACAGATACCAGAACAGGCAGCCCTGCTGGTCGGCGAGGAACCTGACCAGATGGCCGTCGGCGCCGGGTGCCCGGACCGGCGCCTCGCTGACGTCGACATAGCAGGCGGTGCACGACCGGACCCGCTGCTGCAGCGCCGGGTCGCCCAGGAACCGCACGAACGCGGGTGGCAGGGTGATGCCCGCCGCCGTGCAGGCCGCCTCCAGCGCCGGCAGCCCGGCCGCCGGCGCGGATCCGATCCCCCATTCGCCGGGTGCGGGCTGCGCGGCGAGCCACGCCAGGTCACCGGTCATCGGGAACGGCACCGGCGGCAGGTCCTCGAACGAATACCGGCCGTAGGTGTGCCACGTGTCCCGGCCGAGGCCCCACCAGAACGGACGAAACGGCGAATCCTCTGCCCGCACCGGACCTCCTCGCATCGATCTGAGGCCGTCAAGATAGCGCCGGGGTACGACAAAAATCAGCGGTGCGCCGCCCGCGTGGTGCGGCGGGTGTCCCGCCAGGCGATCCACGCCGTGCGCAGCCGCGGTGAGGTGACCGCCTCGCCGCGGCGCCGGGCCCGCAGCTGCCCGACCAGCCAGCCGGGTGCGGCGGCCCGCTCGACGGCGAGGCTCTTGGTGAGCAGTTCGCCGGTCCGCAGCGCGTACCGGCCACGCGCCATGGACGTGAGTCCCAGGTCCGCCATCATCGGGTCGAGGAAGATCCACGGCCGGCGCGCCGCCCACGTCCAGTAGCCGACGAGCTCGGCGCGGGCCGCGGCGCGGACGTCGTCGCCGGTCATGGCCGGCAGCAGCTCCCGCGGCTCGCGGCCGAAGGTGGCGTACCCGTGCAGCACCAGCTCGGCCCTGGTCACGCCGGACACGATGCGCCGCACCAGCTGCCCGTGCGTCCACGTCGGATGCTCCGCGTCGACGTCGCCCAGCGTGCCGGCGCAGACGTAGGCGCAGCCGAGGTTGACGCCCGCGGCCGTGGTCGCGTCGAGGCGCCGGTGCAGCGCGGTCAGCTCCGCCTGCCGGGCGTCGCCGACGGGTCCGTCGGTGACGGCGACCAGGTCGAGGTCGCTGACGCCCGGCACGTGGTCGCCGGTGGCGAGCGAACCCGCGACGAGCAGGTCGCTGACCCAGCCTAGGGACCGCAGCCCGGCGGCGAACCCGGCGAGGGCTACGGCGTGGTCGGGCATGTCCAGCGCACCATGTCGTACGGTCCCTTCAGGTCGAGGTCGGTCTCCTTCTGCGGCGGCATCAGGGTCCCGACCGCGGTGCCGCCGTCGGCGGTGATGCCGGCCGTGAGCAGCAGCGATGCCCGGGCCGGGTCCAGGATCGGCAGCGGCGTCGCCGTCCCGCCGCGCCAGACCGACGGCACACCGTCCTGGCCGCCGATCCCGATCATGACCCCGGTCGCGCTGACGGTGAGCGGCGCGAACCCGTGCAGCTTGTCGAACCCGCCCGACACCAGGTTCCACCGCAGGTATCCGGCGGGCGGGACCATGTCGAGGCCGGGTCCCGGCTGGACGTCGTCGTGCCCGCCCTGGCCGATCGCCCACGGGCCGGCCATCGCCGTCGCCCCGGCCCATGCCCTCACCTCCGGGTCCGGGATCGGGAGCATGCCGCCCGTCCCGCCGGCGTCCCACCGGAACGGCCGGGCGAGGACGTAGCCCGGTCGCTCGATCCGCACGGTACCGATGATGACACCGTCGTCGGAGATGGCGTTGGCCTCGTGCTGCCACCAGTCCGCCCGGCCGGACTCGAGCAGCTTGAAGCCACCGGCGGCCGGCCACAGCACCGGCAGGTCCTCGGTGCTGCTGCCGAGCTTCGGCAGGTCGTTGCCGGAGACGACGCCGACGATGTCGCCGTGCGCGTTGATGCCCTTCGTGGAACTGAACATCGTGCCCTGCGGGGTGGGCAGCATGCTGACCTTGCCGTCGCGGTACACCGCCGCCTGCCTCGTGCCGGTGCTGCCCGGGGCGGAACCGGCGACGACGCCACGGGTGTTGACCGCGGACGGGGAGAACGACCGCGCCGCGGCGGGCTGGCTGAGGACGCCGTCGGTCCACAGCAGCAGGCCGGTCGTGTTCGTGCCCGAGGAGTACCGGCCGACCGTGTACCTCCCCGACGGGTCGATCGTGGTCACCATCCGCCGGGCCGCGTCCAGCCCGGCCGGCGCGGGCAGCGCCTCGGCCGTGCACCGCAGGGGTGGCGCGGTCGGCCGTACCGCTGACGGCGACGGCTTCGGCGGGGCGGGCTGGGTGTGCCGGCCCGGCGCCGCGACCGCGACCCCGACGACGACCAGCGCGGTGACGACCCCGGCGGCCGCGACGATGCGCAGGCGCCGGTTGCGGACCTTCCGGCGGGCGGTGACGACCACGCCCTCGGCGCTCAGCAGCGTCGGCGTGACGTCCTCCCCCGCCGCGTACGCGCGCAGCGTCTCCTCGGCGCTCACAGGGAACTCCTCAACCGCAGCTCGCCGATGTCCCGCAGCGTGCGCAACGCCGCCGCGGTGTGGCTCTTCACCGTGTTCTCCGAGCGCCCGATCGCCGCCGCGACGTCGGCGATCGGCAGGTCGCACAGGAACCGCAGCACGATCACCAGGCGCTGCCGCTCCGGCAGCCGGCGCAGCGCCTGCCGGATGGCGAGCCGGTCGTCGACGAGCGCGGCGCCGCCCTCGACGGCCGCGTCCGGCGCCTCGGCCCGCAGGAAGACCTTCGCCCACGGGCGGCGCTGGTCGGCCAGGCAGGCCCGCACGACCATCGTGTGCACGTACGCGTCGAGGTTGTCCAGCTGCCCGCGCCGCGACCAGCGCCGGTACAGCGTCGTCAGCGCGTTCTGCACCGCGTCCTCGGCCCGGTGCCCGTCGCCGAGAACCAGGTACGCGGCCCGGTACAGCCTGGGCAGTCGCGACCTGACGTACTCGACGTACTCGCGCTCATCGTCGGCCTCCACCCGTGCAGTCCCCTTCCGCGGCCTTCCGTGGCCTCTCTGACCAGTAGATGCACGGCGATGCCGGAAAGGGTCAGTCCCCGGCCAATTCTGTCAACCGGCGATCCGGGGCCCTGAGAATGGGGGCATCCAGGTCGGTCACGAGACGGGAGCGGTCATGAGCCACAGCAAGAACTTCGGCGCCGGCCACAGCAAGAACGCCGGCAGCGCTGTGCTGGGGCACAGCAAGGACCTGCAACGGAAGGAGCAGGAGCAGCTGGTCCAGCGGATGCTCGTCGTCTGGGCGCACGCCGAGGTGATGACGTTGCGGGAGGCGCCGCTCGACGCGCTGGTGGGGATGGCGGCCCGGTCGGTGATCGTCCTCGGGGACACCGGGGTGCTCACCACCGACCAGAGCGCCGAGTTGCAGGGCCGCATCCAGGCGCTGCAGGTCCTCGCGGGGCCGGCCGAGTTCTCGATGCACGTGACGGACGCGCTGCCGACCGAGGTGTACGAGGCGCTGTCCGCCACGCTGCCGGACGCGAGCCTCGTGCGGTCGTGGAACGTGCTGCTGACGGCGCTGGTCGCGACGGCCGCGGCGCTCGGGCACGCGCTGCTCGGCCCGGCCGGCGCGGACATCGCGGCGGCGTTCGTGATGGTCGTGTTCCCGAACTGGATCGCGCCGCTCTGACGGCGCCGCCCGCGGCCCGCAGACCAAAGCCCGCAACCCAGGCCGCGGTCCAAAGCCCGCGGCTACCCCGCGGCGTCCAGCAGCCCCCGGACCGTCGCCGCCTCCGGGACGCCGAGCTGGGTGAAGAGGTCCAGGGCCGCCCGCCAGTGCTCGGCGGCCCGGCCGGGGTGCCCGGCGTCGGACGCGCAGCGGCCCTGCCCGTCGAGGGCGCGGGCCCGCTGGTACAGGTCGCCGGTGACCATCGTGGTGGCGTGGGCGGCCCGGTAGCTGCCGGAGCCGTCCTTGCCCGCCAGCCGGTGCAGGTGCCCGATGTCGATGAGGGTGGCCGCCTCGATGTCGGCGTCGCCGACCCGCCGGCCCAGGTCGAGGGCGTCGTGCAGCAGGGCGAGACCGTCGTCGTACGCGCCGAGATGGGCCAGGGCCAGGCCGAGACCGCGCCGGGAGTCGGCGAGACCACCGAGGTAGCCGACCTGCTCGCACGCGTCGACGGCCTGCCGGAAGTGCCCGGCCGCGTCCTGCCAGCGCTCCTCGCGGGCGGCGACGTCGCCGAGGTTGGCCAGCGCCACCCCGACGCCGGCGCGGTTGCCCGTGGTACGGGCCAGTTCGAGCGCCTCGGTGAGGACCGCGGTGGCGCGTTCGTAGCGGCCGAGGCGCACGCACAGGACGCCCATGTTGTTGGCGGCCCGCCCCATCGGCAGCCGCTGACCGAGGTCGCGATGGATGACGTACGCCCGTTCGTGCTGCTCCAACGCTTCCGCGAGCCGGCCGAGCTGCATGAGGGCGATCCCGTGGCGGTTCGCGGCGGCGGCCTCCCCGGCCCGGTCGCCGAGGTCGCCGAAGATGCCGGCGGCCCGGCCGAGCTCGTCGCCGCCGAGTTCGTTGTGCCCCTGCCGTACGTGGACGGCGGCCATGGCCTGCAGCGCGCCGGCGACGGCGGCCCGGTCGCCGAGGTCCTCCCCGATCGTGAGGGCCTGCGTGGCGGCGGCGAGGGACCCGGTGAGGTCGCCGGCGCGGCGCAGGACGTCGGCGAGCCGGCACAGCGCGGCGCCGAGCGGCCCGGTGTCACCGCGGCGGCGGGCGACCTCGATCGCGGTGCGCTGCAACGCGATGGCGTCGCTGTAGTGGCCGGCGCCTTCGAGGTACGCGTGCAGCAGCCCGGCGAGCTCGAGGCAGATCGCGGGGGTGTCCTGCGCGGCCGAGCGGGCGACCGCGACGAGTGACGAGCGGTGCCGGCGCAGCCAGTCGGTGCCGCCCGGGTCCGGGCTGGTGGCGCGGCGGCACGCGGCGGTGTAGTGCTCGAAGAGCCGCAGCCGGGCGTGCCGCCGCTCGGCTTCGGGGCGTTGCGCGGCCAGCTCGACGACGTAGTCACGCAGCAGGTCGTGCAGCCCGAAACTGTCACCGTGCCGTTCGATGAGGTGCGCGCGCAGCAGCTCGGCGACTGCGGCGGCACCTGCGGCGGGCCCCGCGCCGAGCAGCGCGGCGGCTGCGGCGTCGTCGAGGTGCCGGGCGGGGCTGAGGCCGAGCAGGTCGAACAGGGTCCTGGCGGGCTGGCTGAGCCGGCGCAGCGACCAGGAGAAGACGCTGCGCACGGCGGTGCGTTCGTCGCCGCCCGCGTCGAGCAGGTCCAGCCGGGCGGGCCGCCGGTCGAAGCGGGCGACCTGCTCGGCGAGCGCGAGGTTCCGGTCCTGGGTGACGACCTCGGCGGCGACGCGCAACGCGAGGGGCAGGTGCGCGCAGCGGGCGGCGAGGGCCCGGACCGCGTCGGGGTCGTCGCGGGCGGGCGCGCCGAGGAGCCGGGTGAGCAGTTCGGCGGCGGCCGGCTCGTCGAGGCGGTCGAGCAGGATACGGTGGGCGCCGGTGCGGGCGACGAGCCCGGGGATGCTGTCGCGGCTGGTGATGACGACGAACGTGGACGCCGTGCCGGGCAGCAGCGGCCACACCTGGTCGGCGGAGTGCGCGTTGTCGAGGACCAGCAGCAGCCGCCGGCCGGCGAGGTGGGAGCGCAGCAGCGCCGACTTCTCGCTCAGCTCCCGCGGCAGCGCCGACGCCTCCACGCCGAGGCGGCGCAGCACCGCGTCCGCGGCGGCCGACGGGGTGCGGGGCCGGCTCACGTCGTAGCCGCGCAGGTCCAGGTGGAGTTGCCCGTCGGGGTGCCGGTCGGCGACGGTGTGGCTCCAGGCGACGGCCAGGGTGGTCTTGCCGACGCCGGGCGGGCCGGCGATGAGCACGACGTTGGAGGCGTCCCCGGCGCGGGCGGCGGCGAGCGCGCCGTCCAGCAGCGCGAACTCGGCGGCCCGGCCGATGAACGGCGCCGCCGCCGCGGGCAGGTCGCGCGGGGTGACGTACGCGGGCGCCGGCGTCGCGGCGGGCGCCTCAAACCCGGTGTCCGTGTCGGTCGCGGCGAGCCAGGCGGCGCGGAAGTGCTCCGGGTCGCCGCCGAGAGTTTCGACGATGAGCTCCAGCAGCCCCCAGCGGGGTGGCCGGGGGCCGCTGAACGCGGTGGCGATGGTGGTGTGGCTGCAGCCGACCTCGGCCGCCATCTTGCGCAGGCTCGGCCAGCCGGCCTGATGGTGCAGCTGGTGCAGTTCGTCGAACAGGTCGGCGAGTGGTCCCGGTGGCAGCTGTGGCCGGGGCAGGGCACGCAAACGATCCTCCACGGACGGCTCCCCCGCAGTGTCCCCCGCCCGGGCCGCCGGTCGGCATCGGCCGTCCGTCCGCTCACCCGTTGGTGTCGGCCGCCGGACGTACGACGCCCGCATCGCCCGTCAGGCGGGGTTCAGGCGGGGTCCGGTGCCCGCCAGGTGTGCACGACGGCCGGGCAGATCCGGCAGGCGGCGGCGCCGCGCTGCGACCACCACCGGCAGGTCGCCCTGATCGGGCACGGCGCCAGGCCCGCATCCCGTCCGTCCCCATGACCTTCAGCGGCGGCGGCGGAGTCGGCGACGAGGTCGGCGACGCCGCAGCGCGAGCCGCTCCAGTGCCGGCACCGGGACGTGACGCACGGCCCGGCGAACCGCATCCGGGCCTCCGGCACCCGTTCGCCGGCCCGCGCCCGCTCCACGAACGTCGCGTCGATCTCCAGCGGCGGGCGGAGCCCGGCGAGGGTGCCGTCGGGCCGGACGATGCCGAGCAGGAGGTTCCCCGGCGTGCACGAGCTGCTCGGGCAGGTCCGCGCGGGCTCGCCGGGCACCGCGCCGCTCATGGCCCGACGATCCCGCCGGCCGGGCCGCCCTCGAACCCGCCGGGTCCCTCGACGGTCCCGTCCGGGAAGAACGGCCCCTGGCCGGGCTGGAACCAGATGCCGAGCAGGAACGGGATCTCCGGCAGCTGGAACTCCTCCGGGCCGTCCTTCGACGGGCCCGCCGCCGGCCGGGACGGTTGCAGCGGGATCTGCAGCAGCCGGGGGCCGAGGTCGATGTCGGCGAGTTCGTGCAGGACCGTCCGGCGGACGGCGGCGGCGATGCGCTCCATGATCTCGTCGGGCAGGTCGCCCTGGACGATCGCGCGGACACCGGTGACCTGTTGCGTGCTCATGTCCCCTCCTCGGGATTGTCATGGGTGTACGACGAGGGCGTAGCCCTGGCCGGGGTTGCCGACGTGGACGGCGGTCGCGGTGACGCGCACGGTCCACCGGCCCGGTGCCGGGTCGCGGACCAGGACCCGCTGCACCGGCTCGATCCGGTGCGGCGCCGCGCCCGGCACGGAGAACCCGTCGCTGAGCGCGTTGCCGCGCAGCGCCGGGCCGCCGCCGGGCGGGACGACGGTGAGTTCGAGGGTGTTGACCGCCGGGTCCGTCGACCCGGCGAGCCCGGGCGGGTCGGTCCACACGAGCGTGACCCGTAGCGGACCGGCGGTGGGCGGGAGGTCGACCTCGAGGTCGGCGCTCTCGCCGGTGTCGAGCCCGGCGGCGTGCCGCACGTCGCGCACCCACAGGGGTCCGCGGAGCGTCTCGTCGACGCGGACGGCGCCCCAGCCGCCGGTGCCGCCCGGGTACGGCCCGTCGCCGTCCCGCACGCAGCCGCCGGCGAGCACCGCCCGCAGCAGCGCCGACGTCGGCGTCAGCGGCCCGCCCGGATGGCGGCCGTCCATGAAGTACTGCCGCACGAGCGTGGCCAGGCCGGCGACCGCGGGCGTCGCCCAGCTGCTCGCGCAGATCGTGGTCAGGCTGCCGAAGGCGATCCTGTCGAGGGCGGTTCCCGCCGCCGTACCGGCGACGGTGGAGCGGATCGAGCAGCCGGCCGCCATCACGTCCGGTTTCTGCCGGCCGTCGGCGGCCGGTCCGGTGGCGCCGTCGCCGAACCCGGCCGGTGCCGGACCCCGGGACGCGGCGACGCACAGGACGTTCTTGGCGGTGCCGGGCGGCCCCATCCGCTCGTCGCGGTTCCCGGCCGACCCGACGACCAGGTGGTCCTCGTTGTTCCAGGCGAACGTGTCGAGGTCGGCGGCGAGCTGGTCGTACTGGATCGCGGGCTCGTCGTGCCAGCTGTTGGTGTGCACGTGCGCCCCGTCCGCCGCGGCGGCCGCCAGGTACGCGAGGATGCCGGCGCGCTCGAGGTCGTCGGTGTTGCCGTAGGTGAGGCGGGCACCCCACGCGACGCCCCGGTCGGGGTGCGCACCGGGGCGGGCCGGGTCGTCGCCGGCTGCGATCCCGGCGACGAACGTGCCGTGCCGCGCGGGCCGCTCGCCGGCCGCGTTGCGGTAGCCGGTCACCTTGCGGTGCGCGGGTCCCGGCTCGTGCCGGTCGTCGGCGAAGTAGCCGTGCCGCAGGTCGACCGGGCTGTCGATGACGCCGATGACCTGGCCGGCGCCGGACAGCCCGAGCTGCCACAGCGCGGCGACCCACGCCCGGGCCGCGGCCGGCGGCGCCGTCACCGGACCGGTGTCCAGTTTCGCCTCGCCGACCTCGTCGAGCCAGCGGACGTCGTCGAGCTCGGCGATCCCTTCCAGGGCCGGCTCCGGCGCCTCGAAGCGGATCTTGACGGTGCCGCCGTGGGGCCGGTCGTCGAGGACGACCGGCTCCACCGCGCCCAGCCCTTCCAGCGCCCTCAGCACCGTTGCCACGTCCGCGTCGTCGAACAGGGCCGTCTCGTGCCGGCGACGCAGCCGCCTCGTCAGTGTCCTGCTCCCGCGGGTGGCCGGGCGGCGCAGCTCCGCGGCGAACGGAGCGACCGCCCGGACCAGCGGGTCCGCCTCGAGCGCCGGAATCCGGCCGGCCGGGACGCTCTCCAGGTAGGCGCCGTCGGGCACGTAGTCCGTCAGCGTCAGGCCGTGCTCGCGCCGGACCCGGTCCCGCTCGTCGCGGGTCAGCGGCCGGCGGAACTGCACGACGCTGCGGACCCCGGCACCCCACGAGCGGCCGACCACGCCGCCGGCCGTGGCCGCTGCCGCCGGGTCCATGGTGCGGCCGGCGTGCCGGATCAGGTGCGGCTGGTCGGTCATCGCTGCCTCCGGGAATCGTCGTCGGGTCCGGCTCAGCCTGACGCGCCGGCGTCGACCGGGGAACCGGCGTCACCCGGCGAACCGGCGTCGACCGGGGCGCCCGCGTCGGGGTTCTCCCCGCCCTGCGTGACGTTCCAGTAGATGGCGTAGCCGACGAGACCGAGGTACGCCGCGAAGACACCGCCGATGATGAGCGGCGCGACGTCCTCGCTCTCGTCCTGCCCGCTGTCGAGCAGCCGCGCCAGATGGTCCAGCGCCGGACCCTGCGCGGCGAACGGGTAGCCGACGACGCCGGGGTTGGCGAGGCCGGGCGGGAAGGCGACGATGCCCGGGCTGGCGATGACCACCGCCGCGCCGAGGCCGGCCGGGCCGGTCGGGTCGGGCACGTCCACGCCGAGCTGGCGCAGCGCCTGGCGCAGCGCCTCGGACGCCAGGTATTCCGAGACGCTCTGCAGCCACACCTTGGCCTGGTGCGGGTCGGACCCGGGCACCGGCCGGAAGCGCAGCAGCATGCCCGCGCGGATCGTCAGCTCCCGGATCTGCTCGTCGGTCAGCGGTTTCGCCTCGACGGTCGTCATGAGTTCCTCCTCGTGCCGGCCGGACCGCCACCGCGGCGATCCCCCTGCATCGAGCCTCAGCCGTCCGGGCCGGCCTTAACGGAACTTGACACAACTGGCCGCCCCCGGCCAGTCCCGGCGCCCGTCACATGAACTGGAACACCGGCGGGAAGATCAGCACGACGATCCAGGCCCAGGCGGCGTAGACCGGCAGGTGGCGGGTCTGCCAGCGCTCCAGGGCCGCGAACCCGCTCCGGCGGCGGATGAAACGCTGCAGCAGCAGCGCGGACCCGGCGAGATTGACGAGCAGGATCACGTTCTCGCCGAGGGCGGCCGCCTTGTTGGGGGTCGTGCCGAACTCCGCGACCCTGCCGGTGATCTCGATCAGCACCAGCGCGTCGATGGCCAGGGCACTGACGACCAGCGCGAGCTGCAGCTTGTCGAACGGTCCGGGCGGGGCGAGCGGGTCCCGCGCCGAGATCGAGTACAGCAGCAGCCCCAGGACGACGACCAGCAGCAGGTCGAACAGGATCAGCGCCTCGCGCCGCACGTCGATGCGGGCCGCCGTCACCCCCACGGCGATGAGGAACGCCAGCAGCACGGCCGTGAACAGCGGCGTGAACAGCCGGGTCAGCACCGGCGCGATGTTCTCCACCACGCTCTGCTTCGCCTCGACCAGCCAGCCCGCGACGACCACCGACGCCATCGCCCCGCACGGCACCAGCCACTGCGTGATGAACCGCTCCGGCCTGACGCCGATCGCCTCGAACGTGCCGGCCAGGAACGCCGTCAGCACCCCGCCGCCGAGCGCGATGAGCACGAAGTAGACGAACACCTCACCGGTGAAGCGGATGAAGTCCATGTGCCGCCGCGGCGACCGCCAGTCGTCCGCGACATACGCGAGCCCGACGACGAGCCACAGCGCGATCGGCAGGTGGATGCCGGTGACGACCACCGACTGGGACTCCTCGCCGAGCGGGTAGACGTTGGCGGCGACGGTGCCGAGCGCGAACAGCCCGGCGATCACCGCGATCAGCCTCGGCGGGGCCTGCCGCCGCCAGGCGAGGAACCCGGCCAGCCACGGCAGCGCGAACAGGCTGAGGTTGGTCGCGTAGAACACGCCGTCGTCGTCCAGGTCCGCGCCGAACAGCTGCGGCACCTTGAACGTCGCCGCGGCGCCGGCCGCGCAGCCGATCATCACCCAGAGCGCCCTGCGCGACTTCGTCGCCGCGGGACCCGGCTCGCCGGTCAGCACGAGCTGCTTCCACAGCCGCTCGGAGTGCTCGCGGGCGAACTCGCGGGACAGCTCGTCGAGACTGCCCATCCGCTTCACCGCGACGAGGAACGCCTCGTCCTCGCTCAGCCCGGCCCCGACGAGCTCCTCCACGGACCCGCGCAGATGGTCCTCGAGCTCGTCGGCGTCGGCGCCGCGCAGCTCCCGGCGGCGCTGGACATAGTCGCGCCACTGCGCGATCTGCGCCTCGAGGTCGCTCATGCCGGCACCACGGTCGCGCTCAGCGGTCCCTGACCGTCCCACACCGCTTTGAGCGCCTCGACGACGGTGCCCCACTGGCGGCGCTGCTCGGCCAGCTCGGCCAGGCCCTGCTCGGTGATCCGGTAGTACTTGCGGCGCCGCTCACCGGTCACCGCCTGCCAGCTCGCCTCGACGTGGCCTTGCCGCTCGAGGCGGTGCAGCAACGGATACAGCAGCCCCTCGGTCCAGTCCAGCTCCCCGCCGGACAGCTCGTTGATCCGCTTGAGGATGGCGTAGCCGTAGCTCTGCCCCTCCGCGAGAATCCCGAGCACCATCGGCGTCGCCGACGCGGCCACCAGATCCTTCGCCACCTTCACCGTGCTCACCCCGCCCCGGTACACCTAGAAGTGCAATGCATCGTACTGCTAGGTAAATCGGCGCCGCAACGGCCGATCCGCTCACTCGTACTGCCGGCGGGCGCGGGGCAGGTCGCGGAAGTAGCGCAGGTTCTGGCAGATGTCGCAGGCGCACACGCCGGTGGCGATGAGGCCGGTGATGCGCTCGCGGTCCTCGCCGGTCGCCGACAGGGCGAGGACGGGCTCGTCGAGGTTGTAGAAGCGCAGCTCGTGGTCGCCGGCCGGGGTCGCGGTGGCGGTCGCGTGGCCGAGGCGCTCCTGGCCCGGGCCGGTGAAGTGGTGGAAGAAGACCTCGCCGGCGCCACCCGCCAGCTGCCGCCGCAGCGCCTCCTCCACGTCCCCGCCGACCGGCGGGGTCAGGTCCACGCCGTGGCGGGCGGCGACCTGCGTCAGTGCCGGCCAGCGGTCCAGGACGGTCATGGCCGCCCAGTGCCGGCAGGCGCGCATCTCCACGACGCACAGGCCGGCCGCGTCGCCGAACGAGTACAGCAGCCCGCCGGACGTCGCGGACCAGGTGCCGTCGGCGAGACCGTCGGACTCCTGGAAGTGCAGGTAGTGCGAGAGGATCTCCTCGCCGGCCGACGAGTCGGCCAGCCGGGACATGCGGTCCGCCAGGATGTCCCAGACCTCGCGCAGCAGTGCGTCGCCGTCCGCCGGGGTGCCGGCGAAGCCGATGTGCAAACCGAGAGCGCCCACGGGGCGACACCGTACCGGGGCGGTCGCGGCGGACGCGGGCGGGCCGTGCGGTAGCATCGACGTCGCACGATGCCATGGGAGCCGGGCCGGTGCAGTCCCCCCGCACGCCCCTCTCCCATAGGAGTTCGCGCTCATGTCGTTGCGTTCCATGTTGTACGCCACCATCGCCGCCGTCGTCGTCGCGGCTTCCTTCGTCGCGGCCGGGCCGGCGGCCTCGGCGGCGGCGCCGGTGCGGATCATGCCGTTGGGCGACTCCATCACCGCCGGGCCGGGATGCTGGCGCGCCAAGCTGTGGCAGCGGCTGCAGACCAGCGGATACACCAACATCGACTTCGTCGGCGGGGTGTCCGACGGCGGCGGCTGCAATCCCGGCTACGCCTACGACTTCGACCACGAAGGTCACGGCGGCTTCTCCGCGACGGGTATCGCCGACAACAACCAGCTGCCGCCGTGGCTCGCCGCGGCCCGTCCGGATGTCGTACTGATGCACCTCGGCACGAACGACATGTGGGGCGGGTACATCCCGACGGCGGCGAAACTGACGGCGTTCACGAAACTGGTCGGGCAGATGCGGACGCAGAACCCGGCGGTGAAGGTGATCGTCGCGCAGATCATCCCGATGAGCGCCGGCGCGTGCGCGACGTGCCCGGCGGACGTGGTGGCGCTGAACTCGGCGCTGCCGGGCTGGGCGGCCGGCCTGACGACGGCGCAGTCCCCGGTCGTCGTCGCCGACCTCTGGACGGGCTTCGACGCGGCCACCGACACGGGCGACGGCGTGCACCCGAACGACGCCGGCTTCCAGAAGATGGCGAACGCGTGGTTCCCCGTGCTCGCGCGGGTCCTCGGCGGCGTGACCCCGTCCCCGTCCACATCGGCGTCGGCGTCCCGGTCGGCGTCCGCGTCGCCGTCGCCGTCCCGGTCGGCGTCTCCGTCCGCCGGGTCCCGGTGCGCCGCGGAGTACCGGATCACCTCGCAGTGGGGCGGAGGGTTCCAGGGCGAGGTCACCGTGCGCAACACGTCGGCGGCCGCGGCCACCGGCTGGACGGTCACCCTCGGCTTCACCGGCGGGCAGCAGGTCAGCCAGGCCTGGAACGCCACCGTCACCCAGGCCGGGACGACCGTGACCGCGCGCAACGTCTCGTACAACGGCGGCCTGCCACCGGCCGGGTCGACGTCGTTCGGCTTCCTGGCGAGCTGGAACAACACCACCAACCCCGCCCCGGCGGTCACCTGCACCCTCACCTGACAGGCCAGAGTGCCGCCACGTGCCGGCCCGGGGATCGGATGGGTCCGACCGATCACCCGGGCCGGGCCCATCCGTGCGTCGCGTGTAATGCCGAAGGACGCAAGCGGAAACATTCGGGGTGGACGCTGCGCGGTGTGGAGATCCTGGTGGTGACGGCGGTGACGCAGCCGGTCCTCGTGCCCGCGGCGCGGGTGTTGCCGGCCCTGGACCTGTTGGCGCACACGCGGCGGGTGGCCGGGTTCGACGTGCGGGAGTGCGCGACCGGGTCGGAGCCCGACGTGATCCTCGTGGACGCGCGGCGGCAGCTGGCCGAGGCGCGGAGCTTCTGCCGGACGTTGCGGGCGTCCGGGCTGCGCACGCCGGTGCTCGCCGTGGTCGAGGAGTCGGGGCTCGTGGCGGTCGCCTCGGACTGGGGCATCGACGACGTGGTCCTGGCCGGTGCCGGGCCGGCCGAGGTGGAGGCGCGGCTGCGGCTGGCCACCCAGGCCGCGAAGGCCGCGGTCCGGGCCGCGAACAGCCAGATCACCGCGGGCGCGCTGAGCATCGACCCCGACACGTACGCCGCGAAGCTCAAGGGCAGGGCGCTGAACCTCACCTACAAGGAGTTCGAGCTGCTACGGTTCCTGGCCCAGCACCCCGGCCGGGTCTACACCCGCGACCAGTTGCTGCGCGAGGTGTGGGGGTACGACTACTTCGGCGGCCACCGGACCGTGGACGTGCACGTCCGGCGGCTGCGGGCGAAACTCGGCAGCGAGTACGAGTCGATGATCGGCACCGTGCGGCAGGTCGGCTACACGATGGTGCTGCCGGCGCGGACCGAGACCGAGCTCGAGATCGCCGACCTGCAAGCGGCGGTCCTGCAGCACGCGTGAGCCGGTGCCGCAGGTCACACCGGCGGGTGTCACGTTCCGAGGGCGGCGCGCGTCCTTGGACGCATGTCTGCTGCTTACGTCACGCTCACGATCGTCGCCGCGTTCCTCACGGGGAGCGCCGCCGTCACGTACCTCATCGGCCACGAATACCCGAAGGCGCAGGCCGACCTGAAGCGGATCCCGCGGAAGTTCGTGCCGGTGCTGGGGGCGCTGCTGGCGGCGGGGTCGCTGGGGCTGCTCGCCGGGTTCGCGGTGCCGGTCCTCGGGACGGTCGCGGCGGCCGGGCTGGTGCTCTACTTCTGCGGGGCCCTCGTCGCGCACCTGCGGGTCGGGTCGCGCAACCTCGTCGGATGGGCGGTGTTCTTCGTGACGGTGGCCGCCACCCTCGCGGTGAACGTGGCACACAACTGGTGATGTGACGGCGGGCCCGTGGCCCACCGGAGGCGCCCATGGTCCGCACACCATGGGCGCGCCGTCGCCTGCTCAACGTGCTCCAGCGTATGGCGTCGGCGGGGCGGCGGCACCCGAATGCGAAAGATCTTGCCGGGCCGCGGCGCCGGCATAACCGCCGGCACGCCGGGTAGCGTGCCGCGGTGAACGCAGGGACGAGTGAGCCACGCGTGGGGATCACGCCGAACCTCTTCGGCATCGCGTACGGGCTGACGGGCCTCGCCGGCTGCTGGGGCTACGCCGCGGTGCTTGGGTTCACACCCGCGCTCGTCTCCGACGTCCTGTGCGTGCTGGCGGCCGCGGTGTGGCTGACGCTCCTCGCCGGTTACGTCGTGCAGGTGCCGCGGCGGCCGGGCGGCTGGCACGCCGAACTGTCCCACCCGGTGCTGGGGCCGTTCGTCGCGCTGATCCCGATCGTCGGCATGCTGCTGGCCATCGGGCTGATGCGGCACGAGCGCGCGGCGGGTCAGTGGCTCTTCGGGGTGTTCGCCATCCTCACGATCGTGCTGGCCGGGTGGATGACCGGCCAGTGGATCGCCGACGGGCTCGACCTGGACAAGCTGCACCCCGGATACGTGCTGCCCGCCGTCGCCGGAGGGCTCATCGCCGCCATCGGCGCGACCCTCGCCGGCTGGTCCGGCCCCGCCCGGGTGCTCTTCGGCCTCGGCCTCGTGTCGTGGCTGGCCATCGAGGCGATGACGCTGGCCCGGCTGTACTTCCGTCCCCCGCTGCCCCCGCAGCTGCAACCCACCATGGCGATCCTGGCGGCCCCGCCCGCCCTCGCCGGCCTGGCGTACCTGGCCATCACCCACGGCAAGGTCGACGCCGTGGCCTTCGGGCTCGCCGGCTACTCGCTGCTGGCCGCGCTCGTCCAGCTCCGGCTCATCAGCGTGTACCGCCACCTGCGCTTCAACGCCGGGTTCTGGGCGTTCGCCTTCCCCTACGCGGCGGTCGCCACGTTCGCGCTGCACTGGGTCGCCTACGCGCACCCGCCGGGCTACCGGGTCTGGGCCTGGATCGTCGTCCTCGCGATCACCGCGTTCGTCGTCGCCCTCGCGGCGGAGACGACGGCGGCGCTCGCCCGGCACCGCTTCCTGCCGCAGCTGCGCTGACGTCCCACGCCGCGAGCGACCGTGCTCACCGGCCGGCCCGCACAGCTCCGGGCGAGCGGCTCAGGTCCGCGGCGACCCGGCCGATGAGCAGGGCGTGATCGTGGGCCTGCTGGAGCGGCTCGACGAGCAGTCGCGCGCACGGCTGCTCGCAGAGGCGTTCGAGCACAGCATGATCGCCAAGGCCGTCGCGAGCCTCGAGCCGGACACCTTCGGGGACCTGATCGAGGCGAACCCGGCGTTCTGCCGGCTCGTCGGGTACTACCGCGACGACCTGGTCGGGCGGTCCGCCTGGGCGCTGTTCGAGTTCGCCGAGCGGGACGCGGTGATCGTCGGCCTGCACGCCCTGGCCGCCGGTGACCTGCACGAGCTGGTCATCGACCGGCAGCTGGTGCGCAAGGACAGCTCCCAGGTGTGGGTGACCACCCGGGCGGTCGTGACCCATGACGCGCACGGTGCCCGGTACGTGGTCACCGAGTCGATCGACAGCACCGACAGCCACGCGCTCGCGCTGAGCGAGGCGCACGCAGAGCGCGAGTCCGATCGGCTGCGGACCACGATCGCCGTCCAGCGGGAGGTCACCGCCGCCGCCGGCGACCGCGACATGGTGCTGCAGCTGATCGCCGAACGGTCGCTGCAGGTGATCCCGGCCGGCGACGCCGCCGTCGTCAACCTCCTCGACGAGCATCAGACCGCCCTGCACCTGGCCGCGGCGACCGGTGCGATCAGGGCCGACCGCCCGCCGCTGCCGCTGCGCGGCTCCCTCGCCGGCCTCGCCATGCGCACCCTGAGCACGCTGCGGTGCGACGACACCCACGCCGACCCGCGGGTCGCCGCCGCCGTCAGCCGGATGGTCGGGGTCCGGTCGCTGATCGTCGCGCCGCTGCTCACCGCCGACGGGCCGCTCGGGGTCCTCACCGTCAGCAGCCGCGACCCGGGCTCGTTCTGCGACGCCGACGAGCAGCAGCTGAGCCTGCTCGCGGACGCGCTCACCGGCGCGCTGCGGCACGCCGACGACGTCGCCCGTAACCGGCAACTGCTGGAGCGGGCCACGGCCGCCAACGCCGCGCTGAAGGCGCAGCGGGCCGAGGTGCAGGCGGCGTTCGACCGGCTCAACCGCAGCGAACGCCGCTTCGCCGAGGTGTTCGACCACAGCCCGGTCGCGAACATGGTCGTCGGGCTGCGCGGCCCGGACCGTGGCAGGATCACGCTCATCAACCCGGCGTTCAGCCGGCTGCTCGGGTACACCCCGGAGCAGGCCCAGGCGATGCCGGTCCCGACGCTGCTGGCCCGGCCGAACCCGGCGTTCGAACCGGCGCTCGCGGCCCTCGCCGACGGCGAACAGTCCCGCACGGTGCAGGAGTCGGTGCTGCGGCACCGCGACGGGGCCGTCGTCTACGTCTCCAGCCACACCTCCGTCATCGCCGACGCCGCCGGTCCGGCGTCCGCGGTCGTCCAGCTGCGCGACATCACCGCCGAACGGGCCGCGGCGCAGCTCAGCGAGCGGGCGTTCCAGCGGCTGCGTGACACGCTCCTCGTGCAGCGGGAGGTGACCGCCGCCGCCGGCGACCGCGACGCCGCGATCCGGGTCGTCGCGGAGCGGGCCGTGCACCTGTTCCCCGCCGCCGACGGTTCGGTCGTCGAGCTCCTCGACGGCGACGCCCTCGTGTACGCGGCGACCGCCGGCAACCTCACCGACGCGCAGGACGTCCGGGTCCCGGTCGTCGGGTCGCTCAGCGGCTCCGTCCTGGCCGAGGGCGCCCCGGCGCACTGCCGCGACACGACCATCGACCCGCGCGTCAACCAGGCCGCCTGCGACCGGCTCGGGATCGGCGCGATGCTCATCGCCCCGCTGCACGCCGGCAACGACGTCATCGGCGCCCTCAAGGTGTCCGCGATCCGGGCGCACGCCTTCGACGACACCGACGAGCAGCAGGTGTCGCTGCTCGCCGACAGCCTCAGCTCGGCGCTGCGGCACGCCGACGACGCCGCGCACAACGCCGCCCTGCTCGCCGAGCGCACCGCCGCGCTCGCCGCGCTCGAGGCCGCGGAGACCCGCTTCAAGCTGGCGTTCGTCAACTCGCCCCTCGGCCTGGTCATCGTCGGGCTCGACGACGACACGTTCGGCGGCTACCTCGACGCGAACCCGGCGATGAGCACCATCACCGGCTACAGCCCCGCCGAGCTCGGCACCATGACCTTCCTCGACCTGCAGCACTCCGACGACGCCGCCGGCAGCCACGCCGTCATCACCGCCATCAAGCACGGCGAACAGGACACCGCCGCCCTCGAGTGCCGGTACCTGCACAAGGACGGCCACGTCGTGCACGTGGCGCTGCGGGCCGCCGCCATCCGCGACGAGACCGGCCGGGCCCGTTACCTGGTCACGCAGGTCGAGGACATCACCGAACGCCGGGCCGCCGTCGCGCAGCTGCGCCGCCAGGCGACCCTGCTGGAGCTCATCCCGGCCGCCGTCATCGTGCGTACCGTCGACGGCGGCATCGTCTGGTGGAACCAGGGAGCGGCGGACCTCTACGGCTGGTCCCTGCCCACGGTCCTCGGCCGCAGCTCGCACCGCCTGCTCGGCACGGTCTTCCCGGCCGGCACCACCGAGGCCGACCAGGTCGGCGCGCTGCGGCGCGACGGCCGGTGGGACGGCCAGCTCGACCACGTCACCGCCGCCGGCAACACGGTCACCGTGCTCAGCCGGCAGGTCCTGCAGGCCGACCTCACCGGCACGGTGCTCGAGGTCAACACCGACATCACCGCCCGGCGGGCCGCCGAACACGCCCGGGACCTCGCCACCGAGGCGCTCACCGCCCGCAACGCCGAGCTGGAGGAGGCCAACCAGCTCAAGCTCGACATCATCGGCATGCTCGGCCACGAGATCGGCAACCCGCTCGCCGCGATCCTCGGCTACACCGAGGTCTTCACCGACGACTGGCCGACCCTCGACGACCGGATGCGGACCAAGGTCATCGACGGGATCAGCCGTCAGGCGCACCGCCTCGACGACATCGTCCAGGAGGTCCTGGACATGGTGCGCATCGAGGCCGGCACCATCCACGCCGAGCGGTCGCCGCTGCCGGTGCGGCACCAGATCGAGACCGCCCTGACCGGCGCGGACGCCGAGCACGTGCCGATCACCGGGCAGGACGCCGAGGTGCTGGTCAACGAGGGTCACCTGCAGCACATCCTGACCAACCTGCTGTCCAACGCCGCGAAGTACGGCGGCGGGGCGTCGTGCGTCGAGATCACCACCATCGCGCGCACCGGCCGCGTCCGCATCCACGTGCGCGACGAGGGACCGGGCGTCCCGGAGGAGTTCCGCCGCCGCCTGTTCGAGCGGCTGACCCGCGCCGACCGCGACGCCAGCAAGGTCAAGGGCACCGGGCTCGGCCTGTACATCGTGCGCAACCTGGCCCAGGCCAACCACGGTGACGTCACCCACCAGCCGAACCCCGGCGGCGGCTCGGTCTTCACCGTCGACCTGGAGGCCGCCGATTCTGGACTGGCAGGTCCAGTTTTGTAGCGGCACAGTCGGTGACGGCGGCCGGTCCTGGCCGCCCGCACCGCGAGAGGACCGCATCATGCAGCACTACTACCTGCTCGGCCGGTCAGGGCTCCGGGTCAGCCGGCTGGCGCTCGGCACCATGAACTTCGGCGTCGGCGGCTTCCACGCCGCGTACGGCAGGACCGCGGAGCAGGCCGAGCCGATCTTCCGCCGGTACGTCGAGTCGGGCGGCAACTTCGTCGACACCGCCGACTTCTACACCGCCGGTGAGAGCGAACGCATCCTCGGCCGGCTGATCGCCGCCGCCGGCGTCCGCGACCGGCTCGTGCTGACCAGCAAGTTCACCAACACCGTCGACCCCAGCGACCCCAACGCCGGCGGCAACGGCCGCAAACACATGGTCCGCGCGCTGGAGGCGTCGCTGCGGCGGCTCGGCACCGACCATCTCGACCTGTACCTGCTGCACACGTGGGACCGGATCACCCCGGTCGAGGAGGTCGTGCGGACGTTCGACGACCTGGTCCGCGCCGGGAAGATCCGCTACGCCGGACTGTCCGACGTGCCCGCGTGGTACGCCGCCCGGGCGCAGAGCTACGCGGAGGCGCACGCGCTCACCCCGATGATCACGGTGCAGCTGCCGTACTCGCTGGCCGCCCGCGGCATCGAACCCGAGTACGTCGCGATGGCGCAGACGCTCGGCATGGGTCTCACCGCGTGGAGCCCGCTCGGCGGCGGCCTGCTCACCGGCAAGTACCGGCGCGGCGAGGGCGGCCTGACCGGCGAGGGCCGGCTCGCCGACAGCCCGGTCAAGGACGCGGACTGGAAGGTGCTCGACGCGCTGGAGCACGTCGCCGGGGAGCTGGGGCGCAGCATGGCGCAGGTCGCAATCAACTGGGTGGTCAACCGGCCGGGTGTCGCGTCGGCGGTCATCGGCGCGAGCAGCGTCGAGCAGCTCGACGGCAACCTGGCCGCGCTCGACTTCGAGCTCCCCGCGCCCCTGCGGCGGCGGCTGGACGAGGCCGGCGAACCGGCGCTGGTCCCGCCGTACGTGATGTTCACGCCGCGGTACCAGTCGTGGATCGTCAGCCCCGGCCTCGGCATCGGCGACAAGCCCGCCGGTTACGCGCCGCCCGTGTTCAACGGCGCGTGACCGGGCGGGCGAACCGGAAGGATGGGGTGATGACGGACGACAGGCCCGGGATCGTGGCCGCCGCGGGACCGGACACATGACGCTGACGAGCAAAGGCGCGCAGACCCGGGCGCGGATCGTCGCCGGCGCCGCCGCGGAGATCCGCGAACGCGGCGTCGACGAGGTCCGCCTCGAGGACGTGATGGCCCGCACCCGCACCAGCAAGAGCCAGCTCTTCCACTACTTCCCGTCCGGCAAGGAGGCGCTGCTGCTCGCCGTCGCGCGGCACGAGGCCGACCGGGTCCTCGCCGACCAGCAGCCGATGCTCGGCGACCTGACCTCCTGGCCGGCGTGGGAGCAGTGGCGCGACCGGCTCGTCGCGCGCTACCGCGAGCAGGGGACCCAGTGCCCGCTCAGCATCCTGCTCGGCCATGTCGGCCGGCGTACCCCGGCGGCGCAGGCCATCGTGACCGGCCTGATGCACCGCTGGCAGACGGCGATCGCCGACGGGATCCGCCAGCTGCAGGCGACCGGTGGGGTCCCGGCCGCCGTGGACGCCGACCGCACCGCCGCGGCCGTGCTCGCCGGCATCCAGGGCGGCGTCCTGCTCCTGCTCGCCACCGGCCGGACCGACCACCTCGAAGCGGCCCTCGACCTTTCCCTCACCGCCCTCCGTGCCGGCGCGGCGGTCCGGGCGTGAGCCGGGCGAGGTGTCAGTCGACGGCGGTGCCCTCCAGCTCGACCAGCTGCCCGGGGATCGCCAGCCGCGTCACGCCGAGCATCGTCGTGGCCGGCGCCGCCCCTGCCGCGCCCAGCCGCGCCGCCAGCACGCCGTACTGCGGGAACAGCAGGTCGACGTCGGTGGTGTAGACGTTGAGCCGGACCAGGTTCGCCAGGGACATGCCGGCGCCGCCGAGCACCGCCTCCAGGTTGTCGAGGCTCAACGCCAGCTGCGCGGCCATGTCACCGTCGTGCCGCGGCCGGCCGTCGCCGTCCATCGACGTCTGCCCCGAGCAGTACAGGGTCCGGGTCTGCCCGGAGACGAGCTCACCCTGGTTGAACCCGAGCTCCACCGACCAGGTCCACGGGTTGACCGACGATCGTCGCACTGTCACATCTCCACTCACTCGTCGCCGACGTCCTGCGCGTCGTACGGGACGAGCCTCGCAATGAATGACGACATCCTGTGTCGTGTATTCCGGTACGGTTCCCGGATGCGCGCCGACCGCCTGGTCTCCCTGGTGCTGCTGCTGCGCCGGCGCGGCCGGTTGTCCGCGGCGAGCATCGCGCGGGAGCTGGAGGTCTCCACCCGCACCGTCCTGCGCGACATCGAGGCGTTGTCGGCGGCGGGTGTGCCGGTCTACGCCGAGCGCGGCCGGCACGGCGGGTTCACGCTCCTGCCCGGCTTCCAGACGGAGCTCACCGGCCTCAACCACGACGAGGCGCTCGCGCTGCTCGTCGCCGGCTCCCGCAGCGGCGCGCAGGCGTTCGGGCTCGGCTCGGCGCTCGCGTCGGCCATGCGCAAGGTCGTCGACGCGCTGCCGGAGAGCTACCGGGCCACCGCGGCCGGCGCCGCCCAGCGGCTGCTCATCGACCCGGACACCGACCTGCTCGCCCGCCGTCAGGCCACGGATGACGTGCCCGGCACCGTCATGGCCGCGATCCGGCGGGCGGTCCTCGCCGGGCACCGGCTGCGCATCCGCTACGCCCCGGTGGACCGGTCCCCGGCATGGCGCACGGTGGACCCGATCGGCCTGGTCACCGTCCGCGAGCAGGGTTACCTGCTGGCGACGCGGGCCGGCGAGGACCGCACCTACCGCCTGTCCCGGGTCCTGGCCGCCGAGGAGCTCGCCGAGCCCGCCCGGCGCCCGGACCGCGTCGACCTGGACCGCGCCTGGCAGGAGCGCAGCACCCGCTTCCGCACCGGCGGCGACCAGGTCGTCGTGCGGCTCAGCCTGCACCCGGCCCGCCGCGACGACCTGGTCGCCACCGCGCTGGCCGTCCTCACCGAGGCGCCCGAGGCGGACGGCCGGCTGCGGATGGAGGTCGCGTTCCAGGACTCCAGGCACGCCGAATGGGCCCTGTGGCAGCTCGCCATGAGCGCCGAGGTCCTTGCCCCGCAATGGTTGCGCATGTCGCTGCACCAGCGGGCCACGGCCGTCGCCGCCCGCTACCGGCCCGAGCCGGACGCCGCCGGCACCGGCGGGTAGTCACGCGGCACCGCCGGACGCGACGGCGTCGGGTTGTCGACAGTCAACGGCCTTACCAAGTGCGGGCTTCGACCGTGGAAGCAGGTACAGGGGGAGGTGATGAATCGATGATGCACATCCGGCTGCTCGGTGACGTGGCGGCGCGCGTGGGCGAGGTCGCCGTGGACTTCGGCCATGAGCGGCAGCGGTGCGTGCTGGCGGCGCTGCTGGTGGAGCCGGGCCGGCCGGTGCCGGTCGACGTGCTACTGGACCGGGCGTGGGGTGACCGGCTCCCCCGCCGGCCGCGCGACGCGCTCTACAGCTACGTGTCGCGGCTGCGGCAGACCCTGGCGGTCGGCGGGTGCACGGTGCAGCGCAGGCCGGCCGGATACGTCGTGCAGATCGACCCGCTCGCCGTGGACCTGCACCTGTTCGACGATCTCGTCCGCCGCGCCGGTTCCGCGGAGGACCCCGAAGCGGTGCGGCTGCTCGACGCGGCGCTGCGGCTGTGGACCGGGGACGCGTTCGGCGGGCTCGACACGCCATGGCTCAACACGGTCCGCCGGGACCTGCACCGCCGCCGCCGGACGGCCGAACGCGCCAGGGACGACCTCGCGCTGCGCCTCGGGCTGCACGCCACGGTGGTCGACGGCATGACCGCCAGGGCCGACGCCGAGCCCTTCGACGAGAGCCTCGCCGGTGCCGCGATGCTGGCCCTGTACCGGTGCGGCCGGCGCGGCGAGGCGTTGAGCCGCTTCGACGGGCTGCGCCGGGAACTGGCCGAGCACCTGGGCATCGAGCCGGGCGAGGAACTGCGCCGCCTGCACCGCCGGATGCTGCTCGCCGACCCGGCGCTGGCCGCGCCGCAGCCGCCCCAGCCGCCGGTGCCGCCGCGACAGGCGTCGGCGCCGCGCCGGGCGGGCGCGGCGCCGCAGCAGCTGCCCGCGGCGCCCTGCGCGTTCACCGGCAGGGACAGCCATCTCGCGGAGCTCACCGCCGCGCTCACCGCCGGCGGCGACCCGGAGCACGGCACCGCGGCGATCGTCGTCGTCGGCGGTGCCGGCGGGATCGGCAAGACCTGGCTCGCGCTGCGGTGGGCGCACGAGCACCGGCGCCGCTTCCCCGACGGGCAGCTCTACGTGAACCTGCGCGGCTTCGACCCGTCCGGCGAGCCGCTGTGCCCGGCCGCCGCGGTCCGGGTGTTCCTGGCCGCGCTCGGCACCGACGCGGCGGCCCTCCCGGCGGGCCCCGACGAGCAGGCGGCACTGTTCCGGGAGCTCGTCGACGGCCGCAAGATGCTGGTGCTGCTGGACAACGCCCACGACAGCGCGCAGGTCGTGCCGCTGCTGCCGGGGTCGGCGACGGTCGCGGTGCTGGTGACGAGCCGGCGGCGGCTGACCGGGCTGGTCGCCGCGCACGGCGCCCGGACCGTGACCCTCGGCTGCATGAGCGGCGCCGACGCGGCCGAGCTGCTCCGGGCCCGGCTCGGCGCGGACCGGGTCGCGGCGGAGCCGCGGGCGGTGGAGGCGCTGCTGCCGCTGTGCGGCGGGCTGCCCCTGGCGCTGGGCATCGTCGCGGCGCGCGCGGCCACCGACCCGCACCGCCGCCTCGCCGATCTCGTCGCCGAGCTGCGCGCCCGCCGGACCCGGCTGGACGCGCTCGACGCCGGCGACCTCGCGGTCAGTCTCCGCGCGGCGATGGCCGGGTCGGTGCGGCACCTGTCGCCGGCGGCCGGGCGGTTGTTCGGCGACCTCAGCCGGGCGACCGGACCGGACGTCAGCGCGGCCGCGGCGGCGAGCATGACCGGTTTCGACCCGGCCGCCCAGCGGGCCGCGGTCCGGGAGCTGCTCGACGCGAGCCTCATCGCGGAGGAGGTCCCCGGCCGGTTCCGGATGCACGACCTGGTCCGCCTGTACGGCATCGAACGGGCCGGCGCCACCGACGGCGGCCCGGCGCGGCTGCTGGACCATTACGTGCACAGCGCCTGCGCGGCGGCGTTGTGCCTCGAGCCGCTCCGCGACCCGCTGCGGCTGCCGGCGCCGCAGCCGGGCGTCCGGCCGGAGACGTTCCCGGACGGCCGCCGCGCCCGCGAATGGTTCGCCGCCGAGGACCAGGTGCTGCGCTCCGCCGTCAGGTACGCCGACGGCGCGGGCTTCCACCGGCACGCGTGGCAGCTCGCGTGGGCGATGCTCTTCATCCTCGACCAGCGCGGCAACTGGCACGCGGAGGTCGCCGTGCACAAGGCCGCCCTGCGCTCGGCGCTGCGGCTCGGCGACGACACGGGCATCGCGCACGCGCACCGGGGGCTCGCTCGCGCGTACACGTGGCTGCGCTGCTTCGACGAGGCACGCGGCCATCTGCGGGCGGCCCTGGAGGCGTGCCTGCGGCGGGATGACCTCGTGGGCCAGGGGTTCGCCTACCGCGGCATGGCCCGGGTGTCGGCGTGGCAGGGCCGGCCGGAGCTGGCGCTCGCCGACGACCGGCGCGCCCTGGCCGCGTTCGAGGAGGCGGGCCACGACCACGGCCGCGCGCAGACACTCAACGCGCTCGGCTGGCACCACGCGCACCTCGGCGAGCACGCGCGGGCGGTGCGGTGCTGCGACCGGGCGATCGCGTTGCACCAGCGGCTCGGCGACCGGCAGGGCGAGGGCATCACCTGGGACACGCTCGCGTACTCGCGGTACCGCAGCGGCCTGCCCGCCGAGGCGATCCGCTGCTACCGCAAGGCGGTGGAGCTGCTGCGCGGGCAGAGCGACCGCTACCTGGAGGCGGTCGTGACCGGGCACCTCGGCGACACGTTCGCCGCGCTCGGCAGGACCGCCGACGCCCGCACCGCCTGGCTGTGCGCCGCCGAGCTGCTCACGACGCTCGGCCACCCGGACGCGCGGACCGTGCGGGCGAAGGTCGCCGAGCTGGCCCGCACACCGCCCGGACCCGCTCACACATAGACGGCGGCACATGCGTATTGGCAGACTGGACGGCAAGCCTGCCGCCCGAGCGCGAAGGAGCCCGACCATGCTGCTGCGTGAGATGGCGTACGTGCCGGTGTCGCTGCTGCGCCAGTACGGCAGCCGGGCCGCCCTGCGCCGCTACCAGCTGCGCCGGTTGAACCGGTTCCTCGCGCACGCCGGTGCGCACGTCCCCTACTACCGCGGCCGGCTGCCGCGGCTGGCGTCCCTGGCGGACCTGGCGGGGGTGCCGCTGCTCACCAAGACGATCCTGCGCGGCACGTCCAACCGGGAGTTCGTCGCCGACGGCGTCGACACGGACGCGTGCTCGGAGTTCTCCAGCAGCGGCACGACCGGGCACCGGGTGACCGGCTGGCACGACATGAACGCCCACGACTACCACATGGCCGCCTGCGTCCGGCGGTTCTTCGCGACCCGCCGGTACCTGCCGTGGGACCGGCTCGCGCACCTGAAGCCGTTCCCGATGCCGGGCCGCCTGGTGGAGAAGGCAGGCCTGTTCCGGCGGCACGTCATCCTGACCACGACACCACCCGCCGACTGGGTCGCAGGGCTGCTGGCGTACCGGCCGAAGGTGCTCATCGGCTATCCGGTGCACCTGCGGGAGCTGGTCCGGACGATGACCGCCGACCAGCGGGCGCGGCTGCGCCAGGATCTGCGGCTGGTGCTGACGGAGTCGGAGCTGCTGGTGCCGGCGTGCCGGGCGCTGCTCGAGGACGGCTTCGGCGTGCCGGTCCGCGACGAGTACTCCGCCTACGAGACGCTGAACATCTACTTCGAGTGCCACCGCGGCGGGCGGCACCTCGCCGAGGACCGGGTCCTGGTGGAGATCCTCGGCGAGGACGGCACGGTCCTGCCCGACGGCGAGGAGGGCCAGGTCGTCGTGACCGCGTTCCAGGAGCGGGCGATGCCCCTGGTGCGGTACGCGCTCGGCGACCTCGGCACGATCCGGCCGGACCCGTGCCCGTGCGGGCGCCGGTTCCGGACGATGACGCTCACCAGCGGCCGGATGAACGACGCCGTCGTCCTGCCCGACGGCCGGAAGGTCTTCGGCGACGTGTTCCTCGGCGTCGCCATGTACGAGCCGGGCGTCGCGGAGATGTACGTGCGGCAGGACGCGGCCGGCACGATCCGGGTGTTCGTCGTGCCGGACGGCTCGCTGCCCGGCGACGCGGTCCTCGCGGGCACGGAACGGTCGCTGCGGGAGCGGGCCGGCAAAGCGGTGCCGCTCGACATGCGGCTCAGCGACCGCATCCCGCTGACCGCCGGGGGCAAGGGCCAGCTGGTGGTCAGCGAGTACGCCCCGGCCGTCGCGGTCAACCGGGCAGACTGACCGTCGCGGGTTCGGCGACGGCGGTGAACTCGAGGCGGAGCACGGCGAGGGCCGCGTCCAGCCGGGCCTGCGCCGCCGCCGCGTCGGGGCCGGTGACGACGAGGTAGCCGACCTTGTTCGCCGCCTGGTCGAACGGGTGGACCGTCGCGCCCGGCTCGGCGTACACCTCGCAGCACACCACCCCGGGCAGCGCGCGGGCCGCCGCGAGCCCGTCGACCGCGGTGAGGATCCCGTCCGTGGCGAGCGGCGAGGCGAGGATGTGGATGATGCCGGCGTCGGCGCGGGTCGGGGTCAGGTCGACCGGTTCGCCGAGCGCCAGGGACACCAGCGCGGCGACGGTGTCCACGCCGTACATGTGCCGCATCAGCAGCGGGAAGGCGTTGCCGCACAACCGGGCGTTCGCCTCCAGCACGGCGAACGTGCCGTCGTCGCGGAGGATGACGTCGAAGTTGGCGGGCCCGTCGCTGAGGCCGATCGCGCGGCAGAGCCGCCCGGCGGCGGTGACGAGCCGGCCGCGGGTGCCCGTGCCGACCGGGGCCGGGCCGGTGTGCCCGCCGATGACGAACCGCGGGCCGGGCACCAGGCGCTTCTCGGTGATACCGGCGAAGGCGACCCGGCCGGCGCGCATGAACACGTCGACGGTGAGGTTGCGCCCGGCGAGGTACTCCTCCACGAGCAGCGGCCCGCCGGGGGCCGTGAACCGGGCCGCGTCGTCGAGGGCGGCGGGCAGGCCGGCGGGGTCCTCGACGAGGCTGACACCCTTGCTGCCGGACGTGTCCGGCGGCTTCACCACGACGGGGAAGCCGATCTCGTGCGCGGCGCGGATCAGCGCGGCCCGGTCGGCGCCCTGGTGCCAGCGGTAGCCGGGGACGCCGGCGGCGCGGGCGACCTCGTGGAACGCGGCCTTGTCCAGCGACGCGCGCGCCGCGGCGGCGGGGAACCGGTACGGCAGCTCGAACCGGTTGCTCAGCTCGTGCCAGGTCCACAGGCCGGCCTCGCTGGCGGCGGCGACCACGGCGGTCGGGCGGCCACCGGCGAGCGCGGCGACGATGCCTTCGTGGTCCTTGATGCTGACCGGCAGCCACATGTCGGCGTACGCGAACGCGGGCCGGTCGGAGCGGGCGTCGACGCCGATCGTGGGGATGCCGCGGCGGCGGGCCTCGAGGTAGACGGGCAGCTGGTCCTCGCTCGCGCCCAGGATGAGCATCATCTGACGGTCTCCCGCGTTGAGGGGGCTTCGGCGGCCAGCAGGTCGTGCGGGGCGATCGGGATGTTGGCCTCGCGGACGTAGTACAGGAGAGGGCGCACGCCGCCGCGGACCAGGCGGTGCACGTAGGCGGCGATCACCCCGACGGCGCCGAGCAGCACGACCTCGCCGGCGACCCTCCCGGCGGTGCCGGCGGCGACGACGACCGGGACGGCCACGGCGACCGCCGCGTAGACCCAGACCAGGGGCCGCAGCGAGTAGCCGAAGAACAGTTCGGCGCTGTGCGAGAACAGCCGCCACACCGCCCACCGGGACCCGCCGTCCTGCCGCTGCCGGTGCGCGACGTCGACGGTCGCCCAGCGGGCGCCGAGCAGTGGCATGGTGGCGACGAAGTACGGGGTGGCGAGGCGCAGGTCGACGGCCCGCCGCGCGACACCGGCGCGCACGACGCGGAACACCGACGAGCCGTACACGAGGTCGACGCCGAACAGCCGCTGCGCCATCCGCTGCTGGACCGCGGAGCCGAGCCGGCGGAACAGCGGGTCGTGGCGTTCGCGGCGGATGCCGTAGACGACGTCGTAGCCTTCGAGGGCCTTCGCGATCAGTTTCGGCGCCTCGGCCGGCGGCGACTGCAGGTCCGCGTCGAGCTGCACGACCCAGTCGCCGCTGGCGTAACGGAACCCGGCGCCGTGGGCGGCCTCCAGGCCGAAGTTGCGGGAGAACGACACGTAGCGCACCCGAGGGTCCCGGGCGGCCAGGGCCTTCACCTTGTCGAGGGTGCCGTCGGTGGAGCCGTCGTCGACGAACAGGATCTCCAGGCCCGGGTAGCCGGACAGTTCGGCGTCGATGGTGGCGTGGACCTCGTCGACCTGTGCTTCTTCGTTGAAGCACGGGATGAACGCGGTCAGCGACGCCGGGCGTTCCTCGCCGGTGCGCTGCCGGGGGATCACCGGGTCACCAGCCACGACGGCGGCAGGTTGCGGTGCACCTCGATCGCCTCGAACACCGACGGCTCCCGCGGCCCGTGCCGGCGCACCCAGGCGGCCATCGCCGCGAGCCCGTCCCGCAGCGGCATCTCGTCGGCGGTGAGGCCGAAGCACTTGCGGACCTTGTCGTGGTCGGCGTACGCCTGCCGGACCTCGTTGCGGGCCGGCAGGTGCGTGACGTGCAGCGGCACGCCCATCGCCTCGGCGGTCGCGGTGGCGAGGGCATTGAGCGAGTAGACGGTGTCGCCGCCGATGTTGAAGGTCTCGTTGTACGCGGCCGGGTTGGTGACCGCGCGGGCGAGGACCGGGGCCACGTCGCTGATGTGCGTGAACGCGCGGACCTGCTCGCCGTCGCCGAAGATCGTGAAGGGCTCGCCGCGCAGCGCCTGGTTCATGAAGATGCCGATGACGTTGCGGTACCGGTCGCCGATGTTCTGGTACTCGCCGTAGACGTTGTGCGGGCGGAAGATGACGTACGGCAGCCCGAACATGTCGTGGGTGACCCGCAGCTCCTGCTCGACGGCGAGCTTCGCGATGCCGTAGGGGTCCTCCGGCGACGGGATCAGGTCCTCGCTCATCGGCACCTGGTTGCTGCCGTAGACGGCGATCGACGAGGTGAACACGAAGCAGCGCACGGTGCCGGCGTTGACGGCCGCGTTGATGAGGGTGACGCTGCCGACGACGTTGTTGGTGTAGTTGAACCGTTTGATGAAGTGGCTCAGCCCCTCGGCGGCGTACGCGGCGAGGTGGAACACGTAGTCGAACCGGAACTCGGCGAACAGCTCGGCGACGGCCACCGGGTCGCAGACGCTGCCCTGGCGGAAGACCGCCGCGTCCGGGACGTTGTGCGGTGACCCGCCGCTGAGGTCGTCGAGGACGACGACGCGGTGGCCGTCGGCGAGCAGGGACCGTGTGACGTTCGCGCCGATGAAGCCGGCGCCGCCGGTCACCAGCGACGTCGGTGTCGCCATGGCACGTCTCCTTCCGCGCTGTTCGCCCGGCTCAGACCCGGGTCGCCGGCTGCTCGGTCACGGCCGCGTCGCGGTGCCCGCCGCGGTGCCGCCGCGGCAGCGTGAACCATCGGCTCGGCGCGGCCAGCAGGAACAGCACGAGCACGACGTGGACGGCGATGAAGACGTACGCCTCGACCTTGGTCGGGTAGTGACCGAGGAACACCTTGATGTGCGACGCCCACGTCCACACCTCGGGGATGGTGCTCCACTGTGGATCGGTGTGGTCGTTGACCGTCAGGAACGCCAGGTCCTCCAGGCCCGACACCATGATGAGCAGCATCGCGTAGGCGATCCGGCGCACATTCCCGGCCGTCCCGCCGCCGAGCCGATGGGCGAGGGCGAGCGACATGATGACGATCGGGGTGAGCACGAGAATGTGGTAGTAGACGGTCGGGAAATCGTCCAGGTAAAAGAAGATCTTCGGGACGAAGTACAGGAAGAACACGCAGAACGCGGCCGGGATCAGAATCCGGACCAGGTGCAGCCGGCGGGCCAGTTCGACGTCGAGCCGGGCGATCGCCTCGGTGGCGAAGACGAACGGCAGCAGCTTGAACAGGAAGATCCCGAGCGACTTGACCTCACGGTCGTGGGGCAGGACGAACCATACGACGGCGGCGGTGCCGGCGGCGAGCGCGAGCAGGACGAGAAATGCCGCATTGCGCCGAATAACCTGACTCATAGGCCGTTTCTCCCGGATCGGTGCCGCCCGCTCTGCACGGGGTCCAAAACTGTCCGAAGCATACGCGGGCGTCACTGGACCGGCAGAGATGATATTGATGCACGGCAATGATCGAGGGAGGGTGCAAGGGGTCTTGCGATCCTATTCGCGGGTGAGCGGGAGACGGACCCGCACGCGGGTGCCGTAGCCGACCGGGCTGTCGACACGGATCGTGCCGCCGAGCGCCTCGATGCGGTCGGTGAGGCCGACGAGCCCGGAGCCGCGGTTGGGGTCGGCACCGCCGGCGCCGTTGTCGCGCACGGACAGCTCCAGCCAGCCGACACGGACGGCCGCGTCGATCTGGATCAGCGACGCGTGCGCGTGCTTGGCCGCGTTGGCGAGCGACTCGGCGATGGCGTAGTAGGCGGCGACCTCGACCGGCTCGGGCAGCCGCCCCGGCAGCGTCAGCTCGATCTCCACGGCGACCGCGGACCGCCGCGCCAGGGCCTTCACCGCCGGCTTCAGGCCGCCCTCGGTGAGGATCGCCGGGTGCACGCCGCGGGAGATCTCCCGCACGTCCTCGACGGTGCCGTTGATGCCCGCGACCACCTCGGACAGCTCGGCGCGCAGGCCGGACAGCTCGTCCGGCACGGAGTGCTGGATACGGCGGATGTCCAGCCCGAGGGACAGCAGCCGCTGCTGGACTCCGTCGTGCAGGTTGCGTTCGATGCGCCGGCGGGTGTGGTCGGTGGCGAGGACCACCCGGGCCCGGGACGCGATCAGCTCGTCGCGCGTCTCGGCGTTGGCGATGGCGGTGCCGATGAGGTCGGTGGACTCCGCGAGGCGCGCCTCGGCGTCCGGGGGCAGCGTCTGCCCCTGCATCGTGGACGCCGTCACCGCGCCCCATCGGCGGTCGTCCACGCTGATCGGTGCACTGACGGAGGCGTTCATCCCGCGCGCCCGCACGTACGCGGCCAGCGGGCCGGACGCGTGCTCGTAGGAGTCCAGCCGGGCGGGCCGGCCGGTGCGCTGCACGATGCCGGTGACGTTGTCGCCCTCCAGCGACACCCGCGCGCCGACGGGCAGTTCCAGGACCGGGCTGCCCCAGGCCGCGACGATCGTGCCGGTGCCGTCGGCCTCGAAGCGGACGATCCGCGCGGTGCTGGCGCCGACGAGCTGCCCGAGCTCCTCCACGACCGCGTCCAGGACCTCGGTCGGCGTGCCACCGCGGGCGACGAGGGTGGCGACGCGGCGCAACGCCGTCTGCGTCCCGACGAACTGGCCGAGCTCCTCCTGGCCGCGTTGCAGGGCCTCCCCCATGACGTTGAACGACCGCTCCAGCCCGCCGATCTCGGCCTTGCCCGTCTCCGGCATGCGGGTGGCCAGGTCACCACCGGCGAGCCGGTCGGCCATCGCGGCGGCCCGGCGGATCGGCTGGACCAGCAGCCGCGTCTGGTAGCCGCCGACGAGGGCGATGACGAGCGCCGACCCGGCCAGCCCGGCGAGGATCGCGATCATCTCCCGGTTGGCCATCGTCTCGGCGCGCGCGTCGCGGGCCATGATGACGTCGCGTTCGGTGACCCGCAGCTCGCCGAGATACGCGCGCAGTTGCTCGATGCGGCGGTCTCCCTCGAGGAGCTTCTGCGCGCTGCTGGCGGCGGGGTCCTTGCGGCGGGCCGCGTCCAGCGCCGGCAGCGAGTAGTCCTCGGCGAACGACGTGCTCGTCTGCGTGATCCGCAGGGCCTGCCGCTGCTGCGCGTCGGTGACGGCGAGCGACGCGAGCCGCGCGTTCGCCTGCTGCAGCGCGGCGCGCGCCAGCTCCCACCGGCTCAGGAACAGCGGGTCGCCCGACAGCGCGTAGGCCCGCTGCGCGGTCAGCAGGTCCACCGTGTGCCGGTGGACCTCGTCCGCGGCCGCGAACAGCTCGTGGGAGTGGCGCGACAGCCGGGTGGTCTCCCGGTCCTCGCCGATCGAGACCAGCAGCGTGCCGAACGCGCCGCCGACGAACAGCAACAGGATGCAGGTGGCCAGCACCATCCTCCGGATCAGCCCGCCCTGCAACCCGCGCATACGCTCTCCCCTGCCCGCTGCCGTGCCGCTCACGCCTCCGGCCTTCGCATGTTTGCGCGCGGGCCAGCGGGTATGCGGTGCGGACGTGGCACCGAGCGGAGGGGGCGGCCTCATGCGCATCGCCGAACGACTCGTCTACGAGGCGCGGGCGCACGGGCTCGCCGGGGACGGCACGACCAACGACCAGCCGGCGCTCGCGGCGCTCGTCGACAGTCTCGGCGACGCCTACGCCGCCGACGGTCAGCCCCGCACCGTCCTGTGCTCCGCGGGGACGTACGCCATCCACGACGAGGGCACCAGATGGCGCAGCGGCGTGTCGCTGATCGGCGCGGGGGCGGGCGCCACCCGCTTCGTGCTGTCGAACCCGTCCCGGCCCACCGCGCCGACACCGCTGGCGATCTTCACCGCGCGGGACCACGGCGCGGGACGTGACAACCATCTCGCCGACTGCACCTTCGCGCACCTCGAGATCGACGGCTCCGGGGTGACCCTGCCCGCCTACGACGTCAACGCCAAGGGGCTGTTCCTGCAGTACGTGCTGCGGGGACGCTTCCACGACCTGTACATCCACGACACCGGCGCGACCGGGTTCGGCTGCGACTTCCTGCAGGACACCGTGCTCGACTCGGTCCTCGCCAGGCACTGCGGCCGGTTGAACGACGGCGAGGAGATGGGCGGCGCGGGGATCGGCATCGGGATCGGCGGCTGGGGCGACGTCGAGCGGCTCACCGTCACCGCGTGCACGACCGTGGGCAACGGGACCAACGGCATCTTCGTCGAGCTGCAGAAGCGCCGGTGGCCGCCGACGCGGGGGATCCGCATCGTCGGCTGTCACGCCGAGGGCAACCGCTTCGGCATCTCCGACTGGGGCGCCGACGGCCTCATCGTGTCCGCGTGCACGATGCTCGGCAACCACCAGGCCGGCTACGACGTGTCGGCGCTGGGCACGTCGTCCGTCGCGGGCCGGGGCGGCATCGTGACCGGCTGCGTCATCGACGGCAACGCGTGGGACGGGGTCGCCGTCGGCAACACGCCCGGCCCGTACACCTTCGACGGCAACCGGATCAGTCGCAACGGGCGGTACGGGTACTGGCAGCACAGCCTCGGGCCGTCCGGCCGCGCGGAGGCACTCGGCGAGCGGTTCCTCGGCGGCGACGCCGGACCCGCCGCGGGCATCGCCGTGACCGGCAACGACATCTGGGACAACGCCCTGGACGGCATCCGGGTCGACTCCCCCGTCACCGACGTGTTCCTGACTGGGAACCGGGTGCACGGCAACGGGCGGCAGTCCGCGCCGGGCGCCGCCGGCGGCGGGACGACGGTCTCCTACTCGCCGCACGCCGTGCACGACACCGCGGCGGCCTGGCCCGCGGGCGGGCACACCGGGAAGATCGTGTCGGTGGGGGCGCAGCAGGCGCTGGTCACCGGCAACACCGCCACGTCGCTGATGCTGGCGCCGGCCCGGCCGGGCGCCGCCACCGCCTGGCGGGACGGCACTCCGCCGCGTGGCGCCGCGTACCGGCTGCCGGACGCACCCTCGTCCAGGCCCGGCGTCACGCTGGCCGCCGCCGTCGACGCACCGACGATCCGCGACAACCGGATCTGGTCGCAGACGCACGGGCTGCGGATCACGGCGTCCGGCCAGTGCTCGTCCGGCCGGGTGCACGACAACGACCTGGCGGGCAACGGGGTGGCGTTCGACGGGGTGTTCAGCGGCGGCCGTTGGGACGACAACATCGGAGTCGACGCTGCTTTGTCGTAATTGCGAGTGATATTTGTGGGTATAGCGTGATGCGAGCTACGTTCGCCGCATGCGTAGGCGATCGGTCCTCACCCTTGGCGCGGTAGGCGCGGTTGCCGCCGCCGTGCGCCCCTCTGTTGCGTTCGCGTCGGCACTGCCGTTCCCGCCCGGATTCGGCTGGGGCGCTGCGACGTCGGCGTACCAGCTGGAGGGCGCGGCGAAGGAGGACGGTCGCGGGCCTTCGGTGTGGGACGTCTTCAGTCACGAGCCGGGCCGGATCCGCAACGGCGACACCGGCGACGTGGCCGCCGACCACTACCACCGCTATCCCGAGGACCTCGACATCATGCGAGACCTCGGGCTCACCTCCTACCGGTTCTCGATCTCGTGGTCGCGGGTCCTGCCGACCGGCCGCGGCACCGTCAACCCGCGCGGCGTCGACTTCTACCACCGGCTCATCGACGGCCTCCTCGCCCGCGGGATCGCGCCGGTCGTCACCCTCTTCCACTGGGACACCCCGCAGGCCCTGCAGGAGCTCGGCGGTTGGGAGAACCGTGACTGCGCCTCCTGGTTCGCCGACTACGCGCACACGATGTTCAACGCCTTCGGCGACACCGTCCCGACCTGGCTGACCATCAACGAGCCGAAGACCGTCGTCGACGTCGGCTACACCGCCGGCACCCACGCCCCCGGAAAGCAGGACCGGCGCCTGGCCAACGTCGTCGGCCACCACCTCCTGCTCGGTCACGGCCTCGCGGTGCAGGCGCTGCGCGCCACCGGCGGCCGCAGCCGCATCGGCGCCGCGCTCAGCCTCTCCCCCACCTACCCGGCCGTGGATTCCGACGCCGCCCGCCGGCAGGCCACCGCCGCGGACGCCGAGGAGAACCGGCGCTGGCTCGATCCGCTGCTGCTCGGCCGCTACCCGGCGGACTGGCTGGCCACCCAGGCGGCGGACGCGCCGGTCCGCGCCGCGATCAAGGACGGCGACCTCGCGATCATCGGGTCACGCAACGACCTGCTCGGCGTGAACTACTACGGCCCCACCCACGTGACGGCCACCGGCAGCCGCGTCATGCGACACCCCACCTCCCAGGCGACGTGGCAGGAGATCTACCCCGACGGCCTCTTCGACCTGCTGACCCGCGTCAAGCGCGACTACGGCGACATCCCGATCAGCATCACCGAGAACGGCATGGCCACCAAGAACCCGCTGCAGGACGAGGACCGCGTCACCTTCCTGCGCGACCACCTCACCGCCGCCCACCGCGCCATCCAGGCAGGCGTCCCGCTGGAGAGCTACCACCTCTGGTCCTTCATGGACAACTTCGAATGGGCCGAGGGCTACACCCAACGCTGGGGCATCGTCCACGTCGACTACGCCACCCAGCGCCGCACCTTGAAAGCCAGCGCCGACTGGTACAAGACCGTCATCGCCAACAACGGCCTCTGACCCTCATCCGGGTCGGACCCACGGCTCGGCCACGCCGTCGCGGATGGTCACCACGCCGTGCTCGAAGAACAGCACGCTGCCGTCCGCGCCGGCCCCGGGTCGGCAGGCCCAGCCGGTGGGCCGCCATCAGGTCCACCACCTCGGACCTGACCGCCACTGCGCCGTGTTCCTCGTTCCAGTAATAGATCGCGCCGCCTTCGAACGGCTGGAGGGTGGGTGGCCCGGGATGGGACGAGCCGGCGACGCGCTCCTCGTCGCCGGTAGGGAAACCCAGCCAGCTGCCGGTCCCGTGCATCCGCTCGTACAGCGTGCCGATGGCGCCCTCGACGAGGCGCGCGCCGTGGCGGTCGCTCGCGTAGACGGTGCAGCCACCGATGCCCTCCTCCGGGCTCCAGTGCCGCACGATGTCCTCCGGATAGTCGACGGCACCCTCGAAACGCTGGTAAATGCCCTTCGTCCCGAAGGGAGACCCGGCCGCTGGCATGGCGTTGCCCACCGGAAGACCCATCAGCTGCCGAATCGCTTCGCCACAGTGTCCGTAGAAGGCGGCGATGGCACCGAGCACCGCCGTCCCACCCGTGCGCGACGACCAGAAGGCGACGCCGCGTTCGAACCATTGGACGTAACCCGCGCCTTCCCCGGCCCTCCGGGCGGTGACACTCAGGTTGGAGACCGGGAAGCCGAGAATCCCGCCCGTGCCGCCGTGGGACTCGTGCACCGCGACGATGAGGGACATGGTCACGTACTCCCCGTGCTTGGAGCTGTAGATCCGTCCTTCCTCGAGCTGCTGGTAAGAGCCCGTCGTGGCGCCGCCGGGCGACGACGCGGACGTCACCGGCGACACCGGATATCCCCGCATCCCTGCGACACCGCCATAGGTGGCCAGGGCCGCTGCGAACACCTCGGGCATGATCACCGCTCCAGCGGCGGCGGTCCAGTGGATCCAACCGTGTGCGTATTCCCGGGAGAAGCCATGCGTGCGGTGCCAGGACGGACCCGTGTAGATCAGCGGGCCGGCCGGTACGCCGAGCTCCGCTCCCGACCTGAGCTCGAGCCGCTCGACGGCGACGGCCGCGGCCGGCAGGCCGGTCAGCCAGCGAAACTCGGCCTTGAGCGCGTCGACCAGGGGCTGGGAGCGGCTGCTGTGCATCGAGGCCAGCAGGGAGACCGCCAGGTCCTTGTCGCGGTGCAGCAGGACCCGGCAGATCTCGGCGGACGTGCCTGGTGGCAGCTTGGCCAGGGCGAGGACCGCGTCGCCGTGGGACAACTCGGTCAGGACACCCGCGGCGACGGACGGCGAGAGCGCCTCCAGCTCGGCAGCGTCCCAGCGTTTGCCGTGCCACCAGACGTTGAGCTGCACGTTGTGGTCGCCGTGCTGGGCGCCCTGGGCGGTCGCGGGTTCCGGCATCGGGCCGCCTTCAGTTGAACGTGTTGTGCTGGATGTTGTCGTCGCCGACCTGGACGCCCTTGGCGTCGCGGAGGTCGACGGTGTATTTCGGGGCGCGGGTCTCCTCCAGGAGCCGCTGGGCGAGGGTGAGGACCTCCTCGTCGCGGTCGGTGCCCGACGCGGTCAGCTCCTCGGCGAGCGCCGCCGGCTCCCCGGCGTCGAGCGCGGCCCGGCCGCGGCCCGTCAACCGGCGGCGCAGCGCGTCGCGCAGGCCGGTGTAGGCGTCCACGACCGCCGCCTTCGCCGCGTCGGTGCCGCCCGCCACCGCCCCCGCCGCCAGCGCCGCGAGGATCACCTCGACACCCGTCATCGCAGATCACCTTCCGTCACGGGAACCCCGGCCGATTGTGACAGCCACCGGCACCGCCCGGGAACCGACGATCGGCCGGACCAGCGCCCGCGCCGCGGGCGCGCTGCCGTCCGTCACGTCCTGCCTCCACGCTGGTCGATGCGCTTGCCGACCCGCCTGGCGTCGGCGCGATCGTGGGCCACGCGGCGACCGGCCGCCGCGAAATTCGGTGTCGCCGCCCCGCCGGTGCCTGATAGACAGCGCTGATGCGCGAGGAGGCCCTGCCCGGCGGGAAGACCACCGGCGCCGTACTGATCGGCGGTGTCGTCCACAAGCCGGCCTCGCCGTGGACCGCGACGGTGCACGCGGTGCTGCGGCACCTCGAGGAGGCCGGCTTCGACGCCGCTCCCCGCGCGCTCGGCTTCGACGACCAGGGTCGCGAGATGCTCTCCTATCTGCCCGGGGAGACGATCGGCGACCAGGTCCCGTGGCCCGGCTGGGCGTCGGCCGACTCGATGCTGGCCCAGGTCGGCCGGTGGCTGCGGCGGGTCCATGACCTGACGGCCGGCTTCCCGCCGCCGCGGGACGAGCGCTGGTTCATCGGCGGCACGATGGGTCCCGGGCTGGTCGTCGGGCACCAGGACGCGTCGCCGTTCAACGCGGTGGTGGACGGCGACCGGCTGGTCGGCTTCTGCGACTGGGACATCGCCGGCCCGTCGTCACGGGCCTGGGACCTGGCGTTCTCCGCGCTGACCTGGGTGCCGCTCGCGTCGCCGCCGGACGGCTCGCCGTTGAGCGGGCACGACCTGCGGGAGCGGTCCCGCCGGCTCCATCTGCTGCTCGACGCGTACGGCCACGACGACGACCGGCGTGCGTTCGCGACCGTGGTGCCGCGACGGGCCCGGCGGCAGGCGGGCGTGATCCGCCGGATGGCCGAGGCCGGGGACGCGGCGTCGACCGCCCTGCTGCCGATGGCCGACCTCCTCGAACGGTCCGCGACCGACGTCGAGGCCCTCCCGGACGACTTCTGGGTGGACCGCGGGACCGCCTGAGACGCCTCAGCCCGGGCCTATGCCGGGCGGAGCCATGCCTCGGCGACGTCGTTGCGGGTGGTCACCACGCCGTGTTCGAAGTACACGACGCGGTCCTCGGTGGCGATCGGGAACCCGAGTCGTCCGGCCATGGTGGTGTCGGCTGTCAGGAGGTCCAGGACGGGGCGCGTGATCGCGACCGCGCCGTGCGGGGCTGTCCAGTAGATCGCGCCGCCCTCGAACGTGGCGTGGCACCGCCACTCCTGCTCGGGTGAGGTCCGGCCGTCGATCTCGCCGGAGGTCGGGAAGCCGAGCCAGCTGCCGGTGCCGTGCATCCGCTCGTACAGCTCGCCGATGCCTCCGCGCACGGCGTGCACGCCGTGGGGTTCGCTGGCGTAGACGGTGCAGCCGCCGATGCCCTCGGCCTCGGTCCAGTGCGAGACGATGTCGTCCGGGTAGTCGTAGCCACCCTCGAACCGCTGGAAATCGCCTTCGGTCCCGAACGGCGACGTCGCGGCCCGCAGCATGACGCCGACCGGGAACCCCAGCACACCGGTGACGCCGCCCAGGCCATCGTGATACTCGGCGATGTCACGCCGGACCTCGACGACACCGGTCTTGTCCGACCAGCAGATCGTGCCGCCCTCGAACCGTTGTGTTCCGCCGGTGGCTCCATCGCCTGTTGCCGCCCGCGACGGGCCGGCCTTGGCGGCGCGACCGATCGGGAACCCGAGCCGACTGCCGGAGCCACCGATGCCTTCGTAATACTGGCCGATCGCGCCGCCGGTCGCGTGTTCGCCGTGCTTGGAACTGTAGACCGTCCCCCCGCAGGCGTAGCCCAGTCGCTCGCAGACGCCCTGGGAATAGACTCCCGTCGACGTCTCATAGTGCTGCCGTGTGCCCTCGGTCTCGAAGCCGGGCGAAGTGTCCGCGGGCGACACCGGTGACAACGGAAATCCGAGCCGCCAGTCACCCACATGATATTCCGCGAACGCCGCAGGCACGACCTGCACACCGCCGCCGTTACTCCAGAAGATCTTGCCGCGCGCGTAGTCCCGGAGGAAGCCCTGCATCCCCTGCGGAAACGGGGTGGCCCGGGACAGGTGACCGACCTTGACGCCGAGCTCACTGCCGTACTCGATCTCAGCCCGTTCGATCGCCTCGGCGGCAAGCGGCAGCCCTTCCACCCACGCGATCCTGGTGACGAGAGCGTCGACGATCGGCTGCGAGCGACTCCGGTTCATGGTGCCGAGCAGGGACACCGCCAGGGCCTCGTGCTTGCGGAGCAGGACCCAGGCGACCTCGGCGGACGCGGCCACCCGCATCGCCGCGAGGGCCTGGACCGCCTCGTTGTACGGCAGCTCGGCGACCAGGTCGGCGGCGTGCGACGCCGACAGCGCCTCCAGCGCGGGGGCGTCGAGCCGGCGGTCGTGCCACCAGATGTTCCACTGGGTGTTGTTGTTGCCGACCTGGACGCCCTTGCCACCGGGGATGTTCGCCTCGACGTCCGTCACGGGCACATTGTGGCAGGCACGCACGGTCGTCATCGACAGACGTTCGGTTCAACTCGCCGGGGTTGAGGACGGGTCGTCGATGAGGCGTTCGATGACCGCGCCGGCGCCGCCGCGGGCCGCGGCCGTGAAGCCGAGGTCGGAGGCGACGAAGTGGCACCGGGCCGCCGGGGACGCCATGGCGAGGCGGGTGAGCTGCGCCTGCGCGGCGGGGATCAGGTGGTCGGCGAGGTCGGCGAAGTAGCCGCCGAGCACCACGACCCGCGGGTTGAACAGGTTGACGAGGATGGCGCCGCCGTGGCCGAGCCACCGGCCGATCCCCGCGACAGCCGCCAGGGCCGCCGGGTCGCGGGCGTCCAGCCGGCGGCGCACCTCGGCGATGCGTTCGCGGGGGTCGGGGACCGGTCCGTCGCCGAGGCCGTACGCGAACTCGGGCGTGATCCGGCGGACCAGCTCGGCGAGCCCGACCTTCGTCTCCCAGCAGCCGGTCCGCCCGCACCCGCACGGGTCGCCCTCGGGTTCGACGGGGAGGTGGCCGATCTCGCCGGAGAAGCCGTCGGCGCCGCGCAGCAGCCGCCCGCCGGTGATGGCGCCGCCGCCGACGCCTACGGATCCGGTGAGATACACGAGGTCGGCGGTCCCGGCGGCGACACCCCACGTGTGTTCGGCGAGCGCGGCGAGGTTCGCGTCGTTGTCGACGCCGACCTGCAGCGCCGGGTCGAGGCCGGCGGCGAGGCGGGACACCACCGGCACATCGCTCCAGCCGAGGTTGGGAGCGACGACCACGACGCCGCGGGCGACGTCCACGAGGCCGGGCACCGCGACGGTCAACCCGACCGGGGTCACCGCATGGTCGGCGAGTTCGGCGAGGGCGCGGTCGGCGGCCGCGGCCAGGTCGGCGAGGCAGCCGTCGACGTCGCGGCGACGGGCGTCGAAGCCGACCCGCCGCTCGACGACGGTGCGGCCGGTCAGGTCGCAGCCGTGGACCGCCAGGTAGTCGACGTTGATCTCGATGCCGACGGCGCCGAGCTCCGGGGACAGCGCCACGTGGCGGCCGGGGCGGCCGGCGGTGCCGGAGCGCTCCAGGCCGGTCTCGCGGACGAGGCGGCGGCTGAGCAGCTCCTCGACGAGGCTCGACACGGTGGTCTTGTGCAGGCCGGTGGCGGCGGCGATCGCGGCGCGGGAGCCGGGCCCGTTGGCGCGGATGTGGCGCAGCGTCCGGCTCAGGTTGGCGCGCCGGACCGCGACCTGGTCGATCGGCTCCACGACAACCCGCTCCACACTCACCATCGCCCCATAGCAAAGCACGCCGCGGGCACGGAGCGTCAATTCACGGCTGGCGGCGGATGAGGCCGGCGTCGATCACGGCCGAGGCCGGGCTGGGGTTGCGTTGCGCGGAGGTCAGATGCTCGGTGACCAGCCGGTGCACGCCGTCGGCGTCGCCGGCCTCGATCAGCGCCAGGATCTGGCCGTGCACCTCGCCGGCGGCGCGCCGCTCGCGCAGCGGTACACCTGTCGTCTCCCGGATGCGGGTGGCCCAGTCCTGCTCGTGGCTGGACCACAGCGCTTCCAGCGCCCCGGCGAGGACGATGAGCGGCGGGTTGCCGCACAGCCCGACGAGGGCCTCGTGGAAGCGCCGGGACACGCCGACGACCCCGACCAGGTCGTCGATGCGGGCGACGTACTCCTCGTGCAGGGACCGCAGCACGGGGACCACCTCGACGGCCCGGTCGGGCCGGCCGGCGCACAGGGCGGCGCAGGCCGGCTCGACGTGGCGCAGTGCGACGGCGACGTCGTCGATGCCGGCGCGTTGCGCGGCGAGGACGAGTCCCAGGTTGTAGCCGAGGTTCGCCGGGGACGGGCGGTGCACGACCGCACCGCCGAGCCGTCCCCGGCGCACCGTGATGAGGCCTTCGGCCTCCAGGATCCGCATCGCCTCGCGGAACGTCGGCATGCTCACCGGATACCGCTGGATGAGCTCCTCGGACTTGGGCAGCGGGGCGCCGTCGGCGAGCTCACCGCGCAGGATCTGGCCGCGGATATGATCGGCGACCTGCTCGGCAAGCCGGTCGGCGGAGACCATGGACTGGCAGTTTAGTACGCGTCGGGGTCGTTCTGGACCGCGGGTGGCACCGGGTGCCGGTAGACGCGGGAGGCGTTCTCCCAGGTCATCTTGCGCACGTCGGCGTCGGGCAGGCCGCCGATCTCCTCCTCGATGGTGCGTTGCGTGTGCGGCCAGGTGCTGTCGCAGTGCGGGTAGTCCTGCTCGAGGAAGATGTGGTCGACGCCGATGACGTCACGCAGCGCGAACGACGACGGGTCCTCCACCGCGCAGAAGTAGAAGTTGCGCAGCAGCACCTCGGCCGGGGTCAGGTCGATGCCCTTCCAGGTGCCGTACATCTGGTGGTAGCTGAGCATGTGGTTGAGCCGGTCGACGAGGCCGGGCACCCAGCCGATGCCACCCTCCGAGAGCACGATCTTGATGTCGGGGAAGCGGACCGGGATGCGGGAGTACAGCCAGTCGACGGCGGAGAACATCGAGTAGCCGAAGAACAGCACGCCGACGACGTCCGGCGGGGCGTCCGGCGCGGTCGACGGCGATGTGCCCGACGAGCCGATGTGCAGGTTGATGACGGTGCCGGTCTCCTCGCAGGCGCGCATGATCGGGTCCCAGTGCCCGGTGTGCAGCGACGGCATGCCGAGCAGGTGCGGCGCCTCGGTGAACGTGACGGCCTTGAAGCCGCGCTCGGCGTTGCGGCGGATCTCCTCGGCGCCCACCTCCGGGTCGAGGAAGTACGGCAGCTGGCAGGGGATCATCCGGTCCGGGTACGCCCCGGACCACGCCTCGATGTTCCAGTCGTTCCACGCGCGGGTCGCGGCGAGCGCCAGCTCGGTGTCCTTCGTGGACAGTTGCAGGCGCTGGCCGGCGAAGCCGGGCAGGAACGAGGGGAAGCACAGCGAGGCGTAGACGCCGCTGAGGTCCATGTCCTTGATGCGTTCGTGGATGTCCCACGAGCCGCGGCGCATGTCGTCGAAGCGGCTGGGTTCCATGCTGTACTCGTCGACGGGCCGGCCGACGACGGCGTTGAACCCGACGTTGGGGAACTCCTTGCCGTCGTAGATCCAGACGTGGCTGCCGTCCTTCTCCACGACGTGCGGGGCCTGCTCGGCGAACTTCGCCGGCATCCGGCCCTCGAACGCGTCGGGCGGCTCGACGATGTGGTCGTCGACGGAGATGAAGGTGTACTTGCGGGGCTGCCGCGGCGGGTCCGGCAGGAACGTCACCTTCGACCGGTCGGCGATGGTGAACGCGCTGTTCTGCAACAGTTCGTCGATCGATGCCATATGAGGATGCCCTTCTAGTCCAGAACTTCGGGTTCGCGGCGCAGCAGGGAGCGCACGGCACCGGCCCAGAACACGTCGGTGCCGCGCTCGATGAGTGACTTCTTCATGCCGTGCCGCAGCCCGGGGGCGATCTCCAGGGGGTCACGGCCGAGCAGCATGACGTCGTACGCGAGCTTGCAGGCGCGGTCGATGCTCGCCGACCGGTACGTCGCCTCCTGGACCGTCGGGGCGGTGACGATGATGCCGTGGCTGGCGAGGATCACCACGGAGCTGTCGCCGATCCGCCTGGCCAGGTCGGCGCCGAGCGCCGCGTCGTCGACCTCGCCGGTGTACTCGTGCACGAGGGCGAGGTCGCCGTCGTACATGCAGCCGGTCTGGTGCACGATCGCCGGCAGCACCCCGATCGCGGCGAGGACGGTGACGTAATAGGGGTGGTTGTGCACGACGACCCTGGCGTCGGGCCGCACGCGGTGCAGTTCGGTGTGGATGTGGATGGCCGGGGTGACGTCCCAGCGGCCTTCCAGGACGGTGCCGTCGCGGTCGACGACGCACAGGTCGGACGCGGAGATCTCCTCCCACCACAGGCCCCACGGGTTGACCCACATGACGCCGTCCGGTCCGCCGTCCTTGACCATCGTGATGTGCCCGGCGATGTTCTCGCTGAAGCCGCTGTGCCCGAGGATGCGGAACGCGCAGGCGAGGGCCTGCCGCTCCGTGAGGTCGACCCCGATCGGCGGCGTGATGCGCGGCGACCAGACCGCTGACCCGCCCTCACGCACGTCCGGTGTTGTCGTGACTGTCACGGCTCACCTCCAAATCTTTTAGAAGATTAAGCGGCAGGTGTACCGAGAATCAAGCAATCGCTTGGTTGTTTTTCGGGCGACCGGACGTCCGTCAGTGACGGGCGTGGCCGATCAGCTCCTGGACGCCGTGTGGTGCCGCGTCGAGGCGTACCTGCAGCACGACGATCCGCGCGGAGTCCTCGCCGACGACTCCCCCGCGCTCGCCGCCGCGGCGCTGCGGACCGCCGGGACGGCGCCGGGCCAGGTCTGCGCCGCCGCCCGCGCCGGTGGGTTCCTGCACCTGTGCCGGCACCTCGCCCGGCCGGACCTGGTCGGGGAGATCGAGACCGTCGAGCGGCTGTTCGCCGTCGTCGCGCGGCACGACCCGGACGCGGTGCCGGCCGGGCTGCCGGCGATCGTCGCCCACGCGCTGCTGGACCACGGGCGCACCGGCACGCTCGCCGACCTCGACCGGGGTATCGCGAAGGCGGAGGAGGCGCTCGCCGGCGACCCGCCCGGCGCCGGTGACCTGTCGCACGACCTGGGGGTCGCGCGATGGCGCCGGTTCTGCGTCACCGGACTGGCGAGCGACCTCGACCGGTCGATCACGCACCTGCGGTCTGCCGTGGACCGCGCCGCCGACGTCCGGGCCCGCACCGTGAGCCTGTCCGGCCTGGGCGTCTCACTGCACGCGATGTTCCAGGTGACCGGATCGCCGGCCGCCCTCGACGAGGCCGTGGCCCGAGTGCGCGACGCGCTCCAGCTGGTGGCGCCGGACGATCCCAGGCGGCCGGTCTTCATGTCCAACCTCGGGCACCTGCTGCAGAGCGTCCACCGCCGGGACGGCGACCCGGCCACTTTGGACGACGCGGTCCGCTGGTCGCGGCAGGCCGTGGCGGCGACCCGCACCGGGTATCCCGAGCTCGCCGAGATGCACCGCATCCTCGGCACGGCGCTGCGGCTGCGGTACGAGCTGCACGGCGACACCGCCGCACTGGACGAGGCCGCGCACCTCACCCGGGCGGCGCTGCCGGCGCACCCGGACCGGTCCCTCGCCATGGTCTCGCGGGCCGAGGTGCTGCACCTGCGCTGGCGACGCGACCGCGACCCCGGCGACCTCGACGGCGCGGTGGACCTGTTGCGGCGCGCCGCCGCCGTCCTCGGTCCCGGCCGCCTGCGCGCCTCGGTCCTCGGCAAGCAGTGCGAGCGCCTGCGGGAGCGGTACGCGCTGACGTTGCGAGCGGCCGACCTCGACGCCGCCGTCGACGCCGGTCGCGCCGCGCTGCGGGACTGCCCACCCGACGACCCCGACCGGGCGGGGATCGAACACGCGCTCGCGCTGGCACTGGATGCCCCGGCAGTACCGGACAACGCCACCGACCCGCAGCTGGCCGCGCTGACCAGCCTGCAGTCCTTCGAGCGGTCAGGGGACCCCGACCACCTCGACAACGCGATCATGTTCGGGCGGACCGCGGCGAGCACCATCACCGATGCGCGGCTGGTGCCGGACGTCCTGGCCACACTCGCCGGCGCGCTGCGGCAGCGGTTCGAGCGCACGCGCACGCCGGACGACCTCGCGACCGCGCTCGACCTGGGTCGCCGCGCCGCCGACAGCGCACCACCCGGTCACCCGCGACGCGCCGACGTGGTCGGCAGCCTTGGACTGACCCTGCTGGCGGAGTTCGCGGTCGACGGCAACATCTCGTCGGCCAACCAGGGGATCGCCGCGATGCGCGAGGCCGCCGAACTGTGCGACGGCGATGCCGGCGGCGCCGCCCTGTGGCGCTTCAACCTCGCCATCGCGCTCGGAGCGCGGTTCGCCCGGACCGGTGAGCGGGCCGAGCTGGCCGAGGCGCTGCACCATACCCGGCACGCGATCGCCGCCGCGCCCGCCGGCGCCGCCGAGCTGCCCGCCCGCCTATCGGAGCTCGCCAGGTTGCTGATCACCTCGTTCCATGAGACCGGCGCCGCCACGGACCTCGCCGAGGCGATCCGCGCAGCCCGCAGCGCCCTGGACCTCACCCCGCCCGGCCATTCGATGTGGGCATCGCGCCAGCACCGCCTCATCTCCGGGCTGCTGGTCCGGTACACCAGGGACGCCGCCGGCGCCGACCTCGGCGAGGCGATCGAGCGGTGCCGCACGGTGATCGCGGCACAGACGGCGGAACGGGCGGACACCGCGGTGTGCGCGGCGTACGCCAGTGCGTTGCACCTGCGCTTCCAGCGGCAGGCCGACGAAGACGACCTGACGACGGCCATCACGACGGCGACCGCCGTGCTCGACCGGCTGCCCGGGCACCACTTCGAACGGTTCGGCGTCCTGGAGGCGCTCGGCCATCTGCGGCTGCTCCGCGACCTGCTCGACATCGCCCGCTCACGACCGGAGGCCGAGGTGACCGCGGCCGAGACCCGGGACGGGTTCGCATACTGGTGGCAGGCGGCGCAGGTCACGGCGGCGCCGGCGGCGGCGCGGATCGGCGTCCTGGCACGGCTCGGCGAGTTCGCCTCCGGCCTGGGGCAGTGGGATGTGGCGCTGCGGGCCTGCGGCGCCGCCGCGGACCTGCTGCCCCTGCTGGCCTGGCACGGGGTGCGCCGCCGCACCCAGGAGCGGATGCTGCTGCGCACGGACGGACTGACCGGCAGCTCCGCCGCCTGCGCACTGGAGACCGGACAGCCCGCCCTCGCCGTCCAGATCCTCGAACAGACCCGCGGCGTGCTGTGGACGCAGCACCTGGCGCTGCGGACCGGACTCGACGGTCTCGCCGCCCGCCACCCGGACATCGCCCGACGCCTGCGGGAGATCCGGGCCGGGCTCGACACACCGGCGCAGAACGGCACTGTCGGGTAGGTGTCGAAGTTACGGATGTCGATCGACAGAGGTGCTTCCCTGCGTGATGTCCTGTTCACCCTTCCCGCCAGAAGGAGGGTTTCATGCGCAGAACGCTCCAAATGTTGTCCGCCGTGCTGCTCGCGGTCGTCGGGGGTGTCGCCGCGGGCGGCTCGCCGGCGAGTGCGGCGTTGCCCGACGCGCACGGGTTCGTGCTGTACAACGGGGCCGTGGTGCCGTCGGCGACGTGGCCCGCGGCGACGACCGTGTCGACCGGGCCGGTCGGCGTCTACACGATCAGGTTCCCCGGTCAGGCGGCCAAGGGCGGCGTCGTGCACGTGACCGCCATCAGCACGGCCGCGCGGTTCTGCCAGGCGGTCAAGTGGGGGCCGTCCGGCTCCGACGAGATCGTCGTCGTGCAGTGCGCGATGCCCGGCGGGGTGCTCATCGCGACGGCGTTCAGCGCCTTCTTCGAGAGCAGCTCGGGACCGGCCGGGTCGATCAACGGCAAGTTCGGCTACGTCGACTACGACGACGCGACCGGCACCCTGGTGCACAGCTACAACTCGGCCGGCGCGGTCAACACCGTCACGCCGACCGCGATGCCCGCGGTGTACGAGGTGAAGCTGCCCGGCCTGAGCACCGCCGGACCGCTCGACGGCAGCGTCCAGGTCACCGCCGTCAACAGCACCGTCGCCCGGTGCAAGATCCGTGAGTGGACGTCCGGCGCGGGTGGTCAGGTGGCGAAGGTCGCCTGCTACAACTCCACCGGCGTGCCGTTCAAGACCCGGTTCGTGCTGACCTACCAGTACAACCAGTCCCTGTACGGCGCGGGCTGGCCGCCGAAGTACTTCGGCTACCTGCTGTTCAAGCCGCCGCTGGCCGGGCCGAGCACGAACTTCAACTCGCAGCTCGGGTTCAACCAGAACACCCTCACCGGCGGCGGCGTCGGGATGTCGCTGGTCACGTTCCCACAGCTGGCCGTGTCGCCGGACAACGTCCAGGTGACGGCGTACGGCGTGGGCAACGAGTTCTGCAACATGATGTACCCGCCGACGCACGTGGGCACGGCCATCTACGTGCGCAACGTGTCCTGCTTCAACGCCGCCGGCTCGCGGGTCAACACCGGATTCACCATCAGCGCCAACTCGGCCCTGTGACGAGCCCGGGGTGGGCGGTCCGGCGCCCACCCCGGCTCCTTGCCCCGGGCGAGACGGTCATCGGACGCCGAGGTCGTCGAGCAGGGCCTGCGCGCGGCGGCGGCCGCGGGCCAGTGCGTCGCGACGGTACGCGAGGTCGCCGGTCGACGCGGACGCGGGCGGAGGTTCCGCGGCGCGGGCGGTGGCGAGCACGAGGTTGACCGCGAAGGGTTCCATGACGTCGGCCTCGACGACCCGGTGCTGCAGGAGCGCCCGTTTGGCCGGGGTGTCGGCGAAGAAGTACAGGGACGCGAGGTCGTAGCCGGCGAGGTACATGCCGGCCCGGCCGAAGCACAGGAAGCTCAGCCGCCCCGACGGCAACTCCTCGACGCCGGCCGGCCGGTAGTCGCCGTGCGCGAACGTCCGCTGGTCGTCGCAGTGGTCCAGGAGGTCCAGCGCGCGGCGCGTCTCGCGGTCGGTGAGGCGGCCGGCCCGCCGGTGCTCGGCGAGCTCGGCGGGGTAGTCGACGCGCCAGCGGTGCGCGTCCTGCGGATCCGGCCGCCAGGTGGACAGCAGCGCGGCCGCGTGCGCCAGCCGGGCGAGCTGCGAGGCGTCGGGAGCCGGTCCGCCGTGCGGGTCGATCGCCAGCGGCGCGCCCATGGCACGGCGGACGACGAGCACCGAGTCGTGATCGGTCCACATCAGGTCGCCGGCCACGACGGCCGGCGGGCGCCGGCTGAACGCGGCGGCGACCTCGACCTGCCGCTGGAACCGCTGGGCCGAGACCCGGTCGTCGCCGACGCGCACGATGACGGCGGCCGGATCGCCGCGGAACCGGCCGGCCTGGACCAGCTCGGTGCTGGCCGACTTCAGCGGCGGCCTGGTGTCCAGGAGCAGACCGGGCGGCAGGGACCGGGGCGACCACAGATCGCCGGGTGCCGTGCCCTCACGGGCCGTCACGGCACGGTCGTCGCCGGCGTCCTCGTCAGCGAAATGGTCGGGACCGTCAAGATCGCGGCCGGCGGCCAGTTCGTGCAGGCGGGCGCTGCAGGCGGCCGCGTAGTCGCCGAGATCGGCGAGCTCCTGCTCCGTCCAGCTGCGCTCCCGCGAGTCGATGGCGCACAGCGCGCCGAGCGTCTCGCCGTCCTCGGCCACGAGCGGCGCTCCGGCGTAGGCGACGACGCCGAGGTCACGGATCGCGTCGTTGGTGTGCAGGACCGGGTCGCGGCGGGCGTCGGCGATCACCAGCGGCCCGGCACCGCCCACCACGTGCTGGCAGAAGGAGTGCGTCAGCGGTGTCTCCCGGCGTCGCTGCCACGGCTCGGGCAGGCCGACCGCGCCGGGGAAGATCTGCCGGTTGGCCTCGACCAGCACCACGAGCGCGACCGGCGCACGGAGCTTGGCGCTGGTCTGCTCGCTGATGCCGTCGAACAACGGGTACGCGGCGGCGTGCAGTGCCGTCGCCGCGACCGCGCGCAGCCGCGACCGGCTGCGCACCGCCCGTGCGGTCCGGACTGGGTCGATCGCCGACACGTGCGGCGTGCTCATGTCCCGGTCCTCCTCATGGCGTGTGCACCCCGGGACACTGTCTACCCAAGATCCGCCATTGGCACGTGTCTCCGCGCGAGAATGGTATGCCGTAATTCCACAGTCCGATCTGAGTAATCGGGTGTCGTTACTGAACCAGTCCGCACCGGAGCACAGCGGTCAGGTCTCGTCCCAGACGACGGCGTCGAAGGTCACCGCGCCCTGCCTGGCGTCGATCTTCTGTACGGTGAGCCGGGCGGTGCGGCCCTGGTTGGTGTGCACGCACAGCACAGCGCCGGTCTCGACGCCGGCGAGCTGGGTCACGCCCCGGGCGACGGCCGCCTCCTGGCACTGGGCGAACTCCGCGGTGCCCGCACCGTCCCACAGGGCGAACGACGACGGCAGGCCCAGAGCGGCCTTGCGCAGGTCGAACTGGCCGGCGCCGAGGCGGCTGACGCTCAGGTCACCCTCCGCCGCGGTGTCGTCGAGGGACCGTGGCGGCCGCGCGTCGAGGTCGACGGCGTCGGTCAGGCCGCCGGTCGAGCCGACGAGCTGCCCGGACCACCGCACCGCCGTCCCGCCGCCGGTGCCGGCCGCTGCCGGGGCCGAGCCGGCACCGGTCGTGGTGACCGCCGGTTCGGCGCCGGTGCCCGTGCTCGCCCGCTGCGGGGCCAGCGGGGCACCCGCGCCGGGCGCCGGCTCCGGAGCGTCCCGGTTGGCCGCGACGAGGGCGAAGACGCCGCCGATGACGGCGGCGAGGATGGTGCCGGCGAAGGTGATCCAGATGTGGAACCTGCCGTTGTCACCGCCGCGTGGCCCGGCACCCTGCTGGTCCGCCGTCACGAGTCCCCCGTCGTCACGTATCTCGATATCGAGATCGCCAACTGTACCGTCGAACTCAGATCAGCGGGTCAGCTCCGGGCCTCCCACGTGATCTTGACGACCGCGACGGCGCCCATGGCCGAGTTCGGGGTGTCGGTGGCCAGCTTGTAGTTGAACCGGAAGACCATCGTGCTGCCCACCCCGGCGACCGGGGTCCACGCCGAGGAGACGCTGGTGGCGCCGGCCGCGCTGTAGGTGTTCTTCGCGGTGAAGTCGGACAGCATGCGGCCCGCGGTGATCACCGTGTCGGCGGTGTTGCCGAAGATGGTCGTCGGGCCGGCCAGGCCGGTGCACGAGGCGCCGTTGCCGAAGATGCCCGAGCCGGCCGCCTTCTCGACGCTCCAGTTGATGTACGCGGACGTGCCCCCGCCGCCGCTGCCCGGGGTGTCGGTGGCGTCGCCGGCGGCCACGTAGAGCTGGACCGGCGCCGACGGGGTCACGGTGCCCGACCACGACACGGTGATGCACGACGAGCCGCTGGAGCCGGGGATCAGGCCCGCCACGTTGAACATCGCGGAGTTGCTGTCGTTGTCGGTCAGCGTGAGGGCCCCGACGGCGAACGAGTCGCCGGGGTTGACCGTCGTGGTGCTGAACGCGGCCGAGGACGCCTGGTAGACGACGGCGCCGGAGGTGCTCACCGCGACCGCGACGGCCAGGGATCCGGCCAGCCGGGTGCGGCGCCGGCGACGCTTCGCGCGGTGGGAGGGGATCTCCCGCTCACCGCGCGAACGCGCCGGTTTCGTTTGGTCGTGCACAATGCCTCCTTCGACGGCAACGAATCCGCATCGGCCGGGCGGTGCCGGACCTGAGGGTCGTCGTCGCGGTCGGGGTGTCGCGCCCACCACAGCAGCGCCAGCACGATGGCCAGGATCACCACGCGGAGGTGGTGCCCGTCGCGCCACCACAGGGCGGGCAGGCCGATCCACGGCACGCGCAGCCGGGCCACGCCGACGACGTCTCCGGCCGTGACCAAGGGCGACGCCGTGCTGTCGGGGGCCGCGTTGGCGTCGCCCTTGGTCACCAGGGTGTGGTCGGGGCGGACCTCGACGATGCGGTGCACGAGATACCGGTCGTCCTGGGCAGGGTCCTGGGCCCGGGTCACGGAACCGCACGACGCGGCCGGGCACGAGGTCGGCGGGCCTGGCCGGGGCGCTGATGACGACGTCACCGGGCGCGATCGCCGTGCGCATCGAGCCGCTGAGCACGACCGAGGACGACCAGCCCAGCCCGATCGGCACCAGGGTCATGGCGAGCATGCTGACCACGAAGCCCAGCACACCCACGGCGAACGGCCGGAGCAGGGCGTGCAGCGTGGTCATGCCGTACTGTTTCGGCAGGCGGGCCGCTCAGTTGAGGCTGACGTCGTCGACGTAAACGTCGTAGGTCGCCGTGCCCGTGCCGATGGCCAGTGTGACGGTCGTCGCCGCGCCGGAGTTGAACGCCACCGAGATCTGGCTCCATGTCCCGGCGGTGCCGCTGCCCTGCACACTGCCCAGGGTCGTCGGCCCGTAGAGGCTGGCGCCGCTGATCACCTTCAGCAGTGCGCTGACGGAGCCGGTGCCGGGCGCGGTGTACGCCCAAGCCGAGAACGTGTACGAGGTGTTCGCCGTGACCGACACCGTGGTGTACAGCTGCGCGCTGATCGGCACGCGGACGGCGGCGGCACCCTGGTGCACCGGTGAGGACACGGTCGCCGCCATGTTGCCGGTGGTGTCGATCCGCCACGGCGCGGCGTCGGTGCCGGTCTCGAACCCGGGGTTGGTGAGCAGGTTGGCGGTGGCGCAGTTCACCGCGACGGTGCCGGTGGCCGCGGCCGACGTCCAGCCCGACAGGTACGAGAAGACCCTGTAGGTGTACGTCTGCCCGTTGGTCATGCCGGTGTCCGTCGCGTTCGTCGCCGCGGTCTGCACGGTGTTCTGCGTCACGCCGGAGAGCTGGCGCTGCAGCCGGTACCCGGTCGGCGTCGACCCACCGGCCCCGGCGGTCCACGCGGCGCCGACGCTGGGCGTGCTGCCCGCGCAGGTGGCGTTGAGGGTCAGCGCGGTCGGCGCGGTCAGCGAGCCGACGGTGAGACGGTTGCCGGGGCTGCTCGTGCCACCGCTGAACGCGGCGGCGGACACGCCCCAGGGCCGCAGCACGGCGACGGCGAGCACGGCGGCCAACCCGCCGGTCGTCACCGCCCGCCTGCGCATCCGCCCACCCGCCATGCCCCTCACTTCGGCAGCCGCGGGCCCGGCATGAGGCACCGCGACCGCCGACATCACGACGACCGGCCGGGCAGGTCTACGTGAAGCGGTACACGGCGATGACGTAGTCGGGACAGACGATCTGGCAGGCGGTGCAGCCGGTGCAGCCGTCGTGCAGCTCCGGATACCGGTAGCCCTGCTCGTTGACGGTCGCCGACATGGTCAGCACGTTGGGCGGGCAGGCGGCGAGGCACAGCTCGCAGCCCTTGCACTTGTCGCCGTCGATGACGAGGGTGCCGCGGCTCATGGGCGTGTTCCCTTCAGTACGGCCGCCGCGTCCGTCCACTCCGGACCGTCCACACCGGATGGTGCGAAGACGCCCCGGCGGCGCAGGGCGGCGACGGCGTTGTCGGCGGTGAGCCGCAGGTGCGCGAGGGCCGCGGCGCCGGCGGCGTCGGGGTCGCCGTCGCGGATGGCGGCGAACTCCAGGTGCAGGGCGGCGCGCTCGGCGGGCAGCGCGTCGTCGATGGAGAAGCGGGCCGCGACGGGGACGAGCCCGCTGAACGTGCGCAGCAGCGCCCGCAGGTGGTTGCGGGCACCGGCGACGTTGACGACCCGCCGGAACTCCCGCGCCAGGGACTCGAACTCGTTCGGGTCCTCACAGTCGGCGAGGCGCTCGTCGAGCTTCGCCAGTTCCTCCACCACCGCGGGATCCCGCAGCGCCGCGACCCTGCGGTTGGTGAGGGCGCTGAGCATGCCGTACAGCTCGAAGGCCTCGCGGACGGTCGCGTCGTCGAACTCGGCGACGAACGCCCGCTTGTAGTGGGCGCGCTCGACCAGGCCGTCGCGTTCGAGCTGGATGAGGCCCTCCCGGACCGGCACCCGGCTGACGCCCAGCGTGGACGCGATCTCGTCGAGGTCGAGGCGCTGCCCGCTGCGCAGCTGCCCGGCGAAGAGCAGGTCCAGCACGTGCGCGGCCACGGCCTCGCTGGTGTTGGCGCGCTCCAGCTTCATCGCGTGACCAGCTCGCCGATGCCGTAGGTCTGCTCCATCGTGCCCTGCTGGTAGGTCGGGCCTTCGGCGGTCGGGACGAACCAGCCGGTGGGGCACATGGTGAGGATCTCCACCAGGCTGAACCCGCCGCCGTCGAGCTGGGTCTGGAACGCCTTGCGCAGCATGCGTTTCGCCTGCAGGACACCACCGGCGGTGGAGACGGCGCCGCGGGCGACGTAGCCGACGCCCTGCAGGGACGCGACGAGGTCGGCGACGGGGATCGGGTAGCCGTGCGTGCCAGGATCGCGGCCCTCGATGCTGGTCTTGGTCCGCTGGCCGAGGACGGTGGTGGCGGTCTGCTGGCCGCCGGTGTCGCCGAAGACCCCGTTGTTGAGCATCACGCAGGTGATGTTCTCACCGCGGGCGGCGGCGTGCAGCACCTCCTGCAGGCCCTCGTTGGCCATGTCGCCGTCGCCCTGCAGGGTGAAGACGGCGACGCCGGGCCTGACCCGTTTGATGCCGGTGGCGCACGCGGGGGCGCGGCCGTGCAGGCACTGCAGGACGTCGACGTCCATGATGCGCACGAAGCTGCCGTAGCAGCCATGCCCGACGACGCCGATGCTGCGCTGCACGATGTCCAGCTCCTGCAGGACCTCCAGCAGGATCCGCAGGGCGACGGGCTCGCCGCAGCCGGGGCACAGCGAGTGCTCGCCGAGCAGCAGGCTGGGCTTGAAGTCGGCGGCGAGCTTCGCGGGCAGCACCGGCGGGCCTGACGTGTCGATGGTCATATTGCACCCAGAATTCGGTCGCGGATCACGGGAGCGTCGAGCAGCGGGCCGTAGGAGAGGCCGGACTCGGCGATGCTGACCCCGCCGACGAACCGGACGGCGTCGCGGTCGGCGGCGTGGATGCGCACGTCGTCGAGCATCTGCCCGGCGTTGAGCTCGAAGACGAGGACGTTGCGGGCGCCCGTGGTGGCGCGGCGCAGCGCGGCCCCGGGGAACGGCCACAGCGTGACCGGGCGGAACCAGCCGATGCGGTGCCCCTCCGCGCGCAGCCCGTCCACGACGTGCTCGACGAACTTCGCGGCGGTGCCGAACGCGACGACGACCGTCTCGGCGTCGTCCACCATGGACTCCTCGTGCCGCTGCTCCAGCTCGGCGATGCGGTCGAACTTGTCGGCGATCGCCCGCCAGTGCCCGTCGGGACCGAGGCCGGGCGCGTTGGCCTTGCCCATCGCCCAGGTCCAGATCTGCCGGCTGTTGCCGGTGCCGCCGCCGGTGCCGTCCAGGGCCCAGTCCTTCGGGGGCAACTGACCGAAGTCGAGCGGCTGGACGTCGACGCCGACCCGGGTCTGCGCGAGCAGCGGGTCGCCGTAGAGCATGACGGGCGCGCGGTGCTTGTCGGCGAGGTGGAACAGCAGCTGGGTGTGCTCGACCGCCTCGGGGATGTCCTTCGGCGCGAGGGTGATCGTGCGGTAGTCGCCCCAGCCGCCGCCGCGGGTCGCCTGGAAGTAGTCCTGCTGGTTGCGGGCGAGGTTGAACACGACGAACGGCGTCTCGTTGAGCGCGGCCTCGGCGATCGCCTCCTGCATGAGCGCGATGCCCTGCCCGCAGGAGCCGGTGGCGGCGCGGGCCCCCGCGGCGGCGGCGCCGAGGGTCATGTTGACGCCCTCGATCTCGCTCTCCGCGTTGAGGCAGACGCCGCCGGCCGCGGGCAGCCGCCGGGACATCTCCTCGAGCAGGCCGGTGAACGGTGACATGGGGTAGCCGGTGAAGAACCGGCAGCCGGCGGCGATCGCGGCCTCGGCCATGGCGGCGCCGCCGTCGAGCAGTTCCAGGCTCATGCCGCCACCTCCGCTACGCTCCGGCGTCGGCCCGAGCCACACCTGACACTCATGCGCTGACCTCCACCGTCGCGGCGCCGGCTTCCAGGGCGCGGGCGTTCGCCGGTGCGTGCTGGCGCCGGTACGGCGGCAGCAGCTCCTCCATCGCGGCGGTCAGCGACGCCGGCTGGACCAGCCGGGTCAGCGCGTTGTACGCGCCGAGCAGGACGAACCCGGACGCCTGCGGCGCCTCCACGGACTTGGCGGTGCCCATCGCGTCGACGGCGAACACCCGCAGGTCCGGGCGGAACCCGGAAGGATCGACGAGCGGGACGTTGGCCACGACGATGCCGCCCGGCCGGATCCGGTCCTCGACCCCTTCGGCGAAGCGGTGGTGGGCGAAGATCGCCGACCATGCCGACGGCAGGATCGGCAGCGCCTTCAGCGGGGCGTCGCCGATGACGACACCGGCCTTGGACGGCCCGCCGCGCATCTCGCCGCCGTAGTCGGCCGCGAGCATCGCGTAACGCCCCTCGCGGGTGGCGGCGAGCGCGAGGGTCTTGGCGAGCAGCTGGATGCCCTGCCCGCCGACCCCGGTGACCATGAGCTCCCGCTCCATCCGCGTCCTCCCTTGCCGAGCCTCGCACCCTTGACGAGATTTGAATATTGAATACAAAATCTGATCGCACCGTCAAGCACGGCCGCGAGGAGAGCACGAGATGCGGGCTTTGGTCATGCACGGCTTCGGCGACACCACCGTCGAGGAGGTCCCCGACCCGGACCCCGGACCGGACGAGGTCGTCATCGACGTCGCCTGCGTCCAGCCCAGCGTCACCGAGTGCATGCTGATCGCCGGTGACCCGGTCGCCATGCACGACGTCCTCGCCGCCCGGCTCGCCGCCGGCCCGACCCGCTTCGGCGGTCACGAGTTCGCCGGCACCCTCCCCGACGGCACCCTCGTCACGGCGGTCGAGACCGCCGCCTGCGGGGTGTGCGCCGCGTGCCGCCGGGACCGGCCGGACGCGTGCCCGTCCCCCGGGGTGCTCGGCTTCACCAGACCGGGCGCGTTCGCCTCGCGCGTCGCCGTCCCGGCCAAGTCCGTCGTGCCCGTGCCGGAAGGCGTGACCGCGTCGCAGGCCGCCGCGGTGCAGCCGCTGGCCGGCGCGCTGCACGGGCACGCGATCGCCGAGGTACGGCCCGGTGACAGCGTCCTCATCCTCGGCGCCGGCGTCATGGGGGTGCTGCACACGCAGGTGGCCCGGCACGGCGGCGCCGGGCTCGTCATGGTGACCGGCCGCAGCCCCGCGAAACGCGCGCTGGCGCTCACCGCCGGCGCCGACGTCGTCATCGACGCGGCCGACGACGTGCACGCCGCCGTCCTGGAGGCGACCGGCGGCATCGGCGCCGACGTCGTCTTCGAGACCGCGGGCGGCACGCCGGGCGCCGGCCTCGCCGGCACGTCCACGCTCGACCTCGCCGCCCGGTGCGTGCGCCGCGGCGGGCGGATCGTCATGGTCGCGGTCCTGCCGCGCACGGCTCCCGCGCCGCTCGGGCTGCTGCGGGAGCGGGCGGTGGCACTGCTGCATCCACGGTCCGGGGCGGGCGGCTACTCCCCCGGCAGCGGCGCGTTCGAGCAGGGGCTGCGGCTCATCGCCCGCGGCGACGTCGACGTCGACTGCCTGATCACCCACCGCCTGGAGGGCGTCGACGCGCTGCCCAAGGCCCTCGACATCACCCGGGACAAGACATCGCACGGCGCACTGGGCCCCGCCCAGGTCATGATCGGTCCATGGGACCGCGCATGAGCAGCACCGGAGCGCAGCGGAGGGCTGATCATCATGGGCTCAGTTTCGGCTCAGGCCGACGCCGGAGCGCAGCGGAGGTGGCGGCATGAGCTTGTTGATCGGGGACATCGTCACCCTCGCCGCGCTGACCGTGCCCCGGCAGACCGCGGCCACCCTCGGTGAGGACGCGCTCACGTTCGCCGAGCTCGACGTGGCCGCGAACAGGGCGGCCAACGCGCTCGCCGGGCTCGGGGTCGGCGCCGGGGACGTCGTGCTGTGGTGCGCCGCGCCGACCCTGCGGGTCCTGGACGTGTTCGTCGCGTGCGCCCGGCTCGGCGCGGTGTTCGCCCCGCTGAACCCGGCCCTCCCCCAGCACGAGCGGGACGCGGTCCGGGAGTACCTCGACCCCCGGCTCGTCCTGACGGATCGTGCGTTCGCGGCGCCGGGCGTACACCATGAGACGCTGCGGAACGGGTCGGCCGCGTTCGACCGGCGGGCCGTCGACGACAACGCGCCGCACATCGTCTACCTCACCAGCGGCAGCACCGGCACGCCGAAGGGCGCCCTCGTCAGCCACCGCGCCAGCTGGCTGCGGGCCGCTCCCGGCGGCGGCACGTTCACCAGCGGGCTGCGCGGGCCCGGCGGGGTCGTGTGCACGTTCCCGCTGTACCACTACGGCGGCTGGCACTACGTGATGGAGGCCTGGCAGCACCGCACGGCCGTGCACCTGGTCCGCCGCGCCGACGCCGCCTCGGTCATCGACGTCGTCCAGCACCGCCGCCCCTCGGCGCTCTACTGCATCCCGGCCGTCTGGGAGCGCCTCCTGGACCGCGAGCACCGCACCGCCGACCTGCGCTCCCTGCTGCACGCCGACACCGGCACCTCCAGCGTCGCGCTGGACCTCGTCGAGCGGATCAAGGCCCGGTTGCCCGGGACGACGACGACCATCCTGTACGGCTCCACCGAGGCCGGCCGGATGGCGGCCCTGCACGACTGGGAGCTGGCCGCCAGACCCGGCAGCGTCGGCCGGGCCGCGACCCCGAACGCGCTGTGGCTCGCCCCCGACGGCGAGGTCTGCGTCACGGGGCCCGCGGTGATGAACGGCTACCTCGGCGCCGACCCGCTCACCGGCGAGTACCGCTCCGGCGACCTCGGCCAGCTCGACGACGACGGCTACCTGTACCTGACCGGCCGCACCCGCGAGGTGATCCGCACCGGCGGCGAGTCGGTCGGCCCCGCCGAGGTCGAGCACGCCCTGCGCGACCTGCCGGGCGTGCTGGACGTCGCCGTCGTCGGCCTCCCGGACCCGCAGTGGGGCGAGGTGGTCTGCGCCGTCTTCGTGCTCCCCGCCGACGGCCCGGCGCCGACGGTGGCGCAGGTGCGGTCCCACGTGGACGGCCGGCTCGCCACCTTCAAGGTGCCCCGCCGGGTCGCGACCGCGGCGTCGATCCCCCGGACCCCGGCCACCGGCCAGATCCAGCGCGGCCGCCTCCGTGACCTGCTGCTGTGACCTGCTCTTGTGACCTGCTCTTGTGACCTGGTGCTGTGACCTGCCGGGTCACCAGGTGCCGGGGCCGTGGACGGCGAGCCAGCGCGTCCACTCGTAGCCTTTCAGGGCGGCGCTGGGCAGGCCGCGGTCGTGCTTGACGGCGATGGCCCGGTCGAGCAGCTCCAGGGCCTCGTCGAGCTTCAGGTCCATGCCGAGCAGCTCGACGACGAGGCAGCTCGCGCCGTAGGTGACGAAGCCGCCGGTGTCGTCGCGGACCACGGCGAGCAGCGCCGACACGAACGCCTGCGGGTCGGCCTTCGCCCGCTCGTAGAAGGGGGCGATGCAGGTCGGGTAGACCTCGGTCGGGTCGACGCCGGACCCGGCGTGGTCCATCTCGAACCGGCCGAGCAGTTCGAGCCGCCGCGGCATGTCGGCGGGGAACCGGAACCCGGTCGTCCTTCGCAGCCATCCCACCGTCACGCCTGGGACGGGGCGGCGGTGACGGACATCTTCGTCTCGAACTCGATCCGCGAATCGTTCATGCCCGCTCCTGACGGACCGTCCGTCAGGACGCAGGCATGTGGACCCGCCGGAGCGCACCGCCGCGGACGTCGTACGGCTACCAGCCGCCGCCCGACGCCCAGGTGGCCGGCTGGCGCTGCCACAACGAGCACTGCCTCACCGGCGACGACGACTCCCCACCCGAGCGGTGGCCGTTTCCGTGCCCGGAGTGCGGGGGGCCGACCGACCCCGTTTTCGAGCAGCCGTGGGCGCACGAGGCCGAGGTGCACCTCATCCGGCGCGACCTCACGAACGCAGACTGGTACCAGCGCACCGCCGCGGAGCTGAAGCTGCACATCTGGGCCTACAAGGACGCCTGGCTCCGCAGTGACGGCGCGGCGGCGCGGGCGGCGTGGCACGGCTTCCGGCAGACCCGGCAGCGGCAGTGGCAGCACGGCGAGGACTGGTGGGTCACTACGGCGATCGGGCAGATGGTGCTCCTCGCCGCGCTCGCCGACGACCTCGACGGCGCGGTGCCCGAGCTGCGGGCCTGGTACCCACGGATCGACACCCGGGACCTGGAGAACGACAACGGCCGCCGGACCGACGCGCGCGTCTTCGTGGCGGCCTGCAGCGGCCTGCTGGAGCGCGAGGCGTCGATCGGGCACCCGCTCGAGGCCGAGATCGACCGTCTCATGCGCGACGTCGCGGCGCGCGCGGAGGACGTGCTGACGCCCGCGCACCAGGACGGGTTCCGCCGGATCCGGCTGGTGCGGACCCTGCACGCCACCACCGGCGCGATCGAGGGCACGCGTCGCTCACCGGGCCCCGTCGGTGACCGCCTCCCACCGGTCCACCTCGTCGTCGGCGCCGCCGCCGGCGCCGACAGCGCCCTCGACGCGGCCGAGCTCCACGACGATCCCAGTGCCCTCGACGCGATGGTCCGGCGGCTCGCGGCGGACGGCGGCGCACCGAGCCTGCTGCACCTGCTGCGCGCCCGGCAACTCGTCCTGGGCGGCGCGCTGCGGCAGGCGATGGACGAGCTGACCCTGGCCGCCGAGGCGACCGACGAGCTGTGCATGGACCTGCGCCCGGTCATCTACGCCACCCACGGCCGGGTGCGGACGCTGCACGACCCGGCCGCGCTGGACGCCGGGATCGCCGACTGCCGCACCGGACGGCACCTCGGCCTGCGCCGGTGGCGGTCCACCACCGCGGCGGACACGGACCTGGCCCGGCTGCTGCTGCGGCGCGGGTCGGGCCGCACCGACGTCGGTGAGGCGGTGCGGCTGGCCCGGCGGCGGTGCCGGCCGTGGCGCCGCCCCGGCGTCGAGGACCGGATCGTGCTGCAGGAGGCGCTGTCGGCGCACGACGCGCTGACCGGGCGCGGCACCCCGCAGCGCCGGCGGCGGGCCTGGGCGGACGCCGTCGCGTCCTGCCCGACCGCGGTCGAGCGGGCCCGGTTCGCCACGGCATGGGTCGGCTGGGCCGTCGGCACCGGCGACCCGGAGCTGGCCGCCGAGGCCTACCGGCACCTGGTCGCGCTCATCCCGCTGGACGCCGCGGCGCGCACCGGCACCCGCGCCCGGGAGCGGGTCCTCGCCGCCGCGCAGGAGCACATCGAGGACGCCGGGTACTGGCTGGCGCGCAGCCGCAGATACCGGGAGGCCGTCGTCGCGCTGGAGACCGGCCGGGCGATCGCGCTCACCGGGACGTTCGGCGGCGAACAGGTCACCGCCGTCGACTACCCGGCCGTGACCGCGGCGACCGGCGACGGCGCGCTGCTGTACATCGCGGCCGCGAAGGCCGGCGGTTACGCCCTCGTCGTCGCCGCCCGGCACGACCCGCAGTTCGTCGAGCTGCCGAAGCTCGACCGGGCCGCCGTCGCCGCGCTCGTCGGCACCACACGGTCCGGCCAGGCCGTGCGGGGCGCGGCGGCGGTGCGGGACGCGGACCCGGTGGCGGCCGCCGCCGACCCACTCGCGGAGGTGCTGCGGACGCTGTGGGACGGCGGGATGCGGGACCTGCTGCTCGACAAGGCGCGCGGCGCGGTCGTGACGCTCGTCCCGGTCGGGCTGCTCAGCCTCCTGCCGCTGCACGCCGCCGGGGACCCGGACACGCCCGGCCACGCGGGGCGCTACTCGGCGATCCGGTACGCGCCGAACGCCCGCGGGCTGCGCCGCTGCCAGGACCTCGCCCGCGACCTCGACCGGCGGCCGCTGCGGCTGCTCGCCGTCGACGCGCCCGCGAGCCCCGGCGGCATCCCGTTGCGGCACGTCGCGCACGAGACCGACGCCGTCGCCCGCCGCTGGCCGTCGCCCGGGACCAGGGTCACCCACGACTGCACGTGGGCCGAGTTCCGCGACAACGCCGACGAGTACACCGTCTGGCACCTCGCCTGCCACGGCGTCGCCGAGCCGCACGCGATCCTCGACACCCGCCTGTGCTTCACCGACCGGGACGTCACCCTCGGCGAGCTGCGCCGGGTCCTTCCGGCCGGCCGCCGGCGCCTCGCGGTGCTGTCGGCGTGCGAGACCAACCTGACCGAGGTCACCGCCCCGAACGAGGTCGTCGGCCTGCCGTCGGCGCTGCTGCAGGCCGGCTTCGCCGGCGTCGTCGCCAGCGCCTGGAAGGTCGACGACCTGGCGACCGCCTACCTGATGACGGCCTTCTACCAGCTGTGGCGCGGGGCCCGGCACCCGCCCGCCGTCGCGCTGAACCTGGCCCAGCGCTGGCTGCGCGACGCGACCCGCGCCGAGCTGACCGCGGTCCTGCCCGGCACGGACCCGGGCGGCTTCGACGACCAGCCGTTCCGCGACCCGCACTTCTGGGCGGCGTTCGCCTACACGGGCGCGTGACCTGCCCGGCGGCCGCGACGCGTCAACCACGGAAAACACGACACCAATCCGGCCGGGGTGCGGCTCCGAACTCCGGGTTATGGCAGTGGATGGCGGAGTGGCGGCGGAGGTCGTCGCCGGGCGGTACCGGCTCGTCCGGGTCGTCGGGCGCGGCGGGATGGGCCGGGTCTGGCAGGCGCACGACGAGATCCTCGACCGTGAGGTCGCCGTCAAGGAGGTCATGCCGGTCGCCGGCGTGGCACCCGGACGCACCGACATCTGGGAGCGCACGATCCGCGAGGCGCGCACCGCGGGACGGCTCAAACATCCGAATGTGGTCCGCGTGTACGACGTGCATTTCGCCGACGGGCGGCCGTGGATCGTCATGGAGTTCGTCGAAGGCCGGTCGCTGCACGCGGTCGTCCGCGACGACGGGCCGCTCGACGTCGAGCGCGCCGCGAAGGTCGGGCTGGCGTTGCTCGACGGGCTCGCCGCGGCGCACGCCGCCGGGGTGCTGCACCGGGATGTCACACCGCGCAACGTGCTGCTCACGCAGGACGGGCAGACGCTGCTGGGCGACTTCGGGGTGGCGGTGTTCGAGGAGGAGCGCTTCCGGGCCGACGCGACCCGCGAGGACGTGCTGCTCGCCTCGCCCGCGTACGTCGCGCCCGAGCGGGTCATGGCCGGCGCGTCGAGCACCGGCACCGACCTGTGGTCGCTCGGCGCGACGCTCTATCTCGCGGTGGAGGGCCGCCCGCCGTACGAGCGGGCCACGCCGATCGAGCAGCTGACCGCGCTGATGCAGGAGCCGCCGGACGCGCTGCGGCGCGCCGGACCGCTGGGGCCGGTCATCGAGGGGCTGCTGCGCCGCGACCCGGGCGACCGCCTGACCGTCGCCGGAGCTCGGCCGCTGCTGGAGGCGGCGCTGGCCGGGCGGCGGCCACCCGCCCCGCGGTGGCGTGTCCCCGTCCAGCGACGGCCGGCGGCCCCGTCCGGTCCGGCCGGCGGCACCGGTACCGCGGCGGCGACGGCGATCCGTGCGACCACGCGGCGCAAGGCGGTCGTGGCCGGGTTCGCCGTCGTGCTCCTCGCCGCGGGGGGAGCCGGCGCCTGGGCCGCCACCCGACCGGCCGGCGACGCCTCCCCTCCCGCGGTCATGCCGCCGGCCGCGCCGTCGACCGTGCAGGTCCGCTTTCCGGCACCGTTGCGGTGTTCCGGGGCGACCGCCACGGACGCGGACGCGACCGCCACGGACGCGGCCGCGCAGGGGTGGGTCCGGCGGGACGAGGACGGCTTCAGCACCCTGGTGCCCGACGGCTGGGCGCGCGCCACCGACGGTCCCGTCGCGTGTTTCCTCGACCCGGCCGGGCGGCAGGGCTTCACCGTCGACCCGACGCCGCCCCTGGACGAGGACCGGGTGGCGTACTGGACGGAGCAGGAACGCGTGCTGCTCGCCGGGCCGGCCAGGCCCGCCGGGTACCGCCGGGTCACCATCAGCGTGGCGCTGTACCAGCAGGGCGGCGCCGACTGGGAGTACACGTTCGACGAGGACGGCACCCGCTGGCACACCCTGCGCCGGAACTTCGCGATCGGCGAGGGCCGCGGGTTCGTCGTGTCGTGGACCGCGCCGGACGCCGGCTGGGACGCCGCGCTCGACGGCTTCCGCACCGTGACCGCCGGCTTCGAGCTGCGCTGAGCTTTCCGCACCAATCCGGACGGATCACGGCTCCGAACCACTCCTGTCACATCGTCAAGCGATCGGAGACCCCTCATGAACCTCAGACGAGCCGCCATCGCGGCCCTTCCGGTCGCGGCGGTCGCGGTGACCGTGCCGTTCCTGGCACCGGCGCCCGCGTCCGCCGCCGAGTCGGTCTCGGTGCAACTGCAGGAACTCGGCAAGTCCGGTGCCAAGGGCAGCGCGACGCTCACCCCCATGGCCAACGGCGACCTGAAGATCGTGCTGAAGTCGACGGGCATGACCCCCGGCTCGCCGCACGCCCAGCACCTGCACGGCTCCGCGGGCGGCACGGACTTCCACTGCCCGACCCTGGCCGACGACAAGAACGGCAACGGCTACCTCAGCGTCGAGGAGGGGCTGCCGATGTACGGCGACATCTTCGTCTCGCTGACGACCACCGGCGACACGACGAAGGCGAGCGGCCTCGCGGTGGACCGCTTCCCGACCGCCGACGCCAAGGGCGACCTGTCCTACGAGCGCACGATCCCCGCCGCGCAGCTGCCGGCCGGCACGATCGAGCACATCAAGGACCTGCACATCGTGCAGCACGGCATCGACGCGAACGGCAACGGCAAGTACGACCTGGAAGCCCTCGGCGAGTCGACGTTCGCGAAGTCGCTCGGCGTGCCCAACATCCCGGAGGAGGCGACCGACGTCGCGACCTGCGGCATGGTCGCCGGCGCGGCCGCCGGCTCGGTCCCGGCCGGTGGCGTCGAGACCGGCGACGGCTCGTCGTTGCCGCGGAACCGGATGGACCCGGCGCTGATCTACTCGGTCGGTGGCGCCGCGGTGGCCGGCACGCTCGCGGTCGCCTTCTACCGGCGCCGCAAGGTCTGAGCCGTGCGCGGTCCCGCCTTGCTCTGCGCGGTGCTGCTCCTGGCGGCGTGCTCGGCACCCCAGCCGGCATCACAGCCGGCACCCCGGCCCTCGACCCCGGCGCCTTCGGCCACGGTGAGCCGCCCCGGCGAGCTGACCTCCGGGCCGTTGATGGTGTCCTCACCGCCGGTCGGTGTCAGCATCCCGAGGCTCGGCGTGACCAGCGAGGTGGTCGGCCTGTCCCTGCGGCCCGACGGCACCATGGAGGTGCCCGCGGACGCGAGCACCGTCGGCTGGTTCACCGGCGCGCCCACCCCGGGCGCGCTGGGACCGGCCGTCCTCGCCGGGCACGTCGACTGGAAGGGCACCAGGGGCGCCTTCTACCACCTGGCGACCCTGGTCCCGGGCGACGAGGTCACCGTGACCCGCCTCGACGGCAGCCTCGCGGTGTTCGCCGTCGGCAAGGTCGAGCGGCACCCGAAGGACGCGTTCCCCACCCAGGCCGTCTACGGCCCGGTCGACCGCGCCGCCCTGCGCCTGATCACCTGCGGCGGCGAGTTCGACGCCTCGACCGGTCACTACCGCGACAACATCGTGGCGTTCGCCGACCTGCGCGAGGCACGCTGACCGCGGCCGCTCAGTCGAGGCAGAACTCGTTGCCCTCGACGTCCTGCATCACCTGGCACGACTCGTTTTCCTCGTCGGCGACCAGGAGCTGCCCGCGGACCGCCCCGAGCGCGACCAGCCGTGCGCATTCGGTCTCCAGCGCGGCCAGGCGCTCCGCGCCGACGAGGCCGGTGCCGACCCGGACGTCGAGATGCACCCTGTTCTTGACCACCTTGCCCTCGGGGACCCGCTGGAAATACAGCCGCGGGCCGGCTCCTGCGGGATCGCTGCACGACGCGGACGCCGCCCCCGGCTCGTCCTCGACCGCCGCGACATATCCCAGGACCTCGCACCAGAACCGGGCGACGCGCACCGGGTCCGCGCAGTCGAACGTGACCTGAATCTGCCTGACAGACGCCATTGGCCCACCCTAGCGGCACCGCTCTGCCAGCGCTCAGCCCTGATCCACCGATGAGATTGATGTGGCGGAGGCATCTCGGACGCGACAATGCCCCCGCGAGCTGGAAAGATAGAGGTTCTTGAGGCATCTA
>NZ_JBVJIJ010000007.1:391932-392312 GCF_055586325.1 Dactylosporangium sp. NPDC051087 | reverse complement strand
GGAAACGATCTCTTTTGGGATGGCCAGACGCAAATAACCGCGTCCTCTAGCCCCCCCCCCCCCCCCCGCTGCGTTGTGCCGTGCGCTCTGTTTGCGCGGCGGCGCCTGTGCTCCTTCGGCGGCGCGTGCGCTCCTTGTGCGGGGCCGTACGCGTGCTCCTCGGCGGCGGTGCGTGGGCTCTTGTGCGGCGGTGCGTGGGCTCTTGTGCGGCGGTGCGTGGGCTCTTGTGCGGCGGTGCGTGCGCGTCTGTGCGGTGGCGGCCGGCTCGACGGCCGAGGTCCCGGCAGACACAGGCAGACACAGGGCAGACACAGAACAGCGGGGGGGGCCCCCCCTTTTTCTGGTCTCGCGCTGGTGGGAGGGAGGAGGGTTCGCCTAAC